>NZ_JARWCR020000041.1:0-75523 GCF_029846695.2 Bradyrhizobium nivariense | reverse complement strand
TGCGCTCGATGCGGTGCTCTGAGTTGGCGCGGGCCCGCACCAGCTCGACCACGGCGAGCTGCGGGATGGCGAAGCGGTCGCCGGCGGCTTCCACGATCAGCGCCGAGACGATGGCCAGCGTCAGCGGAATCTTGATGGTGACGGAGGAGCCTTCGCCGGCCACCGACTTGATGTCGATGGTGCCGCCGATCTGGTCGATATTGGTGCGCACCACGTCCATGCCGACGCCGCGCCCCGACACCGAGGTGACGGCGGCCGCGGTGGAGAAGCCCGGCGCGAAGATGAACTTGTGGATCTGGGCTTCGCTCATCTTCTCGAGCTCGGCCTCGGTGACGAGACCTGACGAGATCGCCTTGGCCTTGATCCTGTCGGTGTTGAGGCCGCGGCCGTTGTCGGCGATGCAGATGATGATGTGGCCGCCCTCGTGATAGGCGGACAGGCGGATGGTGCCCTGCTCGCCCTTGCCGCCGGCGAGACGCTCGGCCGGGGTCTCCAGGCCATGGTCGGCGGAGTTGCGCACCATGTGGGTGAGCGGGTCCTTGATCAGGTCGAGCACCTGGCGGTCGAGCTCGGTGTCGGCGCCGTGCATCTCCAGCTCGATCTGCTTGCCGAGTTCGCTCGAGAGGTCGCGGACGATGCGGGGCAGCTTCTGCCAGGCATTGCCGATCGGCTGCATGCGCGTCTTCATGACGCCCTCCTGCAGCTCGGCGGTGACGTTGGACAGCCGCTGCAGCGGCACCTTGAACTCGGTGTCCTCGTTGCGGCGGGAGATCTCCAAAAGCTGGTTGCGGGTCAAGACCAGCTCGGAGACCATGGTCATCAGATGCTCCAGCGTATCCACGTTGACGCGGATCGACTGGTTGGCGATGCGGTCGCCCTCGACGGCGGTCTCGTCGGCCGCCGACTTCTTCGGGGCGGGCTTTTCCTTGGCGGGTTTTGCAGCTTCCTTGGCGGCTTCCTTGGCAACAGGCACTGGGGCTTCAGCGGCCGGCGCGGGCTCGGCCTTGACTTCAGCCTTGGCAACGGGGGTCGGCGCTTCGATCGCGGTTTCGCGGAAGGCGCGCTCGAGCTCGTCAAGCGAGACTTCGCCGGGGCGGAGCGGGCGCTCCATGGTCTGGTCGGCCAGCGCACCCTGGCTGGCGGGCGCGGCTTCCACCGCAGCCGGCGCTTCCGGCACCAGCGGCGGCGCTTCGGCCACGGCAGCAGCAGCACCGGCAGCCATGGCCGCCATGCCCTGCTCGACCATCGCTTCCAGCTTGTCGATGAGATCGCGGTCGGTGCCCTCGGGCTCGGCTTCGGTCGCCTCCAGCCCGGCCAAAATTTCCTTGATGCGGTCGATCGAGGACAGGATCACCGTCACCGCCTGCCCGGTCACCGGCATGCCGTCACGGAATTTGCCCATCAGCGTCTCGCCGGCATGCGCCAGCGCTTCCAGTCGCGGCAGTCCGAGGAAGCCGCAGGTGCCCTTGATGGTGTGGACCAGGCGGAAGATGTTATCCAGGATCTTGGCGTTGTTCGGCTCCTGCTCGAACTTCACCAGCTGATTGTCGACAGTGTCCAGGCTCTCGCTGGTTTCCGTCAAAAACTCCCGCAACAGATCATCCATGAGCTACGCCTTACTGACCTGGACCTCGACACCCGAGCCGCGCTTGGCATAGACGGAAGCCCTACCTTGGATCGTTAGACATCCCTTTTCACGGTCCCGTTAATTTCATCCTCCGTGCTAATACGGATATTGAAGACAAGTTTGCCGGTCGACCGCATGCGCCAGCGGTTTTCGGCACAACCGGCACCACGCCGCGACGACGAGACGCGTAGGTAAACGTGCCGATAACAGCGAGGCCAGGCGCGCAGGAAAGCCCTGCTCGTGAAGGACCATATGCATGGCCTTCGCGGAATCGAACCGAGCCGCCTGCAATCCGGGGCGCTCTCGCCACCGTCGCTTGCTGCTTTGCCGCAATTCGCAAGATCCGCGTTTGCGGTAAACGAACGGTTACCCGCGTCCGCCGCGGCCGGCGCCGCGCTAACCCAGGCGCGCGGCCGAGGCAAGGTCGCCGTGGGGACGGTGTTCCGCCAGACAATCGTTGATGGCGGCGAGCAGCGCGTGCGGCGTGAACGGCTTGCGCAGACAGCGCGCCGCACCGAGCTCCAGTGCCATCCGGAGGAAATCGGGAGCAGGCGAATTCAGATTTGCGAAAGCGTAGCCGGACATCGCGATCAGCGGAACGGCCGGCGCCCGCTCGTGAAAGATTCGGATCGATTCGAACCCGCGCATGTGCGGCATGAAGATATCGATGATCATCAGATCGAACTGTTCGTGTTCAAGGGCGCGAAGTCCGGCTTCCCCTCCTCCGGCGATCGTCACCCGAAAATTGTTGCGCTGGAGATAGACCTCGATGGCCATGCATACCATCGGGTCGTCGTCGACAATGAGAATATGGCGCAGACATTCTGTCCCCGCTTGAACCTCCCGTTTCGGCGATTCAATAACTGAACCGTGGGGCACACCCTTCATCCTTTGCTCGAGAAATGGACGGTCGCAAACGCCGTTGGCGAAGCGGGGAAGACGATGGACGCGGAATCTGCGGCCACGCGGCGCCGTGGTTCGAAGCAATGTTTGAGGACTGTAAGCACTCGTCCAACGAACGAGGGTGCGCGGCTCGAACGACGTCCGGTGGCAGCGCGGATGCAATGCTTCCGGCTCATGAAAGCCCCCTTGCCGCTTTTACCTGCGCAACCCTCACAGGATTGGCGCGCAGGCTCATGAGCGAATCAGCGTGCCATTCTTACTTCCGCCGCAAATGCGCCGGCCTGTCTGCCCCCAACAGGTATATGGAAGGCGCACAACCTGTATAATATGACCTGGCCGCCGCGCAACTGAATGACGAACAGGACGCGGCGCCGATCACTTCGAACGCGCCGGATCGACCTGCATGACCGCGAGCGGCCACCCGCCCAACCAGTTGCTGCAAATGCTCGACGCGGCCGATTTGAATCTGCTGCGCCCCCATCTCGTCAGGGTCGAAATGGTCAGGGAATCTGTCTTGGGCGAGGCGGGCGCCCCGGTGAGATACGTTTACTTCCCGCATGGCGGATCCGTATCGATCACGGTCAGCCTTTCCGAAGGACAGATAATCGAAGTCGCGATGCTGGGCCGCGACAGCGTCGTGGGCGGCGGCGCAGCGCTTGCCGACGGCATCGCACCGGCCGACGCCGTCGTGCTGTTCCCCGGGACTGCGTCCATGCTCGAAATCGCGGCTTTCCGGACGGTCGCTGCCGCAAGCATGCCGTTTCGCAGCCTGATGGTCCGCCATGAGCAGGCCCTGCTCGCGCATGCGCAGCAATCGTTGCTGTGCAACACGCTGCACTCGGTCGAGGCGCGGCTGGCGCGCTGGCTCTTGCGGGCCCGTGACCTGTCCGACAGTCAAATCCTCCCGCTGACACAAGAGGCGCTGGCGCAGATGATGGGCGTGCGGCGCAACGCCATTTCCCAGGTCGCGCATGCGCTCCAGCGCGCCGGCATCATTCACTACACCCGCGGCCAAATCGAAATCATCGACTCGCGGGCGCTGGAAACCACGTCGTGCGACTGCTATTCGACGGTAAAGGCCAGCCACTCGCGCCTGGTAGGAGTCGTGCGGTGACAAGCGCGACACGATCATCCTGGATGCGGACGTGCACGCGGCGTCGCAGCGGTCGGACATCTTGTCCCAATTGCCAATATATCCCGACGGGAACATGATGGAACTTACCCGGACAGCAAGTCTAAAGCGCGATGAGATGAGGATGAATCATCATCGCGCTTTAGGTTGTTGTTTGAGCATGATCTTTTCGGAAAACCGCTTCGCACTTTTCCGGATCATGCTTTAGGAGACGGGAGGCAGCTTTGGAAACGATGGTGCGTTCCTCCAACGGTTTCTTGTCCGCGCTGTCGGCAGACGATTATGAATTGATCCGCCCGCACCTGCGTACGGGCGATCTGCCGCATGACGCGGTGCTGGTCGAGGCCGGCGAGACGCTCAAGCGCGCCTACTTTCCCCATCGCGGCGTCATCTCGCTGGTGGTGGAGCTCGCCAAGGGCGAGCATGTCCAAGTCGCCATGATCGGCCGCGACAGCCTGCTCGGAACGCTCTCGACCATGGGTGACGCCTGCGCGCTGAACACGGCCATCGTGCTGGTTCCCGGCTCCGCGTCCGTGATGGACCTCGACCGGCTGCGCATCGCGGCCGACCAGAGCAGCAGCCTGCGGACGCTGCTCACGCGTCACGGGCTGGCGGTCTACGCGCAGGTGCAGCAGACCGCGGGCTGCAACGCCGCCCATCCGGTGGAGTCGCGGCTGTCGCGCTGCCTGCTGCATACCCATGATCTCTCCGGCGACTACCGGCTGCTGCTGACCCAGGAGGCGATGGCCCAGATGATCGGCGCGCGGCGCAACAGCGTGTCGCTGGTCGCCAATACCTTGCAGCAGGCCAATTTCATCCACTACAGCCGCGGACACATCCAGATCCTCAACCTGGACGGCCTGCGCCAGACGGCGTGCGAATGCTACGCCACTGTGAAGGCGCAGTATGACCGGCTGCTCGGCCCGCGCTGACCGGCGCCGCGGCGTGGTAAACCGGCGGCTAATTCCGGCCTGCAAACACGCATCGTCCTGCTACCGGAACTGAAATCTGGATGCCGTAGACACAAGCCTGCCGCGCGCCGATACGGGCCGGGCGGCAAACCAACCGTGATCGAGGCAGGCAAGACCATGTTTGAAGTAGCCGTCGCGCCTGCGCAGACAGCGCTCGATGCCGAGCCCGCGCGCGAGCCGGGCGCGTACCAGGCGCTGGTGCGCGAGATCGGCGAGGACGGTGCCTGCGAAGTGCGCGACGTGTTCTGGAGCGAGACCCGCGCGCGCCTGCAACTGTTCCGCACGCTCTCGCTCGCGCAGCACCACGGCAGGATCGCGCGCGAAGCGCATTCGCTGAAGAGCGCGGCCGGAACGTTCGGCTATGTCAGGCTCGCGGCGCTGGCGCTGCGGCTGGAGAAGACCGCGGAGAGGCTCGGCGACGCCGAATTTCGCGATCTCCTGGACCTGATGGACGCCGCCTACGCCACCGCGCGCGCGCAGGAGCCGCAAGCCTAACCACTCAGGCGTGCATCCCCGCCGTACTTCTACGGTTTGCGATTTTCACAGAAGGCTAATCATAGTTGGCGATAGTCGCCGGAAACCAGGAGGGTTTCCATGTTCACCTACGAGACCGCGGACCAGAAAGAGGTCCGCCGCTTCCGCATCGCACAGTTCAACGGCCGGATGGCGACGGTGACCGCCGGCGAGGCGACGGTGACTGGCTTCGTGCGTTCGGTGCTGGAGCAGGAATCGAGCAGGCCGCCCCGCTGGACCATCACGATCATTCCCAACGCGCCGAAGGAAGAGTTCAAGCCGCTGCGGCTCTCGTCGCGCACGCGTCCCTTCGCTGAAGATTATTTCTGAGCGCGATCTGGGTCCCGGGCTTCCTCGAGAGCTTTCTCGGGCCTGCCCTCGCCGCCCGCTGGCGGCACGACACAAGAGCCTTCAGTCGATCGAATGCAGCAGCGCCGCACGGACGAGGTCCGCGGTGTTGCGCGCACCGAGCTTGCGCATCGCCTCGGCGCGATGGCTCTCGAAGGTGCGCGGACTGATCTGCATTCGAAGCGCACCCTGCTTGTTCGAATAACCCTCGCTGATCAGCCTCAGCACCTCGCGCTCGCGCTTGGTCAGCCGCTTCTGGCCTGACAGGCCGAGGATTTCGGCGCTCGGCACCCGCTGCGGCTGCGGCGCGCGCGCGGCCTTCGATCCGGCGTCCTCGGTCCTGGACGCGACCGGCAGGCCACCCCTGTGAGAACCGGCAAGCTGCTTGACCAGACCACAAACCCGCTCGGTCTGCGCCAGCGCATTCTCCACCACCCGCTGCAAATAGGCACGGTCGCCCGTCACCGGTACGAACTGATCGCTGTGATGCTTGATCTCGCCCATGTAGAGCAGAAGCGCAGTGAGGGGGCCGTTGAGCTCGCGGGCGATGGCGGCGGCCATTTCGTCGGCCGCCTTGGCACGGACGGCGTTCAGGCGGACGAAATCGAGCTCTTGAGTTGGAGCAGCGCTGCTTTCGTACGACGGCCGCGAATCAGTGGCCGTATCATTCTGTGACCCCATGTCACTCGTTTAGCGGAACCCAAGCCGATCTGTGGTTAACTTTTTGCTCCGTAAGACTACGGTAATTTTGGCAGTTTTGCGCTGAAACGCCGGCGCAGGCACACTTTATGCTTGTGCGGCATCGCCCCCTGACATGCTTGGTTGATAAACCTGCCCAAATGGTGGGCGGATGGGCCACAGGCCCTTTAACGATCACATCCGCGCCGTATAGCTGCGCCCCCGGATTTTACGGATAAATTAACGGCGACTTGCTTCTCTATGTCACAATTGAGAGCGCGCAAATGCCTCCATGCATTGGGCCGGCAGGCCTGCTGGAATCGTTGCGGAAGATTGCGTGCCATGAACGAGATCGACCAGCTATCGGACTTCCTGCAGAAGCTGACGCCGCTGTCGCGCAGCTGCCTGCTCAGCGAGCTCGAACGGCTTGAGCTGTGCGGCATCGACATGCCGGGCGCGGCCGATATCCAGTCCAAGCTGCGGGCCGAATTTCGCAAGGACGGATCGAGCCAGGCGCGCGCCACCAGTCCCTCGCGCCATTTCTTCGCGCCGCTCGAGTTGCTTCTGATCGACGGTGCGCCCGAGCATGCCAATATGGGGCGGATCTCGCGCAACACCCTCACCCCGATCTGGGAGTGGATCTGTCGCGACCTGCTGCCGACCATGGCGCGCGACTACATCAAGGCGATCAACGACCAAGTCGCCGCCAACAACCCGAAGGAGGTGCTGAAGATCGCATCGACCTTCCAGACCAAGGTCGTCAAGGTTCTCGAGAGCACCCTCGCATCAGTGGAGAGCACCGAGTTCGCGCGCGGCAAGCTCGCGCAATACACGGCGTCGCGCACCGCCTTCGACGACGTGAAGAAGATGCAACATGTGCTGCGCGCCGGCGCCGCGCTGCCGAAGTTCAACGAAAAACTGCCCGAGAAGATCGCGAAATTCGACGACGGCCTGGTTGATCAGATCACCGCGCGATTAGACGCCTTCAAGAAGGCCCATCCCGAGGCGCTGCCCTTCGCGCTGGCGCTGTTGGCGAGGCGGCTGAAGACGCCCTGGCAATTGGTGCGCCTTGCAACCAGGCCGGCTGCGAGCAAGAGCGCCGCCGATATCGCCGCCACGCCTTATGCCTGCGTCGTTCACATGGTGCTCGACCGGCTCGACGACAAGCGCCTCGCCTTGCGCATCGCGCTCCGGCACAACCGGGTGCTGGTCGCACGCGACCTGCTCGCCGAGATCTACGACACTGAATATGCGCTCAAGGTGCGCATCGACGGCCTCGAGCATTGCGAATGGGGCGTTCGCCTCCAGCAATTGATGGACGCGATCGCGGCGCTGGTGTCCGCCGAGGTGAGCCGCTTCCCTTCCAATGTCGGCCACATTCTCGGCTCGCGCCGGCTGCGCAGCCACGACACGCTCGGCGGAAAGCTGTCCTATCTGGCCTGGAAGGGACGCGATGCGATCGAGGACGGCGCGGCCGCGTTCCGCAAACTGATCGGCCAAACCTGATATCGCGCTAATGCGCGCGCGGCAGGGTCAGGAAGCGATCGAGAAATCGTCCTGACAGCACGAATCTGAACCACCAATACATTATTCGCCGCGTTGTCATTGCTGCGATCCTCGACAGCCCACCACCGGCTGCCCGGAGCAATAGCGCAGCTGCAGCAATCTGCATGTGATGTGCTTCACACTTGCGCCAGCGCAGCCGGCCGCATCGTCGCAGAACCGTCACGCGCGAAGCCACGAACATGCGCGCATCGCGCGAAAATGAGTTCTCCGGTCGCGGGTCTCGCTCCTATCCTCCGACCCATCTGAGAGAGCAACCGGCAAGAGCAAGTGGCAAGAACAACAGGCAAGAACAACAGAGAGGAGTTCGTGATGAGACCGGCTCGACTGACATGGACGATGGTGGCGTGCCTTGCGGGCGCGCTGGCGCTTACATCGGCGACAATGGCCCAGACCTCGCCGTCGCAAGGCAATGCCGCGCCGACCGCTGACAACGCCGTCCTGCTCACGGTCTTCTTCAAGCACGACCAGTCCCGCCCGTTGAACGAGCTGAATGCGCAGCTCGACAAGCAGGGCTTCCACAAGGCGTTTCCGCCACCCGGCGTCGAGGTCGTGAGCTGGTACGTGATGATGGGCATCGGCCAGGTGATCACGCTGCGCCTGCCGGCCTCGCGGCTGCGCGAGGTCAATCGCGTCATCGAGGACACCGCGTGGGGTCCCTACCGCACCGAGTTCTATCCGACCTACGACTACAAGGCGGTCGGCATGGCCCAGCACGACAAGGCCACGGCCAATTGAGGCAGCTCATTATTCAATGGGGCGAAGCGCGCGCGGCTTCGTCCAATTGCAGGACAGTGTACGTGCATACCGCCGCACTGCACGTCGTGAAAATCTCCGGTGATTGCCGCACTGCTGCGCGCGACGCGCGGGCAGACGTAAAAACTTCGCCAACGAGGTCCGGACAATTTTAGACATGATGGCCGCTTTAACGTTACCCAGATAATCCAACAATCGGCTGAAGCCCTCCATATTTGAAACTGCTCACGTCGCTAACACACCGACACGGAACGGGAGTGGCTTGCGATGAACGATGAAATTGTTGAGCTCGCCGGACGAAGGCCAAAAACCTTCGGACGGCGAAAGGTGACGCCGCGCGCCTGCGTGGCCGACGGCAAGCGCCATCTGCGCGCTTTTCTCGCGGACGTGCTGGAGGATCTCGGCTTCGTCACCACCGAATGCGCCAGCGCCGACGAGCTGCAAACCATACTGACGCGCGAATTGCCCGACCTGATCCTGCTCGGCATCGCCGCCGACGGCATCGAGCCCGGCACGTTTCTGGAGACGCTGGTGCGCGAGGCATTCGACGGCAAGGTTCTGGCCGTCGGCGCCCGCGAGTCGATCATCGTCAGGGCCGTGCAGCAGGTCGGCGAGGAATATGGCCTTGCGATGCTGCCGCCACTCACCACGCCCTTTGCCGCGGAGACGTTGCGCGAGCGCGTCGCGATGCTGCTGCCGGGGGAGCCGGCGCCGAGCCCGGCCGTGCATGTCGGCGAGGCCCTGCATGCCGGCTGGCTCGAGCTCTGGTACCAGCCCAAGATCGACGCGCGCACGCTGATCCGCAACGGCGCCGAGGCGCTGGTGCGGATGCGGCATCCGACCTGGGGCGTGGTGCCGCCGGCCTATTTCATCCCTGAAGAGCACGACCCGCATCTGCGCGACCTCTCCGAATTCGTGATCGAGCGCGCCATGCAGGACTGGCACTATCTGCTGGAGCAGCAGAGCCCGGTCGATCTCGCAATCAACCTGCCGGCGTCATATCTGAAGGAGCCGCAAGCCGTGCGCGATCTCTGCCGTCGCATGCCGACGCATCCGGCGTTCGGCGGTCTGACGATCGAGATCGACAGCGAGGAAGCGATCCGCGACCTCGATCTCCTCGTCGAGGTCGCCCGCGAAGTGCGCCTGCACAATATCGGCCTGTCGATCGACAATCTCGGCGCCAACTGGCCGTCGCTGATGGACCTCGGCAAAATTCCCTTCATCAAGCTGAAGGCCGACCGGCACTTCGTCACCGGCAGCGGCACTGATCGCCTCAAGCGCACGGTGTGCCGCCACATCGTCGAGCTTTCACATGGCTATGGCGTGCACGCCGTCGCCGAGGGCGTCGAGAGCCGCGCCGACCTCGTCGCCGCCAACGAGCTCGGCTTCGACCTCGTGCAGGGTTTTCTGTTCGGCAAGCCGATGCCGCTGAAGAAGTTTGCGCGGAGCACGTTAACGCGGACGGTGATGGGAGGCGAGTGAGGCGGCCTCAGGCAAACCGCCGCGCGAAGAAGACGCAGGCGACCACCAGCGCGGTCGCCGCAATCATGCTCCAGGCGACCGGTTCGTGCAGAAGCAGGCCGGCAAGCGCGAGGCCGAAGAACGGCTGGAGCTGCTGCAACTGGCCGACGCGGGCGATGCCGCCGATCGCAAGCCCGCGATACCAGAAGATGAAGCCGACAAACATGCTGAAGATCGAGACGTAGGCGAGCCCGATCCAGGCGGGCGCGCCGACGCCGCTCCAGGTCGACGGCCAGGTCAGGACCGCGACCGGCACCATCAGCGGCAGCGACAGCAGCAGCGCCCAGGAGATCACCTGCCAGCCGCCGAGGCGACGCGACAGCGCGGCGCCTTCGGCATAGCCGAGCCCGCACAGCACGATCGCCGCGACCATCAGCAGATCGCCGGTGAGCGACGCGGAGCCATCGTTGGAGAGGGCAAAGCCCGCCACCGTGGCGCTGCCGAGCACGGCGAACAGCCAGAACATCGGCTGCGGCCGCTCGCCGCCGCGCAGCACGCCGAAGATCGCGGTCGACAGCGGCAGCAGCCCGATGAAGACGATCGAATGCGCCGAGGTGATGTGCTGGAGCGCGAGCGCCGTCAGCAGCGGGAAGCCGACCACGACCCCGATGGCGACGATGGCGAGCGAGACGAGATCCTTGCGCGCCGGCCGCGCCTGACGGAGCAGGCCGAGCACGGCCACGCCGATCAGCGCCGCGATGAGCGCGCGCACCGAGGTCAGGAACAGCGCGGAGAAACCGCCCACCGCCACCCGCGTCGCCGGCAGCGAGCCGCTGAAGATGATGACGCCGAGAAGCCCGTTGCCCCAGCCGCTGCCGGAAGATTGCATGTTGGTCTCGTCTTGTGGGTGGTGATCCGATCTGGAGAGGCCAGCCGGGGTGGCGTGACGATTACCCTAGCCCTTCGACGACGGGTCAACAAAAAACTCGAAAACAACCCCATGCACAGTAGCCGGGGGCTGCAAGATCAATGGCTTACGCGGGGGCGGAATCGTCTACCCGTCGGGCAAAATTCGGAGAATGACGCACGCCGAATCGGTGCTGGAGCGCGTTATTGGCGACACTTCCTGGCTTCCCGCTTTCGGAGCGTCGTAGAGATAAGCGGCGATCGTAGTGTCGGGCGGGCTTCGGCTGACGTCGCGCGTGGTTTGACCCGTCGGGCAAAACAGGGGCATGATGCCATCATTGCAAGGCGTGTAGTTGGTGACCGAACGATTACGCCACTTTCCGGTAAGGCGCGAAGAACTCGCGGTCGATTTCCCAACTCAAGCTGGGTATTCTGTCAATGATCCGATTCTTCCGGCGTCCGCCGTCGCGGGAATAGACGCTAGTGCAGGCTGGCACTCTGCTTGGCCGCCCGCACTATGAGCACGCGCCGGCTTCGACCGGCATCCTCGATCTCGATTTCGTCTTCCTCGTTGAAGCCGAGGATCTGCTTTCCGAGCGTGGTCTCCGCGCCGACCAGTCCGTTCACCGGATCGTGCCGGTCGCGGCTCAAAACGAAGCTGCTCGTCTTGTTGTCATCGAGATACCGCACGACGATGCTGTCGCCGATCTTGATGCCACCATCGGGCGTATTTGCGGTCGCGCCGACCTCGTCCGGTATTGGCTTTACACCGGACTTCGCATCCGCGACGCGCTGCTCGGTGTAACGCTCCGGAAGATATTCGGCGGGAGCCGGCTGGATGCCGTTCGCGTCCAACATCTGGAAAAGGTCGGCCATGCAGCCATCTGGATCCACGGTGAAGCTGGACGCCCAGCAACGCCAGAAGCGCCAACCGACGCGTTCCAGCACGCGCTGTCTCGACATGTCGTCGGCCCAGCGCTCCGGGCCGTGGTACTGGTCGCCATCGCATTCGATCGCCAGCCGCCGATCGCCCACGCCTTCGACCACCAGGTCGATCTTGAAGCCCATGGCACCCAACTGCGGGATCACGCGATATCCACGGTCCAGGAGCCGACCGAGAATGGCCCGCTCGAAGTCGGAATCGCACAGAGATGCTAAATCACCCTTGGGACGCTGGCCGCCCTTCATGGGATCGCGGAAATGCCGAAGGACCTTGGTCTTCAAGTCCTCGGGCTTGAGTTCTTCCTCGCGGACGGATCTCACCAGGTAGAGCCGATCCCGTGCACGGGACATGGCGACGTTGAAGCGCTGCTCGAAGTGCAGGGCCGTCTGCGACTGCTTGTGCGTCGGATCCGCGACCATCGAAAGGAAGACGATGTCACGTTCGTTGCCCTGGAATGTCGCGCTGTCGCCGCATGCGATCCGGTGGCGCATATAGACTTCTTCGCCGACGGCATCGAGCAGCATCCGGTTGATCAGTGCTGCCTGCTTCGAGCCGATCAGGGAGATCACGCCGATGCTTCGCCAGCGATCGCCGTCGCCGAACTTCGAAAGCGCCGGACTCTCGATGATCTTGAAGACCTCCGACACGACTACCTCCGCCTCCCGGAGGTTGACCTTGTCGCCTGTGCGTTTGCCGTCGGGAACGTAGATGTCCACCAAGGGAGGATCGATGCGCTCATGGGTCGTCGGAATTCGCAGCGGGACGAGCGCTTCCGTGTAGAACTGCGTCGAGAACCGGATGATCGGCTCGACGCATCTGAAGTGCTCGCGCAGCATGACGAACTTGTCAGGAAACATCACCTTGGCGAGATCGTACAGAGACGCCCCCGGCAGCAGCAGCGTCTTGAATGGTTGATTGGTCAGGAACGTACGCTCCAGCCTTTCGATCTTCGCATTGTCGATGAAGGCCGCGCTCGGACTGACCTGCTTGTCATCTCCCACGACAAGGATCTTACGGCCACGGAGAAGGGCCGTCACCTCCTTGATGTCGGACTGCGATGCCTCGTCCATGATGACGAGATCGAAGGTGCCCAGCTCGCCTGGAAGCTGCTCGGCGACGCGCCAGGAAGGCATGATCCAGCACGGCACCCCGTCGTAGCAGGCTGCCATCGCCTTGCGGGCGTCGCGGCGATGGCGCATTGCACCTTTGCCAGTACCTTTGCCGACCTTTCTCAGGGCAGTCGCGAACATCATCAGGGCCGCGCGGACCTGGCCCGTCATCGAGCTCGCGAGTGCGTAGAAGGTGCGCTCGCGGACGAGCTGTTCGAAGCTCTTCGCCACCGTCGTTTCGAGCTTGGATCGTTCGATCGCGAGGCGGCCGACGTGGTCCCTTTGATTCAGCGATGACAAGTAGCCTTGAGCCGCGCCCCAGTCCCATGCTTGGCGCCAATCGGCGGGCATTTGGCGATCTTGCCCATCCAAGACAGCCTCGGTGCACAGCTTGGCGGCCCAGGCTGGTGCGCCGGCCGCCTCGATATCGTCCGCGCCTTCACGCAGCGTCTCGAAGTGTGAACGGTGACGGGCCAGATCATCGATCGCCTGCAGGAGCTTCGTCCAAGTCTCTTCCACACGCGCTTCCGGAAGGTCGCCGCGCCCGACCACCTCGTCCATGAACGACTTCGCCAGTCGACCGAACTTTCCCCCTCTTTCCCCGAAGAGCTCGGAGAGCCGCGCTACTTCCTGCCGGGCGGCGGCGAGCCGCACCGCCGCGACGGCGTTCCGGAGCGCCGTGCGGATGGCTCGCAGCCTGGCCTCATCGGGCCACAGTCCTGTCGTTTCGCCGATGGCCACGTCGCGGAGCTCGACCTGCAGGCTGTCATGGATTCTCGGGGCGAGAATGAGGGCACCCTCAAGCGCATCCGACAGTTCGGACAGCTGTCTAGGCGCTCCGATGCCCACGCCCTTGGCCGCGAGTTCTGGCGCCAGTCCGTTCCATTGCAGGCGCAGATCAGCGAACCGTCTGCGCCATGCCACATAATCGCGGACGTGCGACCACTCTTCAGGGCTCGACGGCGCACTTGACAGTATTCGGATGGCCTCGATCGCAGGCCGAAGAGCCTTCTCCTTGAAGGCGAACATACCGAAGATCTTGTCTCCGGCGGCGGCACGCGCGATCAAATCCTGCATTTCTGGAGACACGTCGTCCTGCACCGTGACCGGCTTCTGCAGATATCTGACGTGCTCCTCCACGACCGACTTTGCCTCCGGCAAGAACGACCGCAGCGCCAGCATCGCCGGGTCGTTTTCGTCGAATTGCGAGCCCGTGCAGATTGGCCGTAGGAACGGAAAACGCTCGAGATGACGGCAGGCCTCGACCAGAACGTCTAGCGCATCGGCCGCACGCTCGGCTTTCTTGAGAGCTTCGACGGAATGCAGCCGCAGAACAAGGGATGCGTCCTTCGCAGCTTCCGCGTTCAGTGCATCTGCACGCTGGATATCGCGGTGAAGATTGGCGAGCGCGCGGCCACTGGGCAGATCCGATATCGACGGCAGGTCGACGCGCAGATGCTCGACACGTGCGCCAAGCGCGAGCCTCGCTTCCCGGACCCGTGCGAAGTCGGCATCGGTGCACTTCGCGTCCGCCGCAAACACGTTCGGCCTATCGACGAACCATGAATACTTGTCACCGTTCGCGACGACGGCGGCGGCCAATTCGGCCGGCCGCAGGTCGCTTCCGGGGACAGATGAGAGCTGCTTCTCCGCGAACCTACCTATCTCGGCGTCGATCACGGCGATCCGATTGCGCATGCCAATGATCGCGGTTTCGAGATCGCCTATCAATCGAAGTTGTTCACCCGGGTGGATACTTTCGATGATAGATTGGAGCAGCCGAACTGCTCCCTCGAGCTGTTTGAAGCCCTCCTTTTCCGACGTCGTAATGCTGATCGCCAGATCGCGGACTTCTGCCGGCAATTGATCGCGAAGCACAGATAGTGCGGGCTCGCCATGGGATACGACGAGCACGCGGCGCCCGAGCGCCAGATAGTGACAGATGATGTTCGATATTGTGTGCGTCTTTCCGGTGCCCGGCGGACCCTGGACGACGACGCCGTCGTTCTTTTCCAGCCGCCTGACGATCTCGACCTGTTCGTCGTTGAACGGCTTCGGAAAGAAGAGGTCGCCTAGCGGCGCGGTCGGCTCTTCCGACGCCGCAGGGCCGGTCGCGCCTCCTAGGGAACTTGGCAGCGCACTCCAACGATTGGAATTGGACGGCGCCGGGCCCATCACCAACGTCCGTGACGGTCCCGGGAGGTTGGCGGGCGATACTTCGATTGCGCGCTTGAGATTCTCAATGTCTTGAAGAAGGAAGTTGTCGGATCGCTTCCGCGCCACCAACACCCAGCGGTCGGTGACGACGAGGTTCTGCGTCGCTGACGGCGGTGGCGCCGTCGGCTCGATGCGCTCGCTATCGGGAAGGTAGATGCCTTCCGGATCGAGCCTAGTCTGGCACGCACGCAAAACCAGTTCGAAGGTGTCGCGCTCGAACGGGCTTACGCCGACTTCATCGTCCGTCATCGCAAGCGCCCGGCGTGCAGCATCCTGCGCCGTGGGGACGCCGTCGATCTTCAATTCATCGTAGGGCCTCAGGTTCACGGTCGCCGGCGCTTGCCTGGGCCGAACCCGGATTGTGCCCGCAGCGCCTTCGTCGATCTCGATCTCGACCAGGCGCTCGATCAATGGAAGGTCGATCAACGTGCCTTCGAACATCCAGCGTGAAAGGCCGATCCCCCAGACCAGTTCGATCGCCTGTTCGGCGCCTCCCATCTCCGATAGCTGTGCGACCTCGAAAAGCTTCTGATAGAGCGCGATCGAGCGCCTTCGCGGCCTCTCGGCAACCGACCACGGTAGCCAAGACTGCGAGATGTAACCTTCGATCTCGTTGGCGATCTCGGGCCAGTCTTCCAACCGCAGTCTGATATCGAATTGGCCCTTTGCGCCAATCGCAAACGACTCGGCGCAATCCTCCGCGCGGGCCCGACCGGAGGCGACGAATTCATCGCACTCGGCCTTGCCGACTGTGATCAGCACATGGTCGCGCGTCACCGGCGTCTTGTCGGGATCCGGCGAAAGCTCGATCCATGGCGACAACCCATCGAGCGGCGCAGGTGGATTGTTCCGCTTCAGGCGCTCAGCGCTCAGCCAGATCGCGCCGTCGTCGTCGGTCAGATCGTGAGTTATGCCCGGAAGCGCGTGAAACTCATGTTCATGGAACGTGAAGGTCTGGCCATTGGCGAGGCGATACTCGGAAAGTCTGAACGTCGCTCGTTCGTCTAGCTTGATCACCTGTCCGACATAGTCGAGCAGTTCCGTAAGACGTTCGACGGGCGTCTCGTCAGTGCCGGCCTTGGCGTCTACCGGTCCCCTCAATAGTCGCCTCCATGAATACCGAGCACTTGTCCCCGATGCCCTTCATCTACCAGAGATAGTCGAAATCGGATCTGAATGACAATCTCGTCGCCAAGGCCGCTCAAGGGGGTTATTGGCGGGTGGCGCCATTCCGCGCGGATCAAACGTCCCATTTGCAAGATATTGACCCGGCGATGATGGCAATTTGGCCGGATAGCGGGTCTCCACCGCAGCACTCACCACCGAACCGAGAGGCTCTTGGACTGCCCTGCTTTTCTGGGTTTTCGCACGTCGCTGTTAGATGGCGGAGAGGGAGGGATTCGAACCCCCGATAGGCTTGCACCTATGCCGCATTTCGAGTGCGGTGCATTCGACCACTCTGCCACCTCTCCTGAAGGCGCCAAGTAAGGAGCAGGGCCCCTGTGGTTGGGGGCGTTAATAGGCGAGGATGGCGGGCCAGACAAGGCGCGAAAGGGGAAAATCCGCTGCCTCTTTCATCCCCTGTCCTCGAACCCCGTTCCGATGAATCGAAACGGGGCTCCAGATTCTTGTTTTGACGCGTTTTCTTGACGCGAACCGGTGTCCACTTCGCTCGAAAACGCTCTCGCCTTCAGGAGGAACTGCCATGGAGCATCTCACGATCAAGGCCAATGGTGCCGATTTCCACCTGGTCCGCACCGGCCGGGGCAAACCGCTGCTTTTGCTGCATGGTTGGCCGGAATTCTGGCTGACCTGGGAGCCGGTGATGGCGCGGCTGGCAGACCGTTTCATGTTGATCGCGCCCGACCTGCGCGGCTTTGGCGACAGCGACAAGCCGGAGGGGGCTTACGGGCCGGATGGCCACGCGGCGGACATGCTGGCGCTGATGGACGGGCTCGGCATCGAGCGATTCGCCGTGGTCGGCCATGATGTCGGCGGCGCCGTGATGCAGCCCTTGGGCAGGCAGGCGCCAGAGCGGCTCGCCGGACTGTTTTTCTTCGATTTCGTCTATCCCGGCATCGGGCCGCGCATGGCCGCGCCCGATCGGCTCAACCACATCTGGTACCAGTCCTTCCATCAGATGGAGATGGCCGAGCGACTCGTCGGAGCGAGCCGCGAAAGCTGCCGGCTCTATATCAGCCACTTCCTGAAAGGCTGGACGCATCGCAAGGACGCCTTCGACGACGTTCTCGACGCCTTCGCCGACAATTTCCTTGAGGAAGGCAATCTCGCCGGCGGCTTTGCGCATTATCGCGCGTCGCATGCCGGGCGCGTCGCGATGCTGAAGGGCGAAGCTCCAAAGCTGCCGCCGATCAACGTGCCGACCTGCGTGCGCTGGGCCGAGCACGATCCGCTGTTTCCCTACGCCTGGACCGACCGGCTGGGAGAGACATTTGGCAATGTCGATGTTGAGATGTTTCCGGACGTCGGACATTTCCCGCATCGGGAAGATCCGGATCGCGCGGCAACGGAGATCGCGGCGTTCTTTCAGCGCATCGGCTGGAGTTGAGCCCCAAAACCGGGGGTGGGACCGCCAGACGCGGTAAACACTGGCGGTCCCGTGCCGCTCATTGAAATACTGGCTGGGAAGGGCGGCTTCGCCGGCCAGGTGAGGCGACAATTCGACCGTAGCGTGCGCCGAGCGGCCCGCAACGCAATCCGGTCCTTAACCTAACCAGTCAAGGTTACTCCTTGTCGTTCTTGCCTTTTTTCTTGTTAGTTTCCTTGCCGTTCTCCGTGGAATCCCGGTCTTTTCCGTTATCTTTGCCTTGGCCGCCGTCCTTGCGGCGGTTGGTGAAGCGGGCATTGCCGAGCCCGGTGCCGATGGTGAGCACGCCCCAGCGGTCGACGTCCTGCATGAACGGCACCTCGGAGAGGCCCTGAACCACGCCGTCATTGTGCATCAGGATCGCGGTGTCGTGCTCGCCGATGACAGGGATGCCCTCGATCAGGCTCGCCGGCAGGTTGAACTTGCTGCTCTCCCAATTGCCCGGCAGGTTCTGCGCGCCCTTCTCGATGGAGCCGTCCTCGTTGATCACGCCGGGACAGGCGATGCCGATGAACGGCGCCAGCTTGAAGCCTTCTTCCTCGGCCTCGGTGATCAGCCCCTTCAGCATCTTCGTGAGCCCCTTCACCGCGCCTTCGCGCGTCGGCTCGTCGTCGGCATGGCGCCACAACTCGGACTTCACGACCTTGGCCTTCGACAGGTCTTTTGCCTTTTTCCAGCCCGTCTCCACTAGACCGCAGCGGATGTTGGTGCCGCCGATGTCGACGGCGAGGATGCTGTCATAGGCCTCGAAGATCCATGACGGCGCCAGATGCAGCGCGCCAAGCAGGCCGGCTTCATCAGGATGATGGCGGATCGGCATCAGGTCGATCTTGAGGTCCTCGGATTTCAGGATGATCTCGGTGCGCGCGATCGCGAGCTCGCCAAGCCGGGAATCGCGCAAACCGCCGCCGACCACGATCCGTTCGGTCTTGGCCCAGGCCTTGGACTTGAGGAAACGCCGCGTGACATAGGCGAGCTCCTGGGCAAACTCCTCGATCGCGCTGTGCACCACCGCGGAGGCCTCGGTGTCGTCGCCGATCAGGATGGCATCCAGCGTCTTCTTGCTGACGTTCTCCGAGGGCTCCTTGCCGAACGGGTCCTCGCCGGTCTTGCGCAGCGGCTTGCGCCAGCGCTCGAGGATCTCGCGGAACGCGCCCTTGCTGGCGCGGTCGCCGAGAAAACCGTCCTCGTCCTTCATCTCGATGTTGAAGCTGTCGACGTCCACCGAGGGCAGCCGCGCGGCGCCGTGGGTGGCGATGCCCGTGCTCTTGACCAGTTCGTCTGTTGCCATGGAAAGCCCTTGCCCGCGCGAGAATTCGCGTGAACAACGGCCCGGGAACCCGTTGGTTGCAGGGCGGGCCGAGATTCGGCTGCCGGGCTCGAATTCGACCCAAATGCTTCAGTTCCGGGCCGTTTTGCCCGGTTTTCCTTGACTCCCGGGAGCGAGCGGCTATAAATCCCGCAACCGGCGCGGGGCGTTTCTCGCGCCGCTTGTTTTTGCGTGGGTTTTCAAAGGGATAACTCCCGCCCGCACAAAACTCGCATAAACCCATACTCGCATAAACCCGTAGCGACTGACAAAAAGCCGGCCCCGACGTTATCAGTCGCGAGGCCGGGATTGAACACGAAGGAAAACAACGATGTTCGCAGTCATCAAAACCGGCGGCCGGCAATACCGCGTCGTTCCGGATGATGTCCTGGAAGTAGGCAAGATCGAAGGCGAAGTCGGCTCGATCGTGCAGCTCAATGAAGTTCTGCTGGTCGGCGGCGACACGCCGGTCCTGGGTCTGCCGACGGTCGCAGGCGCGTCCGTTGCGGTCGAGGTGCTCGACCACAAGCGCGGTCCCAAGGTCATCGCGTTCAAGAAGCGCCGCCGCAAGAACTCGCGCCGCAAGCGCGGCTATCGCGACGAGATCACGGTGCTGCGCATCTCGGAGATCCTGACGGACGGCGCCAAGCCCACCAAGGGGCCGCGGCCGAAGCGGGAAAAGGTCGCCAAGGAAACGGCAACCGAAGAGGCCGCCGCATAATTTGATCACGCGCCATCACGAATTGATGCGTGAGAAATTGTGAAATGATTCCGTCAAGGAATTGATCTAGAAATACTCAGGATTTCGGAGACGAGCCATGGCTCACAAAAAAGCAGGCGGTTCATCGCGCAACGGTCGCGATTCCAAAGGCAAGCGCCTCGGTATCAAGGCGTTCGGCGGGGAAGTTGTGATTCCCGGCAACATCATTGCGCGTCAGCGCGGCACCACCTGGCATCCCGGCCTTAATGTCGGCATGGGCACGGACCACACTTTGTTCGCCAAGGTCGAGGGTCGCGTAACGTTCCAGGCTAAAGCCAACGGCCGCACCTTCATCTCGGTGCTCCCGCTCGCAGAGGCGGCCGAATAGACGGTGGACCAAATTTGGAGTCCGCCGGGTCCCAGACCGAACCGGCGGAGTCCTTGAGATCATAGAGATCGAAGGCTCCAGGGGAGGCGGGAAACCGGCCTCCCCTTTCGTTTGACTTGCTCACTTTCCATTTGGTGACTTCGACGGAGCCGGACATGTTGCAGGATTTTTCGAGCACGACCTTGCAGGAGGCGAGACTGAGCGTCGTCGCCACCGAGCGGCTGACCTTGCGGCGGCCGACCCTGGCCGACGTCAGGACCATCGCCCTCCTCGCCAACGACCGTCGCGTCGCCGAAAACACCCGGCGCCTCCCCCATCCCTATTCGCAGGACGACGCCGTCGCATTCGTCCGCGCCACCGCCGCGCTCGGCAGCGAGACCGTGTTCCTGATCGAGCATGACAGCGGGCCGGTCGGCATGGTCGGCATCGACTGCTCCACGCCCGGCAATGCCGAGCTCGGCTATTGGCTCGGCGTCGAGCATTGGGGCCGGGGCTTTGCCACCGAAGCCGCGCGCGGCGCGATCGACTTCTTCTTCGAGGAGTTCGAGGACGATCATCTCTATGCAGGTGCGCGCGTCACCAACCCGGCCTCGCGCAAGGTGCTGGAGAAGTGCGGCTTCCAGTGGAGCGGCGTCCAGCTGCACCGCTTTCTGGCGCTGGGCTCGTCGACGCCCGTCGACTGCTTCCGCCTGTCACGTGGCGTGTGGGCGTCGCTGAAGAGCTGGAGCAGTGCGAGGCGCGTGAGGTAGGAGCTACGCCGGCGGATTCACCTCTCCGCCGGCGCGGCCGAGATCGCGCTCACGCAGATAGATATAGAACCCGGCGCCGATGATGATGGCGGCGCCGACAATGGTGGCGGCCTCGGGCACGTCGCCGAACACGACGAAGCCGAAGATCACGGCCCAGACGATCATCGAATATTGATAGGGCACGACGACGCTGGCCGGCGCCAGCTTGAGCGACCGGTTGACGCAGAACAGCGCGGTGACCGAGACGCACCCCGCCAGCGCGAAGATCGCGAGGCTGCCTGATGTCGGCGGCACCCAGTGGAACGCCGACAGCACAGCGCCCAGCGAAAACGTGCCGACGAATTGCGAGGACGCCATCACGATGTCTGGCGTCTTGCGCAGGCTGCGCGTGATCAGCATCAGCGTTGCAAACGACAGGCTGCCGCCAAGCGCAATCAGCGCCGGCAGGCTCGCCGTCTGTGCCGACGGCCGCAGCGCGATCAGCACGCCGCAGAAGCCGATCAGGATCGCCGTCCAGCGCCGCCAGCCGACCTTCTCGCCCAGGAAGATCGCCGACATCGCCGTGACGAAGATCGGGCCGGCGAGATAATAGGTGATGACGTCGGCGAGCGGCAGATAGACCGTCGCAAGGAAGAAGGCGGCTACTTCCAGCGTCGACAGCACCACGCGGAAGAGCTGGAGGCCCGGCCGCTCCAGATGCAGGAACTGGTGACGCTGCCGCCAGACCAGCGGCGACAGCAGCAGCAGCGCTGCGCAGGCGCGCAGGAACAGCAGCTGCCCCACCGAATAACTCCCGACCAGGAACTTGCCCATGGCATCGCCGAACGAGAACATGAAGATCGACAGCACCATGAGCGCAATGCCGGCAAGGCGCGCCGAGCGTTCGTCATAGGCCGAGAGATTTTTGAAAAGGGGCATTGGCGCGTTTTAATCGCGTGGGCGCGCCGGACAAGCCCGCCTCCAATGAATTGAACGCATTGTCGCACTCCGCGCCGCGCGATACGGATAATCTTTCGAATCCATCCTGATGGTGCAGCGCATGACCGACTTCGACCCGGCCCGGCATCGCATGATCCTCGCGCAACGCTGGTTTGAGGATTTCGTGGTCGGCGAGCGTTTTGTGCTGCCGAGCCGCACCCAGACGACGGCGGTGTTCGCGGCGTTCCAGACAGCCAGCGGCGACACCCATCCGGTGCATTACGATGTGGAGTATTGCCGCAGCCGCGGCATGCCGCATTTGCTGGCCCACGGTTTCCAGACGCTGATCCACACCGCACCCGGCGCGGGCCTGTTTCCGTTCATGGTCGAGGAATCCCTGGTCGGCTTCCTCGAGCAGTCGAGCCGATTCCTCAAACCGGTGTTCGCCGACGACACCATCTATCCCGCGCTCGAGGTCATCGAGCTGGTGCCGGGACGCTCGACCGGCGCGGTGACGCTCAAAAGCACCGTATTCAACCAGCGCAAGGAGCTGGTGCTGGAGGGCACGCAGAAATTCCTGATCCGGCGCCGGCCGCTCTGATGTCGTCTTGGACCTTGAACCTGATCTTGGGGTTAAGCACGGCCCCAAAATCGCGGAGATTCGGCCGATTTGCGGGTCAGCCCGGGTTGCCGCACGTGCCCGGCTGGCCTACCTATGGCCCATGAAATTCCTTGACGAAGCAAAGGTCTATATCCGCTCCGGTGACGGCGGGAACGGCTGTGTGGCGTTCCGCCGCGAAAAATTCATCGAATTCGGCGGTCCCTCCGGCGGCAATGGCGGCCGCGGCGGCAATGTCATCATCGAGGTCGCCGACGGGCTGAACACGCTGATCGACTATCGCTACCAGCAGCACTTCAAGGCCCAGAAGGGCGAGAACGGCGCAGGCTCGGACCGCCATGGCGCCAACGGCAAGGCGATCGTGCTGAAGGTTCCCATGGGCACGCAGATCTTCGACGAGGATCGCGAGACCATGATCCACGACTTCACCACTGTCGGCGAAAAATTCGTATTGGCCGAGGGCGGCAATGGCGGCTTCGGCAACGCGCATTTCAAAACCTCGACCAACCGCGCGCCGCGCAATGCCAATCCCGGCCAGCCTGGCGAAGAGCGCTGGATCTGGCTGCGGCTGAAGCTGATCGCGGATGCCGGCCTCGTCGGCCTGCCCAATGCCGGCAAATCCACCTTCCTCGCCAAGGTCAGCGCGGCCAAGCCGAAGATCGCCGACTATCCCTTCACCACGCTGCATCCGCAGCTCGGCGTCGTGGATGCCGACGGCCGCGAATTCGTGCTGGCGGACATCCCCGGTCTGATCGAAGGCGCGCATGAAGGTGTGGGTCTCGGCGACCGCTTCCTCGCCCATGTCGAGCGCTGCCGCGTGCTGCTGCATCTCGTCGATGCGACATGCGAGCATGCCGGCAAGGCCTACAAGACGGTGCGAACGGAGCTGGACGCCTATGCCGGGCAGCTCACCGACAAGATCGAGATCGTCGCGCTGAACAAGATCGACGCGGTCGAGCCGGACGAGCTCAAGAAGCAGAAGGACCGGCTGAAGCGCGCCGCCAAGAAGACGCCGCTGCTGCTCTCCGCCGTCACCGGCGATGGCGTGAAGGAAGCGTTGCGCGCGCTGGCGGACGTGATCGGCGAAAGCCCGGTCTCCGCCAAGGCGAAGAGCGCGGCCGAAGCGGAGCCGTGGTCGGTTTGACCCCCCTCCGTCGTCCCGGCGAAGGCCGGGACCCATAACCACCGAATGCGATTTGGCGAAGATTGGTCATTGCCATCTCACGCCATAACTTCTTCTGAGGAGTATGGGTCCCGGCCCCCGTGCGCAATTGCGCACCAGGCCGGGACGACGTTGGGAGAGGTTGTCTTCGCTAACGCGATAGCGCAGCATCGAACAATCAAGAAACGGCAGGGATGACGCATGGCGCGCGCGAAGAACGTTCTCTGGATCATGTGCGACCAGCTTCGCTATGACTATCTCGGCTGCACCGGCCATCCCACGCTGAAGACGCCGAACGTCGACGCCATGGCGAAGCGCGGCGTGCTCTTCAGCAAGGCCTATGTGCAGTCGCCGATCTGCGGCCCCTCGCGGATGTCGTTCTACACCGGGCGCTATATGCGCTCGCACGGCTCGCACTGGAATGGCTGGCCGCTACGCGTCGGCGAACCCACGCTCGGCGATCACCTCAAGAAGCTCGGCGTGCGCAACGTGCTGGTCGGCAAGACCCACATGGCGCCCGATCTCGAAGGCATGAAGGCGCTCGGCATCCCGCCGGAATCGGTGATCGGCGTGCACGTCGCCGAATGCGGGTTCGAGCCTTATGAGCGTGACGACGGCCTGCATCCGACCGGGAGGCCGCGCCCGAAATACGATGAGTATCTGCGCCAGCAGGGTTTTGAAGCGACCAATCCCTGGGAGCATTGGGCGAATTCAGGTGCAGCGGAGGACGGCTCGCTCCAAAACGGCTGGCTGCTCGTGCATGCCGACAAGGCCGCGCGCGTACCGGACGAACATTCCGAAACGCCCTACATGACGCGCCGCGCGATGGACTTCATCAGCGAGGCCGAAACCGACGGCAAGCCGTGGTGCCTGCATCTGTCCTACATCAAGCCGCACTGGCCCTACATCGCGCCCGAACCTTACGCCAGCATGTATTCGACGGATGACATGATTCCGGCGATCCGCTCCGAGCGCGAGCGCCAGAATCCGCATCCGGTGTTCGGCGCCTATATGGACATGCGCTACTCCCGCAACATGGTGCGCGACGATGCCCGCGAGAAGGTGATCCCGACCTATATGGGCCTGATCACCCAGATCGACGATCAGATGGGCGTGCTGATGAAATTTCTGGAGGAGCGCGACCTCGTGGACACGACCATGATCGTCTTCACCTCCGATCATGGCGATTATCTCGGCGATCACTGGATGGGCGAGAAGGACCTGTTCCACGAGCAGTCGGCGAAGATCCCCCTGATCATCATCGATCCTTCGAAGGAGGCCGACGCCACGCGCGGCACGCGCAGCGATGCGCTGGTCGAAGGCATCGATCTCGCGCCGACCTTCGTCGATTATTTCGGCGGCAAGGTGCCGGGCCACATCCTCGAAGGACGCTCGCTGCTGCCGCTGCTGCGCGGGCCAACGCCGCCGGATTGGCGCAAGGTCGCGTTCTCCGAATACGACTACGCGATGCAGGATGTAAGGCTGAAATTGAACCAGCCGATCGAGCGCTGCCGCCTGTTCATGGTGTTCGACGGCCGCTGGAAATACATCCACGCCTCCGGCTTCCGCCCGATGCTGTATGACCTGGAGACCGATCCGGAAGAATTTCTGGATCGCGGCGACGACCCGGAGTGCGCCGGCATCATCGCGCGGTTGCAGGCCGAATTGTTCGACTGGGCACTGCATCCCAACGACCACATCACCACCCCCCGCGAGAAGATCGCGAACTATGCCGACAACCAGCTCCAGGTGAAGGGCGGGATCTTGATCGGCGTCTGGGATGAGAAAGAGCTCGCCGCGATCAAGGACGGAATCGCGCAACGCGCGAAGATGTAAGACCCTCATGGTGAGGAGGCGCGAAAGCGCCGTCTCGAACCATGCAGGCCACCGCTGCTGCAGTCGGGCCTTTCATCCTTCGAGACGCGCGCAAGAGCGCACTCCTCAGGATGAGGGGATAGAGTGAGGCGCCCGGCTTAATTCTCGATCTTGTACCCCGTCGCCTTCACGACCGGTTGCCAGAACGCGGTGTTGGCGGCGAGCTCCTTCGTCAGACCTTCCGCGGTCGAGCCGACCGGGATCAAGCCGATCGCGGTGAGCTTTTCCTTCACCTCGGGCTTGGCGAGCGCGGCGCTCGCGGCTGCGCCGAGCTTGCTCGCGAATTCCGGCGGGCTGCCGGCGGGAAGCCACATGCCGTACCAGGCATCCGCGACGAGATCGATGCCGCTCTCCTTCAGCGTCGGCACATCTGGTGCAAAGGGCGAACGCTCCGCGCTCGAGACCGCGATGATCTTCACGCCCTTGGCGCGATGCTGCGGCAGCGCATCCGCCAATGTCGTGATGCCGAACGAGACATGGCCGCCGACGAGGTCGTTGAGGATCGGCGCGCTGCCGCGATAGGGCACGCGGGTCAGGGGAATGCCGAGATCCTTCTCGAGCTTGGAGCCCATGAAATGCGGGATGGTGCCGTTGCTGGGCACGCCGAACGACGTCTTGTCCGGATGCGCCTTCAGCCAGGCGACGAACCCCTTGAAATCGGCGGCATCGACCCCCGGTCCGATCACGAGCGCGAACTCGAACCGCGCCAGCAGCGACACCGGCATGAAATCCTTGGCCGCGTCGAAGCTCGGAGTCGTCTCCACCATCGGCAGCAGGTACATCGTGGGTCCGGTCGTCACCAGCACCATGCTGCCGTCGGGGCTGGACCCCTTCACCGCCTTGATGCCGATCAGGCCGTCACCGCCGGTGCGGTTCTCGACCACGATGGTCCGTTGCAGCGCCGGTGCCATTTCCTGGGCAATCAGCCGGCACAGCGTGTCGCCGCCGGCTCCGGCCGCAAACGGGAAGATCATTTTCGTCAGCCCGGCCTGCGCTTGCGACCCGCCCGCCTGCGCCAATAGCGGCAACCCGAGGCACCCGGCGATGAAGTTGCGGCGATCCATTGGTTTCCTCTTTGAGCCCATTATGGTTGACGACAATTAGAGCCAGACGGGCGTTCCGGACAAGCGCCGTTTACCGGGCCTGCCGCCTTGCGCCGGCCATCGTCCTGCTGCAAAAGCAGGCCTTACCGGCGCCGCTTATTTGCTCCGCCGGTACCCAGCCCGAGCAATCCGTCACACGCGCCAGCACATACACACATGGCCAGCCCCGAACTCAGTCAATTTCGTCGCATCGTCGTCAAGGTCGGCTCCGCGCTACTGGTCGATTCCGACAAGGGCGAGGTGCGGGCGTCCTGGCTTGCCGCGCTCGCCGACGACATGGCCAAGCTGCACCGCGAGGGCCGTGACGTGCTCGTCGTCTCCTCCGGTTCGATCGCGCTCGGCCGCAGCCGCCTGAAATTGCCGCGCGGCCCGCTGAAGCTGGAGGAGAGCCAGGCGGCGGCCGCCGTCGGTCAGATCGCGCTCGCCCGCATCTGGTCGGAGGTGCTCGGTGCCCACGGCATCGGCGCCGGCCAGATCCTGGTGACGCTCCAGGACACCGAGGAGCGCCGCCGCTATCTGAACGCGCGCTCCACTATCGGCAAGCTCCTGGAGTGGCGCGCGATCCCCGTGATCAACGAGAACGACACGGTTGCCACCAACGAGATCCGCTACGGCGACAACGACCGCCTCGCCGCGCGCGTCGCCACCATGGCGAGCGCCGATCTGCTGGTGCTGCTGTCTGATATCGACGGGCTCTACGACGCCCCGCCGAAGAACAACCCGAACGCCAAGCTCATTCCGGTCGTCGACAGCATCTCCTCGGAGATCGAGGCTGTCGCAGGCGAGGCCGAGTCCGAACTCTCCCGCGGCGGCATGCGCACCAAGGTCGAGGCGGCGAAGATCGCCACCACCGGCGGCACGCACATGTTGATCGCGTCCGGCAAGATCGAGCATCCGTTGCAGGCGATCGCCGACGGCGGCCGCTGCACCTGGTTCCTGACGCCGGCCAATCCCATCACCTCGCGAAAACGCTGGATCGCGGGCTCGCTGGAGCCGAAGGGCACATTGACGATCGACGCCGGCGCGGTCGCGGCGCTGCGCGCCGGCGCCAGCCTGCTGCCGGCCGGCGTGATCAAGGTCGAGGGCCAGTTCGCCCGCGGCGATGCCGTGATCGTGCGCGGCCCCGACACCAGCGAGGTCGGCCGCGGCCTGATCGCCTACGACGCCGACGATGCCGAGCGGATCAAGGGTCGCTCCTCCCCGGATGTCATGGCCATCCTCGGCATCAGCGGGAGGTCCGAGATGATCCACCGGGACGATCTGGTGATGGGTGGGTAAGGGCCACAGCGGTCCTTTTCCGAGAGACTTGGTAGGCCAAAGACCTAGCCCCCGCGCGGGCTGGACGGACCTGCCATACCCTCCCGCCCCTTCGCAGACGCGGGATTTCCGTGCTAGGACACAGCCTTAGCAGAAGGTTGAACTAGCTATGGCCGCCCCCCTCAAAGCCGTCGACGGCAATGCCGATCTTCAGGCGCTGATGACCGATCTCGGTACTCGTGCCCGCGCTGCCGCGCGCGTGCTGGCGCTGGCGCCGCCGGAGCAGAAGAACCGGGCGCTCGAGGCCATGGAGCGGGCAATCCGCAGCAATGCGACGGCGATCCTCGCCGCCAATGCCGAGGACGTCGCGGAGGCCCGCACCTCCGGCAATGCCACCTCCTCCTTCATCGACCGCCTGACGCTGACGCCGGCGCGGATCGAGGGCATGGCCGAGGGCATCGGCATTGTGCGCGGCATCGCCGATCCGGTCGGCATCGTCACCGAGAGCTGGCAACGGCCGAACGGCATGACCATCGAGCGCGTGCGCGTGCCGCTCGGCGTCGTTGGCGTGATCTTCGAGAGCCGGCCGAACGTTGCGGCGGACGCCGGCGTGCTCTGCCTGAAATCCGGCAATGCCGTGATCCTGCGCGGCGGCTCCGACAGTTTCCGTTCGTGCCGCGCGATCCATGAATGCCTCGTCCAGGGCCTGCGTGAAGCCGGCCTGCCGGAAGCTGCGATCACACTGGTGCCGACACGCGACCGCGCCGCTGTCGGCATGATGCTGTCGGGATTGAACGGCGCCGTCGACGTGATCGTGCCGCGCGGAGGCAAGAGCCTCGTCGCGCGCGTCGAGCAGGAAGCGCGCGTGCCGGTGTTCGCGCATCTCGAAGGCGTCAATCACGTCTACATCGACGGCAGCGCCGACCTCGCCATGGCGAAGTCGATCGTGCTCAACGCCAAGATGCGCCGCACCGGCGTCTGCGGCGCCGCCGAGACGCTGCTGGTCGATCGCGCTGCTGCTGGCAAAAATCTGAAGCCGCTGATCGAGATGCTGATCGAGGCGGGCTGCGAAGTGCGCGGCGACGTCGCCGTGCAGAAGACCGATGCGCGCGTGAAACCCGCGAGCGAGGACGATTGGGACACTGAATATCTCGACGCGATCATCGCGGCGAAGGTGGTGGACGGCGTCGACGGCGCCATCGCGCATATCCAGAACCACGGCTCGCACCACACCGATGCGATCGTGAGCGCGGACGAGACCGCTGCGAAAAAATTCCTGAGCGAGGTCGATTCCGCGATCGTGCTGCACAACGCCTCGACGCAGTTCGCCGACGGCGGCGAGTTCGGCTTCGGCGCCGAGATCGGCATCGCCACCGGCAGATTCCATGCTCGCGGCCCGGTTGGCGCCGAGCAGCTGACGAGTTTCAAGTATCGCGTTCACGGCACCGGGCAGACGCGGCCGTAAACGACGCAGGGCGCGGGGCATTGAGCAACAATTTCGTCGCGCCACGTTTCTTCGCGCAGGCCATACCAACCCACACCTCGGGCATGCGCATCGGCCTGCTCGGCGGCTCGTTCAATCCGCCGCACCAGGCCCATCGCGCGATCAGCCAGTTCGCGCTGAAACGCCTCCAGCTCGATCGCGTGTGGTGGTTGGTGACGCCAGGCAATCCGCTGAAGGAGAACGGCACGCTGCATGAGCTCGGCGCGCGCATGCAGGCGGCGCGCGACGTTGCCGACGACCCGCGGATCGAGGTGAGCTGTCTCGAATCCGTCATTCGCACGCGCTACACTATCGACACGATCAACACCCTGCGCCGCCGTCTCAGCGGCTTGCGCTTTGTCTGGATCATGGGCGCCGACAACCTCGCTCAATTCCATCGTTGGCAGCACTGGCGGCGCATCGCCGACCAGGTGCCGATTGCGGTCATCGATCGCCCACCGCAGAGTTTTCGTGCCCTCGCCTCTCCCGCCGCCCAGGCGCTAGCCCGCTACCGCCTGCCCGAGAATGAGGCGGCAAGGCTTGCGGACCGGGCCGCGCCGGCCTGGGTCTTCCTGACAGGAATGAAGCTGAATCTCTCTTCGACCGGCCTACGGAACCCGGACGGAAGCTGGAAAGGTACGAAGTGAGTCAGAACTGCGCGGGGTGGTGTGAACTTTGGACTCTCTGGCATATTGAAACCCTTAACCCCACATGATGTAGTGTAACCAGTGAGTGCCGGATTCGGCGTTCGCGATACAGTGAAAGGAATGGTCCCTGACCACATCTGTATTGTCCAAGTCTGTTTTACCCAAGGTGGCGAAACCGGCGCGTAAAACATCGACCAAAGCTGCGGCCTTGACGGCGCAACCCGACGCCGACAAGACGCTGAGCCTGATCCTCTCCCGCCTCGACGACATGAAGGCGGAAGAGACGGTCACCATCGACCTTCGCGGCAAATCGGCCTACTCCGACTACATGATCGTCACCACCGGCCGGGTGAACCGGCACGTCGGCGCGATCGCGGAGAACGTCGCCAAGGGCCTCAAGGAAAACGGCATCAAGAACATCCACGTCGAGGGCTTGCCCAATTGCGACTGGGTGCTGATCGATTCCGGCGATGTGATCGTGCACGTGTTCAGACCCGAGGTCCGTGAGTTCTACAATCTCGAGAGATTGTACACGCAGGGCCCAGGGGCGGCGAAGGCGATCTAGGCTCATAGAGCCGATTTCGAATCGGCTGACGCGCATGCTAGCGTCGTGCGCGCGCATATTGCGCGCGGTCTTGAAAACGCGACCCTGAAGATATCATGCGTGTTGCTGTCATTGCGGTGGGCCGGCTGAAGCAGGGCCCCGAACGGGAGCTTGCCGACCGCTATTTCGAGCGGTTCGACGAGGCCGGCCGCAAGCTCGGATTCCGCGAGCTCACGATCCACGAATTGCCCGAAAGCCGCGCGCGCGATGCGGCGACGCGGATGGCCGAAGAGGCCGCGGCGATCTCCGCGCATATTCCGGAGAAATCGATCCTGGTGGCGCTGGACGAGCGCGGCCAGAATCTAGATTCGACCGTATTCGCACGGCATCTCGGGCGCTGGCGCGACGAGGGTGCCGGTCATACTATCTTCATGATCGGAGGGGCGGACGGACTTTCGCCCGAATTGCGCCGTAAGGCCAAGCTCGCGATCGCGTTCGGCTCTGCGACCTGGCCGCATCAAATGGTCCGCGTCATGCTTCTGGAACAGCTTTATCGGGCCGCCACCATTCTGGCCGGCCACCCCTATCACCGCGCGTGAACCGCGCCACAACGAGCACCTTTGCCTAAAGCGATGCGAGCGCCGATTTTCAACCTGCTGCTGATTGCTGGCGTCTTGGGCTCAAGCGTCCTGGGCTCAAGCCTCGCGCAAGCTCAGACGCCCGTGCCTGCGCCTGCGCCTGCGCCGCAAACTGCAGCCGTCTCGCCCGATGGGATCAAGCAGCGCGAGCAGGAGCTGGAGGCCGCGCGCGCAAGCAAGAAGAGCGCGGAGGAAGCGCAGGCCAAGCTCAAGTCCGAGATCACCTCGCTCGGCCAGGACCGCACCCAGCTCAATCAGCAATTGATCGACACCGCCGCCAATGTGCGCAGCGTCGAGACCAAGATCGACGAGGCCGAAGCACGGCTGCGCGCGCTGAACGGCCGCGAGCAGCAGATGCGCAGCTCGCTGGATTCGCGCCGCGCCGACATCGTCGAGGTGCTGGCGGCCCTGCAGCGAGCCGGCCGGCGCACGCCGCCGGCGCTCCTTGTGCGGCCCGAGGACGCGCTGCAATCGCTGCGCACGGCGATGCTGCTCGGCGCCGTCGTGCCGGAATTGCGCGGTCGCGCGGAAAAAATCGCAGGCGAGCTCGGCGAGCTCGTGGCCCTGCGCAAGACCATCGCGACCGAGCGCGACCAGCTTGCCTCCGACCGCGACAAGGTCCGCAACGACCAGACCCGGCTCACCGCCCTGGTCGACGAGCGGCAGCGCCAGCAGGCGGCGCGCGAAAAGGACCTGGACGCCGAGAACTCGCGCGCCGTCGCGCTCTCAAGACAGGTCGGCGATCTCCAGGGGCTGATCGCCAAGATGGAGCAGGATTTGCAAAGCGCCGCCAAGGCGGCTGAGAAGGCGGCTGAGGCCGCAAAGCAGGCCGAGGCCAAAGCCGCCGCCAGCGCCAAGCCCGGCCCCGGCGCTTTCAAGGACCGTTCCCGGACCACCCCTGCGATGGCCTTCGCCGCAGCCAAGGGCCTCCTGCCTCTTCCGGTTAACGGTAACAAGATCAGGGATTTCGGCGGTTCCGACGGAGTCGGCGGGGTCCAGAAGGGCATTTCGCTGGCGACCAGGCCCGGCTCCCAGGTCACGACGCCGTGTGACGGCTGGGTGGTCTATGCCGGCCCGTTCCGGAGCTATGGACAACTCTTGATCCTCAATGCCGGGGGCGGGTATCATGTCCTGATCGCCGGGATGGAGCGCATTTCGGTAAACATCGGACAGTTTGTGCTCACGGGGGAGCCTGTCGCAACCATGGGGTCGACCTCTCAAGTCGCCTCCATTCTCGCCACGAACGCGAGTCAACCTGTGCTGTATGTCGAGTTCCGCAAAGACGGCACTCCAATCGATCCAGGCCCATGGTGGGCCGCAAATGAAGGCGAGAAGGTTCGCGGATGATGCGCAAGACTTCAGTTATCCTCCTCAGCGCGGCCACCGGCGCGGCGCTGACGCTGTTCGTGACCCAGCCGCGCGCGGTCTTCATGGGCTCCAGCGCGCGAGCCGCCACCGCGGACACCTATCGCCAGCTCAATCTGTTCGGCGACGTCTTCGAACGCGTGCGCTCGGATTATGTCGAGAAGCCCGACGACACCAAGCTGATCGAATCCGCGATCAGCGGCATGCTCACCGGCCTCGATCCGCATTCGAGCTACATGGACGCCAAGAGCTTCCGCGACATGCAGGTGCAGACCCGCGGTGAGTTCGGCGGCCTCGGCATCGAAGTCACGATGGAAGACGGCCTGATCAAGGTGGTCTCGCCGATCGACGACACGCCTGCTTCGCGCGCCGGCGTCATGGCCAACGACATCATCACCAATCTCGATGACGAGGCGGTGCAGGGCCTGACCCTGAACCAGGCGGTCGAGAAGATGCGCGGTCCGGTCAACACCAAGATCAAGCTCAAGATCATCCGCAAGGGCCAGGACAATCCGATCGACGTTACGCTGGTGCGCGACAACATTCGCGTCCGCTCGGTGCGCGCCCGCATCGAGGCCGACGACATCGGCTATATCCGCATCACCACCTTCAACGAGCAGACCACCGAAGGCCTGAAGCGCGAGGTCGCCAACCTCTCGAATCAGATCGGCGACAAGCTGAAGGGCTATGTCATCGACCTCCGCAACAACCCGGGCGGCCTGCTCGAGGAAGCGGTCACCGTCTCCGACTCGTTCCTGGAGAAGGGCGAGATCGTGTCGACCCGCGGCCGCAATGCCGAGGAGACCCAGCGCCGCACCGCGCATGCGGGCGACCTCACCAAGGGCAAGCCGGTCATCGTGCTGGTCAATGGCGGCTCGGCCTCGGCGTCGGAGATCGTCGCCGGCGCGCTGCAGGACCACAAGCGCGCGACCATCGTCGGCACGCGTTCGTTCGGCAAGGGCTCTGTGCAGACCATCATTCCGCTCGGCTCGGGCAATGGCGCGCTGCGTCTGACCACGGCGCGCTACTACACGCCGTCGGGCAAGTCGATCCAGGCCAAGGGCATCGTGCCCGACATCGAAGTGCTGCAGGACGTGCCGGACGAGCTGAAGTCGCGCACCGACACCAAGGGCGAGGCTTCGCTGCGCGGCCATCTCAAGAACGACGGCGACGAGAAGACCGGCTCGCAGTCCTACGTTCCGCCCGACGCCAAGGACGACAAGGCGCTCAAGCTCGCCGACGACCTGCTCCACGGCATCAAGAACAGCGCCTCCGCGGCGCCCACGCCGGGCAGCGACAACAAGGCCACGACCGACAAGCCCAAAGCGGCCAACTAAGTCGGCGCATCGCGATCTGATGAAAAGGGCGGCTCCCGGAGCCGCCCTTTTTACTTGGGCCTCCTGACATCCCCGGCCTATCCCGGCCTGCCGCCGCTTGACCCCGGCGTGGTATCGTCATTGCTGAGTGATTCGGGATCGCGCATGACTGAAACGGCCGATGATCTGAGCGCCCCGCTCGGACAGGATAAGCCGCGCCGGAAACGCCGGCTGCGGCTGCCGTTCACGGCCATGCAGATGCTCGCGGTCCTGCTCGGCCTGTTCCTGGTCGCCTTTGCCGGCTTCACCATCTTCAACAAGGATCCGCTCGGCGGCGAGCCGATGACGCGGCTCGCGATCCGCGAGCCCAACGCCACAGACAAGGCCAGCGACGAGAAGCCGGCCGCTTCCGGCCACGGCCAGGAAAGCAAGCCGGATAGCAAGCACGAAACCAAGGAGGCGCCGAAGCAGGCGGGCGAGCAGAAGACCGTCACCATGATCGACGGTTCCACCGGCACGCGCCACGACGTGGTGATCGGCGGCGATGCCGCCGACAAGGGCGAGGCGGCCTCCGCAGCGCCGCCCGTCATGGCCGGGATCGACCCAAAGCTCCTTGAGAAATCGCGCTACGGCATGATCCCCGTGGTTGCCGGCGACCTGAAGCCGTTCAACGTCTATGCGGCGGATGCCGACCGCGCCAAGGCCGCCAAGATGCCGGTGGTCGCGATCCTGATCGGCGGCCTCGGCGTCGGCGCTGCCAAGACCACCGATGCCATCATGCGACTGCCGCCGGCGGTGACGCTGGCCTTCACGCCTTATGGTTCCGATCCAGGAAAACTCGCCGAGCGGGCCCGCGCCCAGCGCCACGAGATCTTCCTCCAGATCCCGATGGAGCCCTACGACTTCCCCGACAACGATCCGGGCCCGCAGACCCTGCTGACTTCGCTGAGCGCCGACCAGAACATGGACCGCCTGTACTGGCATCTGAGCCGGATGCAGGGCTATGCCGGCCTCACCAATTTCATGGGCGCCCGCTTCATCGCGACGGAGCCGGCGATGCAGCCGATCATCCGCGAGGCGGCCAGGCGCGGCCTCGGCTTCTTCGACGACGGCTCCTCGCCCCGCAGCATCGCGCCCCAGGCCGCCGCCAGCCAGGCGATGCCGTTCGGCAAGGGCGACATCGCGATCGACGTGGTTCCGACCCCGGCCGAAATCGACCGCGCCCTGAACAAGCTCGAAGCGGCGGCGCGCGAGCGCGGCACTGCCGTGGGCACCGCCTCCGCCCTCCCGGTCTCGATCGAGCGCATCGGCGCCTGGACCAAGACATTGGGCGACCGAGGTATCCTTTTGGTGCCATTGACAACCGCGATGCTGAAATCAAAATCCAGCTAAATCAACGGATTGGTACGGCGCGGGTCCCTGCGGGGCGCAGCGCCTGCCAGAAGCACGCGAGAGGTCTGGCGGAATGGCGCGTTATGAGGATCTGCCCTACCGGACCTGCGTCGGTGTGATGCTGATCAACACGAAGGGCCTGGTGTTCATCGGCCGCCGCGCCGGCGGCATCGAGCAGGTCGACGACACCCATGTCTGGCAGATGCCGCAGGGCGGCGTCGATCCCGGCGAGGACAATTGGGACGCCGCCAGGCGCGAGCTCTATGAGGAGACCAGCGTGCGCTCGGTCGAGCGGCTCGGCGAGGTTCCGGACTGGCTCACTTACGATATTCCGCGCACCGTTGCGGGCCGGGCCTGGAAGGGCCGCTACCGCGGCCAGCGCCAGAAATGGTTCGCGGTCCGCTTCACTGGCAATGACAGCGAGATCAACGTCGAAAAGCCCGGTGGCGGCGGCCACAAGGCCGAGTTCGTGAACTGGCGCTGGGAGCCGATGAAGAACCTGACCGGGCTGATCATCCCGTTCAAACGCCCGGTCTATGAGCGCGTGGTGAAGGAATTTTCCGCGCTGGCGCAGGACTAAATCAAATTGTCATTCCGGGTTCGGTGCTAATGCATCGCTCGGAATGACAACGAAAGATCCACGCGTGACCAATGAAAAGCCCTACCGTCCCAATGTCGGGATCGCGCTGTTCAATGCCGATGGCCGCGTGCTGATCGGGCACCGCTTCAAGGGCGACGGACCCGAGATCGTCCTGCCGGGCCTCGATTGGCAGATGCCGCAGGGCGGCGTCGACGAAGGCGAGGACCTGCGCGATGCGGCGCTGCGCGAGCTCTGGGAAGAGACCAGCGTCAAGAGTGCAGCCTATCTCGGCGAGACCGACTGGCTGACCTACGACTTCCCGCCCTACGACGGACCGCCGACGCACCGGCTGGCGAAATTCCGCGGGCAGCGCCAAAAGTGGTTCGCGCTGCGCTTCACCGGCAAGGATGACGAGATCGATCCGTTGACGCCGCGCAACGACCAGCCCGCGGAGTTCGACGCGTGGCGCTGGGAGCGCCTCGATCGTGTCGCTGATGTCGTCGTGCCGTTTCGCCGCGAGGTCTACCGCGCGGTAGCACAGCAGTTTGCGCCCTTCGCAAACTAAAAAAACGCGAAAACAACCCCATGCACAGTAGCCGGCCACCGCCGGAGCGATGCGCTGTGGCTGTTACGAAGTCACTGACACAGAGGGAGAAATCGGCGGCAGCGCGCAATCGTCGCGACCTCCGTCAGGAACGCCCTTGCGAAGCCCTTTTCAACCCTAATTGATCGGTCCCACCGTGAACGGGCCGATCGCGATCACATGGCAATCGCTGTCGCGCTTGGCGCAGTCGGCGAGCGCGGAATTGACGGCGGTCTGCTCGTCCGCGGCCTTCAGGCCGAGACCGGGCCGGCCCGCGGTGCCGACTGCGACTGCATTCCAGCCCATGCCATCGGCGAGCTTGCGCACGACCTCGTCGCGCGCATCTGCGACGATCGAGGCGTTGGACGCCGCATGGAAGAAGCCGGTGATCCTGAGCAGGGTCGGGATCGGCACGACGAAATTGTCGTCGACCGCGACGACCATGCAGGCGACGCCGGCGATCGCGCCGCACGATTCCAGCGAGCGCCGCGCGGCGTCGTCGGCGGATGATGCGCCCATCACCATGAAATATTGACCGCCCGGGCCGAGCGCGACCGAGCGGGATTTCGCCGCGGGCACGAATATGTTCTCCAGCCGGACCTTCGCGGGATCGCGCACCATCGGAAAGTCTTTCGAGGCGAAGGCACGCTCGGTCATGGCATCATGCCGGACAAAAGGCTGCTGCGGCATCGGCGGCTTGCCATGCGTGTAGACGATATTGTTGCCGACCGCATAGAGCTCGCAGCGCCGCGGTGACTGCGCGGCATCGGCCCGCTTCTGACACTGATCAAGTGCGGCGTTGCGCGCGGCCTCCTCGTTCAGCTGATTCAACGACGCGCCCGTGAAACCGCCGACATTGAGCGCGAACGCCTTGTAGTCGCCGGCAGCGGAATAGTCGCCGGCCAGATAGTTGCGCACGCGCTCGTTGATGAAGGGCACGCTGTCGGCAGGAAACTTGCCGGTCATCGGCGAGGCGGATGGTGTTGGCATGGGCATCGGCATCGGCGCCTTTGCGGCCATCGTGGGCGTCGGGCTGGGCGTCGCCGCAGCTGCCGCACTTGACGTCGGATTTGGCGATGTCGCCGCGGCGCTCGCCGGTGCCTTGGTGGTCTCGAGCTTGGTGAAATAGAGGAAGCCGCCGACAGCAATCGCGACGACGGAGACGACGCCGACGACGAGCGGCCACATCCAGTTCGGCGCGGGCGCGGCCTTGCCCGTGATCTTCTTCACCTGCGGCGTGTTGTAGCTGCCGTCCTCGCGCCGCATCGCCACCATGTAGGCATGCACCGGCGTCGGGATGTTCTTGACCTCCTGCGCGCCGATATCGGCGAATTGCACCGACAGCTTGTTGGCGACCTGCTCGTGCACGGCACGGGAGACGCAGATGCCGCCGACCTCGGCGAGACCTTCGAGCCGGGCGGCGATATTGACGCCGTCACCGAGCAGATCGCCGTCGCGTTCGACGACGTCGCCGATGGTGATGCCGATGCGGAACGACATCTGCCGGCTCGGCGGATAGGCCATGTTGCGGGTTCGCAGGGATTCCTGGATGTCGATCGCGCAGCGCACCGCATCGACTGCGCTTGGAAATTCCGCGAGCACGGCGTCGCCCGCGGTGTTGAAGATGCGTCCGCCCGCCTTCGCAATGAAATCGTCGACGACCTCGCGATAGGAGGCGAGACGCCGCAGCGTCTCCTCCTCGTCTTCCGCGACCAGCCTTGAGTAACCGGCAATATCGGCTGCGAAAATCGCTGCGATCTTGCGTTTCATCTGCTACCCGCCCCGGAACAAAGTTCGCGAGCACAGAATGCCGCTATCGGCGGCGCGGTGCAACAAAGTTTCAGCGCCCGCCACGGCCGTGACGAGCGCTGAACTCATTCGGGAATTTGCAGCTTGCAGGAATTCGTAGCTTACAGGAATTTGTAGCTTGAGCCCCGGCGCGGTGCACCGGGGCTTAGTGCATAGCCGTGCTGTTGAGCTGCTGCTGGATGCTCTTGAAGTGGTCGAGCCGCGCAATGGCCTGATCGAGCTCGCTGCCTTCGTGTTCCTTCAACCCCTCCTCCATCTCCGAGATGGTCGCGGCGAACTGAGCGCGGTCGAGCTCGGCCAGCGACGTCGCGACGTCGGCGAGCACGGTCAGGCCCTTTTCGGAGACTTCGGCGATACCGCCGAGCACGATGATCTTCTCGTGCTTGCCGGCGGTGGTGACGTTGAGAATGCCGGGCCGGATCGCAGCCACGACCGGGGCATGTCCCGCCAGCACGCCGAAGTCACCCTCGACGCCGGGGATATCGACCTGGTCGACCTCGCCCGAGAAGGCGAGCTTTTCCGGCGAGACGAGATCGAAGTGGAAGGTGGCCATTGGTCATCCGTTTTTCTGCTTGTCACCCGCGGGCTTGACCCGCGGGTCCATCCATCAAAATTCTCTTTCGATGGATCGCCGGGGCAAGCCCGGCGATGACACTTCAGAGTTAGGCGGCTTCCGCCGCCAGCTTCTTGCCCTTCTCGATCGCCTCTTCGATGGTGCCGACCATGTAGAAGGCGGCCTCCGGCAGGTGGTCATACTTGCCTTCGCAGAGGCCGCGGAAGCCCTTGATGGTGTCCGCGAGGTCGACGAACTTGCCGGGCGAGCCAGTGAAGATTTCGGCCACGTGGAACGGCTGCGACAGGAAGCGCTCGATCTTGCGGGCGCGGGCCACCGTCAGCTTGTCCTCTTCCGAAAGCTCGTCCATGCCGAGAATGGCGATGATGTCCTGGAGCGACTTGTAGCGCTGCAGCACCTGCTGGACCTGACGCGCGGTGTCGTAGTGCTCCTGGCCGACGACGAGCGGCGAGAGCATGCGCGAGGTCGAGTCGAGCGGGTCCACCGCCGGATAGATGCCCTTTTCCGAGATCGCGCGGTTCAACACCGTGGTGGCGTCCAAATGCGCGAACGAGGTCGCGGGCGCCGGGTCGGTCAAGTCGTCGGCCGGAACGTAAATGGCCTGCACCGAGGTGATCGAACCCTTCTGCGTGGTGGTGATGCGTTCCTGCAGCGCGCCCATGTCGGTGGCCAGCGTCGGCTGGTAACCCACGGCGCTCGGAATACGGCCGAGCAGCGCCGACACTTCCGAACCAGCCTGGGTGAAGCGGAAGATGTTGTCGACGAAGAACAGCACGTCCTGGCCCTGGTCACGGAAGTGCTCGGCGACGGTCAGACCGGTGAGGCCGACGCGGGCGCGGGCGCCGGGCGGCTCGTTCATCTGGCCGAACACCAGCGCGCACTTCGACTTGACGCTCGGATCCGGATTGTGCGGATCGGCGTTGACCTTGGACTCGATGAACTCGTGATAGAGGTCGTTGCCCTCGCGGGTACGCTCGCCCACGCCGGCGAACACGGAGTAACCGCCGTGCGCCTTCGCAACGTTGTTGATCAGCTCCTGAATCAGCACGGTCTTGCCGACGCCGGCGCCGCCGAACAGGCCGATCTTGCCGCCCTTGGCGTACGGAGCAAGAAGATCGACGACCTTGATGCCGGTGACGAGAATTTCAGCTTCGGTCGACTGGTCGGTGTAGCTCGGCGCTTCCTGGTGGATGGCGCGCCTGCCTTCGGACTGGATCGGGCCGGCTTCGTCGATCGGCTCGCCGATGACGTTCATGATGCGCCCGAGCGTGCCCGCGCCCACCGGAACCGCGATCGGCTGACCGGTGTCGGTCACTTCCTGGCCGCGGACCAGACCTTCGGTCACGTCCATCGCGATCGTGCGCACGGTGGACTCACCGAGATGCTGCGCAACCTCCAGCACGAGGCGGATGTTGCCGTTCTTGGTTTCCAACGAATTCAGAATGGCCGGCAAATGGCCTTCGAACTGAACGTCGACGACGGCGCCCATGACCTGGGTGACGCGACCGACCTGGTTAGCTGCTGTAGCCATGAAGCACTCCTTCGAAATTCTGGACTTGAACGACCGTCGTTTGGTTCGTGCGTCAGACCGCCTCGGCGCCGGAGATGATCTCGATCAGCTCCTTGGTGATCTGGGCTTGACGGGTTCGGTTGTAGATCTGGGTTTGCTTGCGGATCATTTCGCCGGCGTTGCGGGTGGCGTTGTCCATGGAGCTCATCTGCGCGCCATAGAACGAGGCGTTGTTTTCCAGCAGCGCGCGGAAAATCTGCACCGCGATATTGCGCGGCAACAGGCCGGAGAGGAGTTCGTCTTCCTCCGGCTCATAGTCGTAGGACGTCGACGGCGCGTTCGCCGCCTTTTCTTCCACGGTCAGCGGAATGATCTGCTGCGCGGTCGGGACTTGGGCAATCACCGACCTGAACTGCGCGTAGAACAGCGTGCAGACGTCGAACTCGCCGTTGTCGAAACGGGCCAGCACCTTCTTGGCGATGTCCTCGGCGTTGATGAAGCCGAGCTGACGAACGCCGCGCAGGTCGAGGTGCTCGACGATCTGCTTGTCGTACAGGCGGCGGAGCTGCTCGTAGCCCTTGCGGCCGACGCAGAAGAATTTGACTTCCTTGCCCTGCGCGATCAGCGCCTGGGCGCGTTCGCGCGCGAGGCGCACGATCGAGGAGTTGAAGGCGCCGGACAGGCCGCGCTCGCCGGTGCAGACCAGCAGCAGGTGGACCTGATCATTGCCGGTGCCAGCCAGCAGCGTCGGCGCGCCGGGCGAACCGGCGGCTGCGCTGGCGATGTTGGAGATCACCGCGCTCATCTTGTCGGCATAGGGCCGCGCCGCCTCGGCCGCTTGCTGGGCGCGGCGCAATCTGGACGCCGCGACCATCTGCATCGCCTTGGTGATCTTCTGCGTCGCCTTGGTGGAGGCGATGCGGACGCGCATGTCTTTAAGTGACGCCATTCTTCGTGCACCCCGGCGGTTCGACCCCTTGGATCAAGCCGCTAGCCTATCCCAGTCGTCATGCCCGGGCTTGTCCCGGGCATCCACGTCTTCGTCTCCATGCGGTGAGGCACGGACGGCCGGGACAAGAAGCCCGGCCATGCGACGGTTCTCTTATGCAAAGCTCTTGGCGAAACCTTCGACCACCGACTTCAGCTTGGCGGCGGAGTCGTCGGAGAGATCGCGGCTGTCGCGGATCGCGTTGAGGATCTCGACATTCTTGCCGCGCAGCAGCGACAACAGACCGTCTTCGAACGCGCGCACCTTGTTGACCGGGAGCGGATCGAGATAGCCGTTGGTGCCGGCCCAGATCACGCAGACCTGCTCTTCCATCTTCAGCGGCGCGAACTGCGGCTGCTTCAGGAGTTCGGTCAGGCGCGAGCCGCGGTTGAGCAGGCGCTGGGTCGAGGCGTCAAGATCGGAGCCGAACTGTGCGAACGCCGCCATTTCGCGGTACTGCGCGAGCTCGCCCTTGATCTTGCCGGCGACCTTCTTGGTGGCCTTGGTCTGCGCCGAGGAGCCGACGCGCGACACCGACAGACCGACGTTCACGGCGGGACGGATGCCCTGGAAGAACAGGTCGGTTTCCAGGAAGATCTGGCCGTCGGTGATCGAGATGACGTTGGTCGGAATGTAGGCCGACACGTCGTTGGCCTGGGTTTCGATGACCGGCAGCGCCGTCAGCGAGCCCGAGCCCTGGTCCTTGTTCAGCTTCGCCGCGCGCTCGAGCAGGCGGGAATGCAGATAGAACACGTCGCCCGGATAGGCTTCGCGGCCCGGCGGGCGGCGCAGCAAGAGCGACATCTGGCGGTAGGCGACGGCCTGCTTGGACAGATCGTCATAGATGATGACGGCGTGCATGCCGTTGTCGCGGAAGTACTCGCCCATGGTGCAGCCGGTGAACGGCGCGATGTACTGCATCGGCGCCGGATCCGACGCGGTGGCGGCGACGATGATCGAATACTCGAGCGCGCCCTGCTCTTCCAGCACCTTCACGAACTGGGCAACGGTCGAGCGCTTCTGGCCGATCGCGACGTAGACGCAATACAGCTTGATGTTCTCGTCCGGCTGCGCGTTGAGCGGCTTCTGGTTGAGGATGGTGTCGAGCGCGATCGCGGTCTTGCCGGTCTGGCGGTCGCCGATGATCAGCTCGCGCTGGCCGCGACCGATCGGGATCAGGGCGTCGATTGCCTTGAGGCCGGTCGCCATCGGCTCGTTCACCGATTTGCGCGGAATGATGCCGGGCGCCTTGACGTCGACGCGCATGCGCTTGTCGGCCTGGATCGGGCCCTTGCCGTCGATCGGGTTGCCGAGCGCGTCGACGACGCGGCCGAGCAGGCCCTTGCCGACCGGTGCGTCCACGATGGCGCGGGTGCGCTTGACGGTCTGGCCTTCCTTGATCTCGCGGTCGGCGCCGAAAATAACGATACCGACGTTGTCGGTTTCGAGGTTCAGCGCCATGCCGCGGGTGCCGTTCTCGAACTCGACCATTTCACCGGCCTGGACATTGTCCAGACCGTAGACGCGGGCAATACCGTCGCCGACGGACAGCACCTGTCCGACTTCGGAGACTTCAGCTTCCTGGCCGAAATTCTTGATCTGGTCCTTGAGGATCGCGGAAATTTCCGCGGCGCGGATGTCCATCAGCCTGCCTCTTTCATCGCGTGCTTGATCGAATTGAGTTTGGTGCGAAGCGAACTATCGATCATCCGGCTGCCAAGCTTGACCACGAGGCCACCGATGATCGAGGGATCGACTTTCACGTTGAGCGCGACGTCCTTGCCGGTCACCGACTTCAGGGCAACCTTGAGGGCGTCGAGATTCTTGCCCGATAGCGCCTCCGCCACGGTGACGTCGGCCGTCGCCTCGCCCTTGAACCGGGCGACCAGGGCGCGATAGGCGCGGATGACGTCAGCCACCGCGAACAGGCGGCGGTTGGCGGTCAGCACTTTCAGGAAATTGGCGGAGATACCGGCGATGCCGGCCTTGTCCAGCACGGCCGAGAGGGCCCTGGACTGGGTATCGGCCGCGAACACCGGGCTGCGGACGAGGCGCTTCAGATCGGCGCTTTCGTCCAGCATGCCCTCGAATTTGTCGAGATCGGCCTTGACCTCGTCGATCACTTTCTGGTCGCGGGCCAGTTCAAACAAGGCCGTCGCATAACGGCCCGACACACCCGAAACGGACGAATTTTCTGCAGCCACAGACGCGCTCTTTTTGCTGTCAAACTCGCAAGGGAAAAACCGTCGCCACGAAGCGGCGCCTAGCGATCCAAGCCCTTGGAATTCAAGCGGGACTTCGATTTTCGACCCCGCACGGGAAGTGCCGGGCTCGTTAAAATCGCGGCTTTGCTAACATAGCAGGCGCGCACGTGCAACATGACGCCAAATTAAAGGCACGACGTTCTGTCGCCAGTTCGTCGCAGTCAATGACGACGCAACGATGGACCTGTCACCTGACGGAATTGCCGGGCCCCTGGCACCGACACGTCCATTCGTTCCTGCCCTCAGCGCATAGCGGCCATGAACACGGATCGCTGAGGCGTGATCCCCGGCGCGCCGGCTTCACTCGCCGAATACTTACCCAATTCTAAACGCAGGAAGTGATGACTTCCTTTTACAGTACTTCCAAGTAATTTATAGGTTAATGAATCGTTAAAGCCGAAGATTACGGAACATCGGATGAATATTATCCGCCGGTAACAAGATATTACACGACGATACAGAACGGATTTACTGCCCAATTCACGCCTCATTAGGAATCGAAACGCCATCTCGCTCACAAAGTTACGGGGGCTCCACTTGCCACATATGTGGCAATACTAGCTTAGGGACCACTAAATGCTTTCTTTGAAGACGCTGGGCTCTGTGACCCGGCCGCGTACGGCGATCGCTTTCGTTGCCGCAACTCTCCTCGTCGGTGGAACTGCCACCGAAGCTTCCGCCAAATCCCGGCATCACCATCGGTACTCTCACCATCATCACCGCAACCACGCCCAGAACGATGCCAACACGACCTCCGATTGGCGTAGCGCCAACGCGTCGATGACGCCATCGTCGGGCACGGGCCACAGCTTCTCCGGCATGGCTTCGTTCTACGGCAACGAGTCCGGCAGCAAGACCGCCTCGGGCCAGCGCTTCAACCAGAACGCCATGACCGCGGCGCACCGCTCGCTGCCGTTCGGCACCAAGCTGCGCGTCACCCATGGCGGCTCGAGCGTCGTCGTCACCATCAACGACCGTGGCCCGTTCATTCGCGGCCGCGTCCTCGACCTCTCCACGGGCGCTGCCCGCGCCATCGGCCTCACCGGCGCCGGCGTCGGCCGCGTCACCGCGGAAGTCGTCTCCTAAGGCGCGACCAGCGCCGCACCGCACAAGCGCAGTTCCCGTCATCGTCCGCATGGACATGTGAGCAGCGGGATCAGTGCGGGTGAAACAAGCCCGCCGTCTTGGGGGACGGCGGGCTTTTTGTTTGCCCCGTCATGACGAACGTGTCCCGGCTCTGCAGCGCACCGTCGAAGAGACGCTGCGCTGCGTCCGGGGCATGAGAGGAGAGAGCAGTCCCTACAAAAAGCTCTGCGGATCGACGTCGACTTCGAGCTTTTGATTGCCCTTCGGCTTCGGGCATACGGCGAGCCAGTTGCGCAAATAGTCCGACAGGTCGAAGCCGCGCGCCGATTTCACCAGGATGCGGAATCGGTAGCGGCCCTTGATGACGGCGAGCGGGGCTTCCGCCGGCCCCAGCACCACGACGCGCTCGTCGCGCGGCGCGAGCGCAACGAGGCGGCGGCCAAAGCCTTCGGCGCTCGGCCGGTCGCCAGCGGAAATGATCAGGCTCGCGAGCCGCCCGAACGGCGGATAGAGCGTGCGTTCGCGCAAATCGATCTCGCTGTCGTAGAAGGCTTCGCGGTCGCAGGCGATCAGCGCCTTCATCACCGGATGATCGGGCTGGTGGGTCTGGAGATAGCCGACGCCGCGGCCCTGCTCGCGCCCGGCGCGGCCGATCACCTGATTGAGCAATTGCCAGGTGCGTTCCGACGCGCGCGGATCGCCATTGGAAAGGCCGAGATCCGCATCGACCACGCCGACGAGATTGAGCCGCGGGAAATTGTGGCCCTTGGCGACGAGCTGCGTGCCGATGATGATGTCGACGCGGCCTTCGGCGATGTCATTCAGCTCCGAGCGCATCGTCTCGATCGAGGTGATGAGATCGCTCGACAGCACCATGGTGCGCGCTTCCGGGAACAGCGCCGCCGCTTCCTCCTGCAGGCGCTCGACGCCGGGCCCGACCGCGACCAGCGATTCCTCCGCCGCGCAATGCGGGCAGGTTTGCGGACGCGGCATCGAGAAGCCGCAATGGTGACAGACGAGGCGCTGGCGGAAGCGGTGATCGACCAGCCAGGCATCGCAGATGGTGCAGGCGAAGCGATGACCGCAGGCGCGGCACAGCGTCAGCGGCGCATAGCCGCGGCGATTGAGGAACAATAGCGCCTGCTCGCGCCGCTCGATCGCGGTCCTGATCTCGGAGGCCAGCCGCGGCGAGATGAAGCGGCCGCGCGCCGGCGGCTCGCGGCGCATGTCGATGGCCTCGATATGCGGCATGTGCTGGCCGCCGAAGCGCGACGGCAGCGCGATGCGCTGATAGCGGTTCTTGCGCGCATTGACCTCGGATTCGACCGACGGCGTCGCCGACGCCAGCACGATCGGGACCTTTGCGATATGCGCCCGCACCACCGCCATGTCGCGGGCGTGATAATGCACGCCCTCGTCCTGCTTGTAGGCCTGGTCGTGCTCTTCATCGACCACGATGAGGCCGAGATTGGCGTAGGGCAGAAACAGCGCCGAGCGCGCGCCGACCACGACCGGCGCACTGCCTTCGGAGATCGCCGCCCAGTTGCGCGCGCGGGTGCGCGGGGTGAGCTCGGAGTGCCATTCGATCGGCCGCACGCCAAAACGCTGCGCGAAGCGGTCGAGGAACTGGCCGGTGAGCGCGATCTCCGGCATCAGGATCAGCGACTGTTTTCCGCGGCGGATCGTCTCCGCCACGGCTTCGAAGTAAACCTCGGTCTTGCCCGAGCCGGTGACACCGTCGAGCAGCGCGACGTGAAAAGTGCCGTTGGCCGCGAGCGCGCGCATCGCATCGACCCCGGCGCGCTGGAGCGGCGAAAAATCCGGCCGGCTGAAATCCGGATCGGGGGCCGGCGGCGGCGGAGGCGGCGGCATCGGCTCGACCGTCAGCGTGCCCTCGTCGACGAGGCCGTCGATCACGCCGGCCGAAACGCCGGCCTCCTTGGCCGCCTCGGACTTGCCGTGCAGCAGCCGGTCCGAGAGCACCTCGATCAGGCGCTGCCGCGCCGGCGTCAGCCGCCGCGGCGGATCGCCGACCAGGCGCACGCCGGCGCGCACCCGCTCGGGGCCGAGATTCTCGCCCATCCGCAGGCACATGCGCAGCACCATGCCGCGCGGGCTCAGCGTGTAATTGGCGATCCAGTCCACGACCGCACGCAGCTCGGGCTTCAAAGGCGGGATGTCGAGCTTTTCGCTGACCTCCTTGAGGCGGTTGTGCAGGCGCGGATCGGGATTGGCGTTTTCGGCCCAGACCACGGCGATCACCTCGCGCGGGCCGAGCGGCACGCCGACGAGATCGCCCGCCTTAAGCTCCATCCCGCGCGGCACCTTGTAGGAATAGGTCTGGTCGAGCGCGACCGGCACCAGCACGTCGACCATGCGGGTCGCGTTGGCGGAGACGGTGTTGCTGCGCGCTGTGTGATCCATGGATGGAATCGGAACCCGGGGCCTCAAGGCTAGCGCCCTGAGGCGGCCTTAGCGAACGATAAACGAGTGTGATGCGATATACTGAGTGGAATCACCACGTCCAGAGCGCATGAGCAAAGCGGCCGCCCCACCTATCGAGCTCGCCAGCGCCGATCCTGACATCGCGCAGGAGATGACGCGCTGGCTGTCGCATCTCGGCGCGGAGCGACGGCTGTCGCCGAAGACGCTGGAAGCCTATGGCCGCGATTTGCGGCAGTGCCTGGATTTCCTCTGCAGCCATTGGGGCGAGCGGGTGACGCTCAAGCGTTTCGCCGCGCTGGAGGCCACCGATATCAGGGCCTTCATGGCGATGCGCCGCGCCGACGATATTGCCGGCCGCTCGCTGATGCGCGCATTGGCGGGCCTGCGCTCGTTCGGCCGCTTTCTCGAACGCGAAGGCAAGGGCAAGGTCGGGGCGCTCTCGGCGATCCGCGCGCCGAAAGTCGCAAAGAGCCTGCCAAAACCGCTGCCGATGGCGTCGGCCAAACGCCTTGCGGATGCTGACGAGCGCGCCGGCGAGGATCGCGAGAGCTGGATTCTTGCGCGCGATGCCGCGGTGATGGCTCTTCTCTACGGCTCGGGCCTGCGCATCTCCGAAGCGCTGGGGCTGAAGCGCCGCGAGGTGCCGCGTCCCGGCGAGGGCGACGTGCTGATCGTAACCGGCAAAGGCAACAAGACCCGCATGGTGCCGGTGCTGCAGAACGTGCTCGCGCTCGTGCAGGAATACGTCGCGATGTGCCCTTATCCGCTGCCGGCCGAAGGCCCAATCTTCGTCGGCGCACGCGGCGGCCCCTTGAGCCCGCGCATCATCCAGCTCGCGATGGAGCGGCTGCGCGGCGCGCTCGGCCTGCCCGACAGCGCGACGCCACACGCGCTCCGGCATTCCTTCGCCACGCATCTGTTGTCGCGCGGCGGCGATCTGCGCGCGATCCAGGAATTGCTCGGCCATGCCTCGCTCTCGACCACCCAGATCTATACCGGCATCGATTCCGAGCGGCTGCTGGAAGTCTATGCCAGCGCGCATCCGCGGCGGTGATGCTGACATGAAGCTGTCATAGCGCGCTCTCTTGGCGCGCATGCCTCTTGCGCGGCGCCCGCGGTTCGGTCAATCGTTGGCAAATTGGCAGGAGGAACTTATGAGCGCACATGAAAGCATGGAGCATGCCGAGCACGCCGAACACGCGTCCGGCGAGAACAGGAAGATCGCCCTTCTGATCGCCGTGCTGGCGCTGTTCCTGGCGATTTCGGAGACGCTCGGCAAGGGCGCCCAGACCGAATCGATCAGCAAGAACGTCGAGGCTTCCAACCTCTGGGCCTTCTTCCAGGCCAAGAGCATCCGCCGCACCGTGGTGCAGACCGCGGCCGAGGGAGCCAAGCTGACCACCACGCCTGATGACGCCACCAAGGCTGCCGTGCAGAAGCAGATCGAGGACTGGCAGAAGACCGCGCAGCGCTACCGCTCCGAGCCCGAGACCGGCGAAGGCACCGAGCAGCTTGCCGAGAAGGCCAAGCACGCCGAGCACGAACGCGACGAGGCCACCGCGAAATATCATCACTTCGAGCTTGCGTCTGCCGCCTTCCAGATCGGCATCGTGCTGGCCTCGGCCACCATCATCACCGGCATGGTCGCGCTCGCCTATATCGCCGGCCTGCTGACGCTCGGCGGGCTCCTCATGACCGGGCTCGGCCTATGGTTGCCGCATCTGGTGCATTTGCATTGAGGGGATGCGGCGCCTGGCTTGACGCCACATAGACAGTGTCATGCCCCGGCTGGATCGGGGCATCCAGTACGCCGCAGCTCCTCCGTATTCGATTGACGTCTCTGGAATACTGGATCGCCCGGTCAAGGCCGGGCGATGACAGCGAGTATGCGTTGAACCTTCAGCGCGCTTCGTGCACGCTCTTGCGAAAACGCTGGATCAGGCGGAGCGTGCGGGAGGACCAGCCTTCGCCGTTGCCGGCGATCAGCTCCCTGATGCGCCGCTTGATCGGATCGACCAGCTCGGCGGCCTTGGCGCGCAGCCTCAGCACCAGAGCATAGAGCCGCTCGAACCAGGCCATCTCCATCAGCTTGTCGCGCGTCACGTCGAACACGAAGGCGGTGACGCCGACGCCGAGCAGTTTTGCGAACAGGATCGTGAAGACCGCGCTGGTCCAGTATTCGTGCGTGAGCAGCCACAGGCCGACCAGCTTGAGCGGAAACAGCGGCAGGATGGGGACGGCGAAGACGATCAGCGTCATCGCCGGCGACAGCGCGTCGACGCGCTCCGACAGCCATTGCTTGAACCGGGCGAGCGGGATGGTTGCGACAACCCGCGCGACGATCGGTTCGAGATGGTCCCACAGCCAGGCTTCGATCAGGAAGATGATCGCAAGCAGAACCCAGACCGGTTGAAGAAGGCGGCGCAGCATGTGTTTCCCGCCCGATTCAGCGCTGGGCGCGACCTACATATGGATGGCCCGCTTGCCGACTGCAAGCGCGGCTTCCTTGATGGCTTCCGAGCGGGTCGGATGCGCGTGGCAGGTGCGCGCGAGATCCTCCGCACTGCCGCCAAATTCCATGAGAACGCAGGCTTCATGGATCATTTCGCCGGCTTCGCGGCCGATAATGTGCACGCCGAGCACGCGATCGGTCTTCGCATCTGCGAGAATCTTCACAAAGCCGTCGGTGGTCTGGTTGACCTTGGAGCGGCCGTTGGCGGTAAAGGGAAACTTTCCGACCGTATAAGCCACGCCCGCCTGCTTCAGCTCCTCCTCGGTCTTGCCGACGGAGGACACTTCCGGCGTGGTATACACGACGCCTGGGATAACATCGTAGTTCACGTGGCCGGCCTGCCCGGCGATGATCTCGGCAACCGCGACGCCTTCATCCTCGGCCTTGTGCGCGAGCATGGGGCCCGCGACGACGTCGCCGATGGCATAGACGCCCTTCACGCTGGTGGCGAAATGCGGATCGATCTGCACGCGGCCGCGGTTGTCCAGTGCTACGCCGGCTTCCTTCAGGCCGAGGCCATCGGTGTAGGGCACGCGGCCGATGCAGACGAGAATGACGTCCGCTTCGAGCGTCTCCGCCGCGCCGCCCGCGGCCGGCTCGATCTGGGCGAGCAATGCCTTGCTGTTCGCTTCGACACCCGTGACCTTCGAGCCCAGCTTGAAGGCAAAACCCTGTTTTTCCAGGATGCGCTGGAATTGCTTGGCGATCTCGCCGTCCATGCCGGGCAGGATGCGGTCGAGGAATTCGACGACGACGACTTCGGCGCCGAGGCGCTGCCAGACCGAGCCGAGCTCGAGGCCGATCACGCCGGCGCCGACGATCAGGAGTTTTCCAGGTACCTTGTCCAGCGACAGCGCGCCGGTCGAGGACACGATGCGCTTTTCGTCGATCTCGATGCCCTTCAGCCGCGCGATGTCCGAGCCGGTGGCGATCACGATGTTCTTGGTCTCGACCAGCTGCGACTTGCCGTCGGCGGAGACTTCGACCTTGCCGGTGCCGAGGATCTTGCCGGTGCCCTTGAGCACGTCGACCTTGTTCTTCTTCATCAGGAACTCGACGCCCTTGACGTTGCCGTCGATGCCCTGCTGCTTGAAGTTCATCATCGAAGGCAGATCGAGCTTCGGCGCTGAGACCGACACGCCCATCTTGGCAAAGGAATGCCCGGCCTCCTCGAACATCTCGGACGCATGCAGCAGCGCCTTCGACGGCATGCAGCCGACGTTGAGGCAGGTGCCGCCGAGCGTTGCGTTCTTTTCCACCACGGCGACCTTCATGCCGAGCTGGCTGGCGCGCACCGCGCAGACATAACCGCCCGGTCCGGTGCCGATGACGACGAGATCGTAGGTAGCCATGAGAGAAAGTCCCGTAAGTTTAGCGTGATGAGGATGTGTCAGCGTCCGCCGGACACATCGAGAATGGCTGAGGTGACGTAGGAGGCATCGTCCGACATCAGCCAGACGATGGCGTTGGCGATTTCGTCGGCGGTGCCGACGCGCTTCATCGGCACCATATGGGCCAGACGATGGGCGCGGTCGGGCTCACCGCCGGCGGCGTGGATTTCGGTGTCGATCAGGCCGGGACGGATCGCGGCGACGCGGATGCCTTCGCTTGCGACCTCGTAGCCGAGACCGATGGTGAAGGAATCAATCGCGCCCTTGGACGCGGCATAATCGACATAGGTGTTCGGCGCGCCGAGCTTGGCAGCAACCGATGACAGATTGACGATGACGCCGCCCTTGCCGCCGTGCTTGGTCGACATCCGCTTTACGGCTTCGCGCGCGCAGAGGATGGAGCCGGTGACGTTGACCGCCATCACGCGCTGGATGCGATCGGCCGACATCTCGTCGACGCGCACTCCGCTCTGGCCGACAATGCCGCCATTGTTGACGAGCGCGCCGAGCGTGCCGAATTGATCGGCGGCCTCGAACAGCGCGAGGATGTCGCTTTCCTCGGCGACGTCGCATTTCACCGCGATCGCCTTGCCGTTGCTGGTCTCGATCTCGGAGACCACCTCGTCGGCGGCCGTCTTGTTGCTGGCATAGCCGACCACGACACGGAAGCCGCGTGCGGCCGCCGCAATCGCAGTCGCCCGCCCAATGCCGCGGCTGCCGCCGGTGATGACAACGACTTTATCGGTCACATCAGCCCCCATAGCTATCCGCTCTTGCCCTCGAGAGCTGCCAATCGATCCAGCACGGACTTATCCGTCAAGCTCACCAAGTGGAATAGGATGAAGGGAGTGAGGAACGGAATCAGGCACCAAGCGGCAAAACCGACACCCTTACCCTTCCTGCGACTTATCGGAATCGCAAAGAAGAAGAAAATAAGAGTGGTCAGCAGGAACGGCAGGAGGGAAAGAAGAAGCGACGGTTCTTCCATCGTCGCCTCCATTAGAGATCCAGCACCAGCCGCGCCGGATCTTCCAGGCTCTCCTTGACGCGGACCAGGAAGGTCACCGCTTCCTTGCCGTCGATCACGCGGTGATCGTAGGACAGCGCCAGGTACATCATCGGGCGGACCTCGATCTTGCCGCCGATCGCCATCGGACGCTCCTGGATCTTGTGCATGCCCAGGATGCCGGACTGCGGCGCGTTCAGGATCGGGGTCGACATCAGCGAGCCGTAGATGCCGCCATTGGTGATGGTGAAGGTGCCGCGCTGCATCTCGTCGATCTTGAGCTGGCCGTCACGGGCGCGGCGGCCGAAATCGGCGATGCCCTTCTCGATGTCGGCGATCGACTTGTTGTCGCAGTCGCGCACGACCGGCACGACGAGGCCCTTGTCGGTGCCGACGGCGACGCCGATGTGGTAGTAGTTCTTGTAGATCAAATCGGTGCCGTCGATCTCAGCGTTGACGGCCGGGATGTCCTTCAGGCCCTGCACGACGGCCTTGGTGAAGAAGCCCATGAAGCCGAGCTTCGAGCCGTGCTTCTTCTCGAACGCATCCTTGTAGTGCGCGCGCAGCGCCATGACGTTGGTCATGTCGACCTCGTTGAAGGTCGTCAGCATCGCTGCGGTGTTCTGCACGTCCTTGAGGCGACGCGCGATGGTCTGGCGCAGCCGGGTCATCTTGACGCGCTCTTCGCGGGCGGCGTCATCGGCCGGCGAGGGACTGCGCATCTGGACGGCGGCGGCAGGCTGGTTGACCGGGGTCGGCGCGGACGCCGCGCGTTCGATCGCGGCGAGCATGTCGCCCTTGGTGACGCGGCCGTCCTTGCCGGAGCCCGGAACGGTCGAGGCGTCGATGCCGGTCTCGGCCGAGAGTTTGCGCACGGACGGGGCGAGCGGGGCGTCGGCCGGAGGTGCCTTCGCCGCAGCGGGAGCAGCGGCGGCAGCGGCAGCCACGGGCTTGGCGGGCGCAGCGGCCGGCTTGGCAGCGCCAGCGGCGCCTTCGGTGATCTGGCCGAGCAGCGCACCGACCGCAACGGTGGCACCATCGGCGGCGATGATCTCGCTCAGCGTGCCGGCGGAGGGCGCCGGGACTTCGATGGTGACCTTGTCGGTCTCGAGCTCCACCAGGGGCTCGTCGACGGCGACGGGATCGCCGGCCTTCTTGAACCAGCGGCCGATGGTGGCCTCGGTGACGGATTCGCCGAGGGTCGGCACACGAATTTCAGTCATGGTCTTTTCCTTAAGGGGATCGCCAATGCGGACATAAGTGCAGATGTCATCGCCCGCGGATGCGGGCGATCCAGTACGCCGTGACAGTCGTGATAAGGACGGGCGACGCGGAATACTGGATGCCCCGCCTTCGCGGGGCATGACGAGGTGTAAAAACTTATCAGCTCAATGCTTCGTCCAGGAACGCCTTCAACTGCGCCTGATGCTTCGACATCAGACCCGTGGCGGTCGCGGCGGAAGCGGCGCGGCCGACATAACGCGGACGCCGGCTCACACCGTTCACCTGGTTCAGCACCCATTCCAGATAGGGCTCGATGAAGTGCCACGCACCCATGTTGCGCGGCTCTTCCTGGCACCAGATCACCTCGGCCTTCTTGAAGCGCGACAGCTCGGCCACCAGCGCCTTCAGTGGCACCGGATAGAGCTGCTCGACGCGCATCAGATAGATGTCGTCGATGCCGCGCTTCTCGCGTTCCTCGAAGAGGTCGTAATAGACCTTGCCGGAGCACAGCACGATGCGGCGGATTTTTTCGTCCGGAACGAGCTTGGTCGCCTCGCTCGGCTGCATCTGGGCGTCATCATAGAGGATGCGGTGGAAGGTCGTATCCTTCGCGAGCTCCTCCAGACGCGACACCGCCCGCTTGTGACGGAGCAGCGACTTCGGCGTCATTACGATCAGCGGCTTGCGGATCTCGCGATGGAGCTGGCGGCGCAGCACGTGGAAGTAGTTCGCCGGCGTGGTCGGGTAGACCACCTGCATGTTGTCTTCCGCGCACATCTGGAGATAACGCTCCAGACGCGCCGAGGAGTGCTCCGGTCCCTGGCCTTCATAGCCGTGCGGCAAGAGGCAGACGAGGCCGGACATGCGCAGCCATTTGCGCTCGCCCGAGGAGATGAACTGGTCGAACACGACCTGCGCGCCGTTGGCGAAGTCGCCGAACTGGGCTTCCCACAGCGTCAGCGTATTCGGCTCGGCGAGCGAGTAGCCGTATTCGAAGCCGAGCACGGCTTCTTCCGACAGCAGCGAGTTGATGACCTCGTAATGGCCCTGCTCGTGGCCGAGATGGTTGTACGGCGTGTAGCGGCTCTCGTCCTCCTGGTCGATCAGGACCGAGTGGCGCTGCGAGAAGGTGCCGCGCTCCGAATCCTGTCCGGACAGGCGGACATGGTGGTTCTCGTTGAGCAGCGTGCAGAACGCCAGCGCCTCGCCGGTCGCCCAGTCGATGCCAGTGCCGCCGTCGATCGCCTTGGAGCGGTTCTCGAGGAAACGCTGGATGGTGCGGTGGACGCGGAAGCCGTCCGGCACCTTGGTGATCTTGCGGCCGATGTCCTTCAGCTCGGCAACGTCGACGCCGGTGACGCCACGCCGCGCATCTTCTTCCTGATCGGCGATCTTGAAGCCGGCCCACTTGCCGTCGAGCCAGTCGGCCTTGTTGGGCTTGTAGCCCGAGCCGGCTTCGAGCTCGGCATCGAGCCGCACGCGCCAATCCGCCTTGGCCTTCTCGACTTCGCCCTCGGTCAGCACGCCTTCGCTGATCAGGCGGCGGGCATAGAGCTCGAGCGTCGAGGGATGGGCCGCGATCTTCTTGTACATCACCGGCTGGGTGAAAGCCGGCTCGTCGCCCTCGTTATGGCCATGCCTGCGGTAGCAGAACATGTCGATGACGACGGGCTTGTGGAATTTCTGCCGGAACTCGGTCGCGACCTTGGCCGCGAACACGACGGCTTCCGGATCGTCGCCGTTGACGTGGAAGATCGGCGCGTCGATCATCTTCGCCACGTCGGACGGGTAAGGCGACGAACGAGAATAACGCGGATAGGTGGTGAAGCCGATCTGGTTGTTGACGATGAAGTGCACGGAGCCGCCGGTGCGGTAGCCCTTCAGGTCCGACAGACCGAAGCATTCGGCGACCACGCCCTGGCCGGCGAACGCGGCGTCGCCATGCATCAAGAGCGGCAGCACCGAGATGCGCATGTCCGGCGGATCGCCGTGCTGGTCCTGCTTGGCGCGGACCTTGCCGAGCACGACGGGATCGACGATCTCGAGATGCGAGGGGTTGGCGGTCAGCGACAGATGGATGCGGTTGCCGTCGAATTCGCGGTCCGAGGACGCGCCGAGGTGATATTTGACGTCGCCGGAGCCTTCAACCGCATCAGGATTGGCCGAGCCGCCCTTGAACTCGTGGAACAGCGCGCGATGCGCCTTGCCCATCACCTGGGTCAGCACGTTGAGGCGGCCGCGATGCGGCATCCCGAGCACGACCTCCTTCACGCCGAGATTGCCGCCGCGCTTGATGATCTGCTCGAGCGCGGGGATCAGCGATTCGGCACCATCCAGACCGAAGCGCTTGGTGCCGGTGAACTTGGTGTCGCAGAATTTCTCGAAACCTTCGGCTTCGACCAGCTTCATCAGGATGGCGCGACGGCCTTCGCGGGTGAACGAGATTTCCTTGTCCGGCCCCTCGATCCGCTCCTGGATCCAGGCCTTTTGCGCCGCATTGGTGATGTGCATGAACTCGACGCCGAGCGTCTGGCAGTAGGTGCGCTCGCAGATCGCGGTGATCTCGCGCAAGCTGCCGTATTCGAGGCCGAGCACGTGATCGAGGAAGATCTTTCGGTCGAAATCGGCTTCGCTGAAGCCGTAGGTGCGCGGGTCGAGCTCTTCGCGGTTACGCGGGGCTTCGATGCCGAGCGGATCGAGCTTGGCGTGGAAATGACCACGCATGCGGTAGGACCGGATCAGCATCAGGGCGCGGACGGAGTCGCGCGTGGCCTGGAGCAGGTCGGCGGAGGAGAGACCGCCGCCCTTGTCGCTACCCTTGTCGCCACCCCTGGCCTGCGCCTTGGCGGCGATCTTGGCACCGACCGTCTTCTCGACTTCGGTCCAATTGCCGTCGAGCGCGGAGGTCAGATCGTCCTGCGGGGTCAGCGGCCAATTGGCGCGCTCCCAGGACGGGCCTTCGGCGTTCTTGCTGATGTCACCGGGCTGGTCGTTGAGGCTCTTGAAGAAGTCCTGCCACTCGGCGTCGACCGAGGACGGGTCCTTCTCGTAGCGGGCGTAGATTTCGTCGATGTAGGTGGCGTTGGTGCCCTGCAAAAAGGAGGAGAGGGCAAAGGCTGCGTTCGCGTCTTGGCGAGACATACTTGAGTTCCTGGCGATTTCGGTTCGCGCATAACAAACGGCGCTCGCGCTGAGCTCCCCGGCAGAGGCCCAGCGCGACAGGCACCATTTACCCTATTTGCTGCGAAACTTCGCCCGGAAAATTACGAAGGAGTGAATTAGCCCTTCAATTTTTCGGCAAGCGTATGACCCAAGCGAGCGGGAGACGGCGACACTGTAATTCCTGCCGATTTCATCGCGTCGGTCTTGGAACCGGCGTCGCCCTTGCCGCCCGAAATGATCGCGCCGGCGTGGCCCATGCGGCGGCCGGGAGGGGCGGTGACACCGGCGATGAAACCGACCATCGGCTTCTTGCGGCCGCGCTTGGCCTCGTCCTTGAGGAACTGGGCGGCGTCCTCCTCGGCGGACCCGCCGATCTCGCCGATCATGATGATCGACTCGGTCTTGGGGTCGCCAAGGAGCATTTCCAGCACGTCGATGAACTCGGTTCCCTTGACCGGGTCACCGCCGATGCCGACCGCGGTGGTCTGGCCGAGGCCTTCCTGGGTGGTCTGGAACACGGCTTCATAGGTCAGCGTGCCGGAGCGGGAGACGATGCCGACGCTGCCGGTCTTGAAGATGTTGGCGGGCATGATGCCGATCTTGCACTCGCCGGCGGTCATGACGCCCGGGCAGTTCGGCCCGATCAGGCGCGACTTGGAACCGGCCAGCGAGCGCTTCACGCGCACCATGTCGATGACAGGAATGCCCTCGGTGATGCATACGATCAGCGGGACCTCGGCGTCGATGGCTTCGCAGATCGCGTCCGCCGCGCCCGGCGGCGGCACGTAGATCACCGACGCATCGGCGCCGGTCTTCTCACGCGCCTCGCGCACGGTGTCGAACACCGGCAGGCCCAGATGCGTCGCGCCGCCTTTGCCCGGCGAGGTGCCGCCGACCATCTTGGTGCCGTAGGCAATCGCGGCCTCCGAGTGGAAGGTGCCGTTCTTGCCGGTGAAGCCCTGGCAGATGACCTTGGTGTTCTTGTCGATCAGGATGGACATTTTTACTTAGCTCCGAGCATCTTCTGCGAGTTGTTCTTCACAAGCCTTGTCGAGGAATTGGTCCGGCGACAGGTCATCATCATTTGTCTGGGCGTACATCCAACGCATCATCTTTTCGCGTCCAAACTTTCCTGACCCGACGACGACGAACCACTGTCGGTCCTCATAGACGGGGTTATAGTCGTGAAGCGCATCGAGAACGTGCGGCTTCTGACAGAGCGAGCACCAAAGTTCTTTGCGTTCGCGTCGAGATAACCGATCTTTGGTGGCCTCAAACAGCCAGTAACTCCGCTCGGTCTTGATCGCCTCAGCATGTGGCCCCCTGACGAGGAAAGTCGTTGGCTCCTCATCGCGCGACCAGTGATAGTGGTTGACGAAGAGATATTGCTGCATCTCCTCGATTGAGAACGGGCATGCTTCCGGAGGCCAATCCGTGGTCGTTGCTGCGTCCCATATCGGATATCCGGACATACCTCACCCTAGTGAACACGGCGGTAGACGCCGGTGAGCACGTCAGCCCAGCCTTCCGCGTCCGGCGAGAACTGGATCTTCAACGAATAGGAATCGTCGTCGATGATCTCGTAGACGTGGCGCGCATTGCCGCGGAGCGAGCCGCGCACCAGCGTCAGGGTCTTGCCGACCCACCCGCCGGAGGCGGGCGAGGGCGGCGTGTAGCCGAGAGAATCGTACCAGAACAATTTGTAGGTCCGGTCCTCGCGGTCGAAGGTGAAGATGCCGTGGGTGGCGAAGCTCTGCTTGCCGTCGCGCATCTGGACCGAGTCCTGGATCAGGTAGAAGCCGTTCAGATCCATGTGCGCGATGACGTGAGAGGTGGCTGTCCCGCCCTCCATCCAGCGCGACGGAAAGACCACCTCCTCACCGTTCCATTCACCGGCGAACGCGGCAAGACGCGCGTGCTCCGGCAGCGGGGATGATGCAGCGAGATGGTCCTGGGTCATGGCCTTAGCCTTCCTTGACGGCCTTCACGATCTTCTGCGCGGCGTCGTCGAGATTATCGGCGGGCACGACGTTCAGGCCGGATTCACGGATGATCTTCTTGCCCAGCTCGACATTGGTGCCTTCGAGGCGAACCACCAGCGGCACGCTGAGGCCGACTTCACGAACCGCTGCCGTGACGCCCTCGGCGATCACGTCGCACTTCATGATGCCACCGAAGATGTTGACCAGGATGCCCTTCACGTTCGGGTCCGCGGTGATGATCTTGAACGCGGCCGCGACCTTCTCCTTGCTGGCGCTGCCGCCGACGTCGAGGAAGTTCGCCGGCGCCATGCCGTAGAGCTTGATGATGTCCATCGTCGCCATCGCGAGACCGGCGCCGTTGACCATGCAGCCGATGTTGCCGTCGAGGGTGACGTAGTTGAGGTCGTGTTTCGACGCCTCGATTTCCTTGGCGTCCTCCTCGGTCTCGTCGCGCAGCGCGAGCACCTCGGGGTGACGGAACAGGGCGTTGTCGTCGAACGACACCTTGGCGTCGAGCACGCGAAGCTGGCCCTGCTTGGTCACGACCAGCGGGTTGATCTCCAGCATCGACATGTCCTTGGCGACGAAGGCCGCGTAGAGCTGCGCGGTGAGCTTCTCGGCCTGCTTGGCGAGATCGCCGGAGAGCTTCAGCGCGTCCGCGACGGTGCGGCCGTGATGGCCCATGATGCCGGTCGCGGGATCGATCGAGAAGGTGACGATCTTCTCAGGGGTGTTGTGCGCGACGTCCTCGATGTTGACGCCGCCCTCGGTCGACACCACGAAGGAGACGCGCGAGGTCTCGCGGTCGACCAGGATCGAGAGATAGAACTCCTTGTCGATGTCGGAGCCGTCCTCGATGTAGAGGCGGTTGACCTGCTTGCCGGCGGGGCCGGTCTGGATCGTCACGAGCGTGGCGCCGAGCATCTGCTTGGCGAACTCGGAGACCTCCGCGGCCGACTTGGCGATGCGCACACCGCCCTTGTCGCCGGCCGAGGCTTCCTTGAACTTGCCCTTGCCGCGGCCGCCGGCATGGATCTGGCTCTTCACCACCCAGACCGGGCCCGGGAGGGCCTTTGCCGCGGCGTCCGCATCGGCCGCCTTCAGGACCGGAACGCCCTTGGAGATCGCTACGCCGAACTCGTTCAGCAGCGCTTTGGCCTGATATTCATGGATATTCATATGGTCGCTCCCTGAACCCGCGGGCGGTGACCACATGGGCCCACCTCAGTCTTGTGGCTGGCATACCATATACCACAGGAACTGCAACTCGGATTCTTTGACATCGATCTCTGGACTGCCGACCCGGAACCCGCCAGCCTTCAACAAGTGCTGCAGCCGGGGCCCGGAAGTGAAACCGCCGAAGACCGGTTTTCGATCTTCGGCGGGGATTGTAGGCGTTTAGCGACCGAGAAGATCAGGGGCGATCTTCTTGCAGGCGTCAACCAGGCCCTGCACTGCGCCGACCGACTTGTCGAAGGCCTCGCGGTCCTTGCCGACGAGCTCGATCTCGACGACGCGCTCGACACCCTTGGAGCCGATCACGACGGGCACGCCGACATACATGTCCTTCACGCCGTATTCGCCGTTCAGGTAGGCGGCTGAGGCCAGCACGCGCTTCTTGTCACGCAGATAGCTCTCGGCCATCGCGATCGCGGAGGCCGCCGGCGCGTAGAAGGCCGAGCCGGTCTTGAGCAGATTGACGATCTCGGCGCCGCCGTTGCGGGTGCGGTCGACGATCTCGTCGAGGCGCGCCTGCGAGGTCCAGCCCATCTTGACGAGATCGGGCAGCGGGATGCCGGCGACGGTGGAGTATTTCACCAGCGGCACCATGGTGTCGCCGTGGCCGCCGAGCACGAAGGCGGTGACGTCCTCGACCGAAACGTTGAACTCGTCGGCCAGGAAGTAGCGGAAGCGCGACGAATCCAGCACGCCGGCCATGCCGACGACCTTCTTGTGCGGCAGGCCGGAGGCCTTCTGCAGCGCCCAGACCATCGCGTCGAGCGGGTTGGTGATGCAGATGACGAAAGCATCGGGGGCGTACTTCTTGATGCCGGCGCCGACCTGCTCCATGACCTTGAGGTTTATGGAGAGGAGGTCGTCGCGGCTCATGCCGGGCTTGCGCGGCACGCCGGCGGTGACGATGCAGACTTTGGCGTTGTCGAGCGCTTCGTAGGAGTTGGCGCCGGTGTAGTGCGCGTCAAAGCCGTCGACCGGCGAGGACTGCGCGATGTCGAGCGCCTTGCCCTGCGGCACGCCCTCGGCGATGTCGAACATCACCACGTCGCCCAGCTCTTTCAGGCCGATGAGATGAGCCAACGTTCCGCCGATCTGACCGGAGCCAATCAAAGCAATCTTGTCGCGCGCCATGTGAACCTGTCCTTTAGACACGTAAGGAGGGGAAAACTGAGACGGGTGGTTATCCCTTTCGCCTCCCCCGTTCAAGTCGCCGGTTGCCCAATTGTCGGGCTTGCCGCGTATTCAAGCGCATCCCTGTCATTCCGGGGCGTCGCGAACCGACGAGCCCGGAAATCCATCGGGCCTCAACACTGGTGGCGAAATGGATTCCGGGCTCGCCCGCGAAGGGCGGGCGCCCCGGAATGACCGCGCTGGCAAATAGGACTTAAGTCTCCACCAGACCCTTGGTCGAGCCGCTGGCGGTGGAATCCTTGCGGCCGTGGGGCAGCGCCAGATAGGATTCCGAGCTCATTTCGATCAGGCGTGACGACGTCCGCTTGAACTCGTTGGCCTCGTTGCCTTCGTTAGCGAGATAGAGCGACACCGGATTGGCCTCGGCCGAGGCCATCAGCTTCACGGCATTGTCATAGAGCGTGTCGATCAGCGTGATGAAACGTTTGGCGGCGTTGCGCCGGGAGATGTCCATCACTGGAATATGGTCGACCAGGATGGTGTGATAGTCGTGCGCCAGCCTGAGATAGTCGGATGCCCCGAGCGGCTTCTCGCAGAGATCGGCGAACGCGAAGCGCGCCACGCCGTGGGCCGAGCACGGCACGTGCAGGATGCGTCCCTTGATCGAAATATCGCGTGACTTGCATTTGGCGCCACCTGACATCTTCGACCAGGCGCGGTCGAGCGCGGTGTCCGCCTCGGTGTCCGCCGGCGTCAGCCACATCGGCACGCCCTGAAGTTTTTCCAGACGGAAGTCGGTGCGCGCGTCGAGCCGCAGCACGTCCATGTGGTCGGTGATCTGCTTGACGAAGGGCAGGAACAGCGAACGGTTCAGACCGCCCTTGTAGAGGTCGTCGGGTGCGACGTTGGAGGTTGCGACCACCACGGTGCCGAGTTCCAGCAGCTTTGCGAACAGGCGGCCGAGGATCATCGCGTCCGCGATGTCGGTGACGTGGAATTCGTCGAAGCAGAGCAGCCAGCTCTCCTCGAAGATGGCGTTCGCGGTCAGCGTGATGACGTCGCCGTCGGGGATCTCGCCGCGCGCGATGCCCTGGCGATAGTCGTAGATGCGCTCGTGCACATCGGCCATGAATTCGTGGAAATGCGCGCGGCGCTTGTGCTCGACGGTACTGTGCTGGAAGAACAGGTCCATCAGCATGGTCTTGCCGCGGCCAACCTCGCCATGGACGTAGAGCCCGCGCGGTGCCTCGTCCTTGTCGGCGCTGAACAGGCGGCTGAGCAGGCCCTGCTTGCGCGGCGGCTTGTAATTGGCGAGCCGCTGGTCGAGCGCCGCATAGGCCTCGGCGACCTCGGCTTGGGCAGCATCGGGCTCGATCGCGCCGGAGGCGATCTCGGCTTGATAGGCCTCGCGGAATGGGGAACTGGGGGTCGAGAGCATGGCTCTTTACCGCCAGAGACGGGGGCAAATTGCAAGCCGTGTATTGGCGCAACGGCGTATGCGCTTTTTCTACTTCCCCAGGAAATGTCCTCCACAGGCCGCCAGAACGTCACGTTGAACCATACGACCTGCGTCCTGGCTTCCTCATCTTGCCTTTGCAAAAAGGTAGAATATATCTAAGGAGGAACCTAGGAACCTTACATGGCACTGAGCATCAAGGATCCCGAGACCGAGCAATTGGCGCGGACTCTGGCGCAGCTCACCGGCGAGAACATCACGACCGCGACCAAGCGCGCCATCGAGGAGCGATTGCGCCGCCTTGGCAGCCAATCCCGCAAGACCGCTCTGTTGGAAGACATGGCGGAGATCCGGCGTCGCTGGAGCGAGATGGCCGTGGTCGATGACCGAACGCCAGAAGAGATCCTCGGCTATGACGAGCACGGATTGCCGCGCTGATGGTGATCGACACATCGGCGATCGTGGCAATCGCCCTCAACGAGCCGGACGCGTCAAGGATGGAAATCCAGATTGCGGATGACCCGGTCCGACTGATCTCGGCAGCAACCGTGCTCGAAGCAGCGATGGTGCTTGAAACGCGGATGGGTGACGCGGGCGGGCGTGAGTTCGACCTTTGGCTGCTCAAGATCGGCGCCGAGATCGTTGCCGTCGACGCCGAACAAACCGATGCGGCACGACGCGCTTGGCGACGCTACGGAAAGGGACGTCACATCGCTGCGCTGAACTACGGCGACTGCTTTTCCTACGCGCTGGCGGTGACCCGCAGCGAGCCGCTGCTGTTCAAGGGCGGGGATTTTGCGAAGACTGATATCAGCCGGCCCGGCATGGCGCCGCTGCGATAGCGACGCGACAAGCCGGAGCGCTATGAAGCCTCACTGACACAGCTCGTAGGCGTCCTCGACCACATAAGGGCCGCCGCCGGTGGAGGCGCGGGACGAGAACAGCACGAAGCGTTCGGCCATGAACGCCTTGCTCGGAAAGTAGCCGCGCAGCGAGAGATAGTCGGCGACATCTCGGTCGGTGGCGTCGTGCAGACGGGCCAGCGTGACATGCGGGATGAACTTGCGGCCTTCAGGGTCGAGGCCGATCCGCTGCATCATGCGCTCGAGCTCGGCCTGCAATTCCATCAGCGGCTTGCTCGGCACGATGGTTGCGACCACCGCGCGCGGCTTGCGTCCGCCGAAACTCTGCAAGCCCTGCACCTTCACCTCGAACGGCTTGCGGTCGACGCGAAACAGCATCGAGGCGATTTCGTTGGCGGACATGCCATCGATATTGCCGATGAAACGCAGGGTGACGTGGTAATTTTCGGGATCGATCCAGCGGGCGCCGGGAAGGCCGCCCCGCAAATTGGAAAGCGACTGGCCAATCTCGGCCGGAATTTCCAGACCAGTGAACAAACGCGGCATCGTTTCGCACTCCCGATGCTTGGGCATGATCCTTGGGAAAGATCATATCCAAATTTTAGAGCCGGTGACGAATCACCGGTACCCTGATTCCTATCGCAGTTGTGTGACTCTGCGAAGCACGCTGCGGGCCACCCCGGTAAAACCCTGGGAATTACGGTCGGCGCTGCCTGCTTTTCAATGCGGTTGCTCGCTTATGTTGCGCAGAAATGCCTCCACGGTGGGCATGATGTTGCCGACGATGATGTCGACGCCGGGCGCGGTCGGATGAATGCCGTCGGCCTGGTTGAGCTTGGCGTCCGCTGCAACACCGTCGAGAAAAAACGAATAGAGCGGCACGTCGAATTTTTTCGCCAGATCCGGATAAATCGAATTGAAGCGCGCGGCATAATCCGCGCCGTAATTCGGCGGCGCCAGCATGCCGCACAGCATCACCGCGATCTTGCGCGCCTTGAGGCGCTGGACGATGTCGGTCAGCGCGGCGCGGGTCAGATCGGGATCGACGCCGCGCAGCGCGTCGTTGGCGCCAAGCTCGATGATGACGCCATCGGTTCCGTCAGGGACCGACCAGTCGAGCCGGTCACGACCGCCGGATGAGGTGTCGCCGGACACCCCGGCGTTGGTCATATCGACGACTATGCCTTTGGCCTGCAAGGCTTTTTGAAGTTTTGTGGGAAATGCTTCCTGGGCTGCGAGACCGAGGCCGGCGCTCAGGGAATCGCCCAGAACGACAAGCTTGACCGGTTTTGCCGCTCCCGCCCAGGCCGGATTTGCGACCGTCATCAAAGCGAACATCAACACGGCTATGTGCATGAACAATCCGTAACGCCTCTCGACCGCGCGTACGGAGTTGCCATATGACCGGACCATGGACACTCGCATCTATTCCTCTTCGCTCGCCGACAGTTCGGCGGACACCATCGCCATCTCCAACGTCAATCTGTCATTGGGTACGGGCGCGGCACGCGTTCACATTCTCAAGGATATCAGCTTGCGCGTCGGCCGTAGCGAGACGGTCGGCCTGATCGGCCCGTCAGGCTCGGGCAAATCCACGCTGCTGATGGTGATGGCGGGGCTGGAGCGTCCTGATAGCGGAGAGGTGGTGGTCAGCGGCACGCCTTTCAATGCCCTCGACGAGGACGCGCTGGCCCGCTTCCGCGGCCGCCAGGTCGGCATCGTCTTCCAGTCCTTCCATTTGATCCCGACGATGACGGCGCTGGAGAACGTCGCCGTGCCGCTCGAACTCGCGGGCAATCCGGACGCCGCAAAGCGCGCGGCGCAGGAGCTGCAATCGGTGGGGCTCGGCGACCGTCTGCATCATTATCCGACGCAGCTCTCCGGCGGCGAGCAGCAGCGCGTCGCGCTCGCGCGCGCGCTGGCGCCCGATCCCGCGATCCTCGTTGCCGACGAGCCGACCGGCAATCTCGACGAAGCCACCGGCAAGCAGATCGTCGATCTCCTGTTCAGCAAGCATGCCGAGCGCGGCATGACGCTGGTGCTGGTCACGCACGATTCCTCGCTCGCGCATCGCTGCGATCGCGTGATCCGCCTGCGCTCCGGGCGCATCGACACGCAGTCGGCGCCGGTATGAGCACTGCTGCCGAACCGTTCGCGAAGCCCAACGGCGTCGCGCTGTCGCTGCGCTACGCGTTGCGCGAATTGCGCGGCGGCCTGCGCGGCTTCTACGTCTTCATTGCCTGCATCGCGCTCGGCGTGATGGCGATCGCCGGTGTCGGCTCGGTCTCGGCCAGCCTGAGCGACGGCCTCGCCCGCGAGGGCCGTACGCTGCTCGGCGGCGACGTGTCGTTCGTCTTGTTTCAGCGCGAGGCGAAGCCGGAGGAAATCGCCTTCCTGCGTTCGCGCGGCACCGTCTCGAGCGCCGCCACACTGCGCGGCATGGCGCGGTCGGCGGAGGGCAAGCTGGCGCTGGTCGAAATGAAGGCGGTCGACGACGCCTATCCGATGCTCGGCCAATTGACGCTCGCGCCACCACTGCCGATGTCCGATCTGCTCGCGGAGCGCGACGGCGCGTTCGGCGCCGCCGCCGATCCGACGTTGCTGGCGCGGCTCTCGCTGAAGACCGGCGATCGCGTCACCATCGGGTCAGCGACGTTCCAGATCCGCAGCGCCGTCGAAGCCGAGCCCGACAAGCTCGCCGGCGGCATCGGCTTCGGCCCGCGCTTCCTGATCAGCGAGGCGGGCCTGCGCGCCACCGGCCTGATCCAGCCCGGCAGCCTGGTGCGCTGGGTCTACCGGGTGAAATTGCCCGATACCGCCAACAGCGAGCGCGCCACCGAAGCCTTCATCACGGACGCGCGCAACGCCGCGCCGCAGGCCGGCTGGGAGGTCCGCAGCCGCTCCAATGCCTCGCCGCAGCTCGAGCGCAACATCAATCGCTTCACGCAGTTTTTGACGCTGGTCGGCCTCGCCGCGCTGCTGGTGGGCGGCGTCGGCGTCGCCAATGCCGTCAAGGCCCATATCGACCACAAGCTCGAGGTGATCGCGGCCTTCAAGGCCGTCGGCGCCACGGGGCGCGACGTGTTCGGCATCTATCTCGCGCAGGTTCTCCTGCTCGCAGCGATCGGCTCGGTGATCGGCCTTGCGCTCGGTGCCGCCATGCCCTTCACCATCGTCGGCCTGTTCGGCAAGCTGCTGCCGCTGCCGGTGGTGGCGGCGGTGCACGTCGACGAGCTCGCACTGTCGTTCGTCTACGGGCTTCTCACCGCGCTTGCCTTCGGCCTGTGGCCGCTCGGGCGGGTGCACGACGTGCCGGTGGCCGCGCTGTTCCGCGACACCATCAGCTCCGAATGGCACCGGCCACGCTGGAGCTACCTCGTTTTCATGGCCGTCGTGATCACGCTGCTCATCGCGGTCGTGATCGGGCTGTCCTTCGACAAGCGCATCGCCGCGGTGTTCGTGGCCTCCTCCGTCGTCGTATTCGCCCTGCTGCGCGGCATTGCCGCCCTGCTGATGACGATCGCACGGCGGCTGCCGCGCACGCGGTTGCCGATGCTGCGACTCGCGATTGCCAACATCCACCGGCCGGGCGCGCTGACGCCCTCGGTCGTGCTGTCGCTCGGGCTCGGACTCGCGGTGCTCGTCACCATTACCCAGATCGACGGCAATCTGCGCCGGCAGTTCCTGGCGGCATTGCCCGAGCACGCGCCATCGTTCTTCTTCATCGATATTCCGAGCACGCAGGCCGAGCAGTTCGACTCCTATCTGCGTCAGATCGCCCCTGGCGCGAAGGTCGAGGACGTGCCGATGCTGCGCGGGCGCATCGTCGGAGCCCGTGGCCTCCGCGCCGAGGAGCTCAAGCCCAGCACCGATTCCGAGTGGGTGCTGCAGAGCGACCGTGGCCTGACCTATACCGCCGATCTGCCGAAAGGCTCCAAGGTGGTCGAGGGCGAGTGGTGGAGCGCCGATTATTCCGGCCCGCCGCTGGTTTCGATGGAGAAGAAGATCGCGGACGGGCTCGGCCTCAAGCTCGGTGACGAGGTCGTCGTCAATATCCTCGGCCGCGACATCCCGGCGAAGATCAGCAATTTGCGCACCATCGACTGGCAGGGCCTCGGCATCAATTTCGTCCTGATGTTCTCGCCGAACGCGTTCAAGGGCGCGCCGCATACCCACATCGCGACGCTGACGGAAGCGGGCGGCGATGCGGCGGGTGACGGCCAGATCATCAAGCAGGTCGCCGACGCCTATCCGATGGTCACGAGCGTGCGCGTGCGCGAGGTGATGGAGACGGTCGGTTCGGTCGTGACCAACCTTGCGTTGGCGATCCGCGGCGCCAGCGCCGTGACCCTGATCTCGGCGATCCTGGTGCTCGGCGGGGCACTCGCCGCCGGCCATCGCCACCGGGTCTACGATGCGGTGATCCTCAAGACCCTGGGCGCGACCCGGCTACGGCTGCTCGGCGCCTATGCGCTCGAATACCTCCTGATCGGGCTGGCCACGGCGGTGTTCGGCGTTTTCGCCGGCAGCATCGCGGCCTGGATGATCGTGACGCGGCTGATGACGCTGAGCTTCGTCTGGCAGGCCGGCAGCGCGGCCGGCGTGGTCGCGGCCGCCCTGGTCGTCACGGTCGGCCTCGGGCTCGCCGGCACGCTCCTGGCGTTGAACAAAAAGCCCGCCACGGTGTTGCGGAATTTGTGACAAATGGTAGCGGGTCGCCGCGCGGTAGCGGAATCGCACGATTCCTGCGATTAACCACGTCCGCTCGTCAGGATTGTGGCTGAGGGCGACATTCGGCCGCGCGTGGACCGTTGCAGCGGATGTGTTAGTTTCCCACATATCGAATGGGTTCGGAGCCCGGATTGTGAGCCAAATTTAATGTCGGCACACACCGGTATCCGAGATAGAATTTGACGAACCGGCGGCATGGCGACCCTCATGCCGGACCGGGCCAACCAACGGGAATTCGACCATGTCGGACCTAGACCGTAACTACGCTTCTCCTTTCGGCAGGGCCGCCGGGCGTGTTGACGCCGCGACGGTCGATGCCGGCCTGCGCGCCTACATGCTGCGCATCTACAACTATATGAGCGTTGGCCTCGCCATCACCGGCCTGGCCGCGCTCGGCGTCTACATGGCGTCAGTAGCCGACCCTTCTGCCGCCGACGCGATTCGGATAGGTACCGGCGCGAAGGCGATCTATCTGACGCCGTTCGGCAGTGCGATGTACCTTGGCCCGCTGAAGTGGCTCTTCATGTTTGCGCCGCTCGCGATGGTGTTCGTGATCTCGGCAGGCATCAATCGCCTCGCTCCTTCGACCGCCCAGATCCTGTTCTGGGTGTTCGCGGCACTGATGGGCATCTCGCTGTCCTCGATCTTCCTGGTGTTCACGCACACCTCGATCGTGCGGGTGTTCTTCATCACCGCGGCGACCTTCGGCGCGCTCAGCCTCTATGGCTACACCACCAAGCGTGACCTGACCGGAATGGGCTCGTTCCTGTTCATGGGCCTGATCGGCATCATCATCGCGAGCCTGGTGAACCTGTTCCTGGCAAGCTCGGTGCTGCAGTTCGTCGTGTCGGTGGTCGGCGTGCTGGTGTTCGCGGGCCTTACCGCCTGGGACACCCAGCGGCTGAAGAACGACTACATCTACGGCTACGCCTCGGCCGGCGGTGACGTCGCGGAGCGTGCGGCCATCACCGGTGCGCTGTCGCTGTACTTGAACTTCATCAACCTGTTCACGCTGCTGCTGCAGCTCCTCGGCCAGCGCGACTAAGCGTTAGCCTGAGAGAGCGGACACGAACCCCGGCCGAGAGGCCGGGGTTTTTCGTTTGGGGCTGGACGTCGCAGCACCCGCCGCTGTCGTCGCCCGCCTTGTGCGCACTTGCGCACTGGGGCGGGCGATCCGGTACGCCGCAGCGGCTCCGTTCTAGCCGCGCTGTCTCGGAGTACTGGATGCCCCGCCTACGCGGGGCATGACAGCGAGAAGATGGAGGCTGCTGCTCTCGCAAAGACGACGCCGAGAAGCCGTTGTCTCTTCCCAGCCGTCCCCGGAAGGCTCTAATCTCGCTTCCATGTCCGCACCTGAAATCAGACCCGCCCTCGAGGCCGATCTTCCCGCCATCACCGCCATCTACCAGCAGGCTGTCCGCGAGGGCACCGCGACGTTCGAGCTGGAGCCGCCGGACCTAGCTGAAATGACGCGCCGCTACCGCGCGCTGGTCGACGGGGGCTATCCCTATTTCGTCGCCATCCTCGACGGCCGTGTGGCCGGCTATGCCTATGCCGGCGCCTACCGGCCGCGGCCGGCCTATCGCTTCACGGTCGAGAACTCGATCTATCTCGACCCGTCCTTCCACCGCCGCGGCGTCGGGCTTCTGCTGTTGGAGCGTCTGGTCGCCGAATGCGAGGCGCGCGGCTTTCGCCAGATGATCGCGGTGATCGGCGATTCCGCCAATGCCGGCTCGATCGGCGTGCACACCAAGGGCGGGTTCAGGATGATCGGCACGCATCCCAGCGTCGGGCTGAAATTCGGCCGCTGGCTGGACACGGTGATGATGCAGCGCGACCTCGGCGAGGGCGCGAGCACGGTGCCGGGGAAGTAAGGCCTGTAGCCCGGGTGAGCGAAGCGATACCCGGGAACGCTGCAGGCAAAGACCCGGATGTCGCTACGCTTATCCGGGCTACTGGATCGCGGCTACACCACTGCCAGCTTGCGGTCGATCACCAGCAGCACGCGCTCGAGTTCGTGGCCGCGGCGCAGGATCAGACCCGTCGCCGAGATCACGCTGTACATGCCCTGCTTGCGCGCGAGGCGCGGATCTTTCTCGATGCGATAGATCGGCACTTCCGAGGCGCGGCGATAGACCGAGAACACGGCGCGGTCTTTCAGGAAGTCGATGGCATAGTCGCGCCACTCGCCGTCGGCGACCATACGGCCGTACAGATTGAGAATACGGTGCAGCTCGAGCCGGTTGAACGTGACCCGGCTCAGTTGCGCATTCGCAGCGGCAGGACGCACCGCCGCGCGCTGTTCGCTGGGATCGGCATCCTCCGACAGACTCATGGAGCGCCTCCTGTCGCATCAGCATGACCGCGCCCGCGAAGACCGTCCCCGGAACCGCGGATCATGACAGCTGCATGATTGCGCCAACTGTTCCCCACCGCAAGGGGCCGTTGAAAGGATGCATGGAATCCGGTGCGCGTCCGGACACACGCAGCGGTGGAACTCTGTCGCGGCAAACCGTCACGGGATCGTTAGCAGGAATCATAGTGTCGCCGCTTTTCCGCCAAGCGACTGCCGCCCTGCGCTGCGAAAAGACCTGTGTGCGTTGACCCGGTCCTTTCGGTTCCGGATTCCTCAGCCCCCAGCCCCCCGGGGTCGTCAGGATCGGGTCTGTTCGCACGACAAGGAGGGCCAACGCAAGTTGGTCCTTTTTTGTTTGTGTTTTGTTTGTGCCGGGATGTTTCTGGCTCGACGAATAGCTCACCAGACATCCGCGCCAGAACCCCTCTCCTCATCCTGAGGAGCCGCGGCGTCTCGAAGGATCGAGGCCCGAGCTGGATCAGCAGGGCCTGCATGGTTCGAGACGCGCGCAAAGGCGCGCTCCTCACCATGAGGAGTGAGAGATGGTACGACGCTAGTGAGAGAATCGAATCAGTGCAGCGACGTATACGCGGCGCCCAGCATCGGGCCCGGTTTCTCGCGGCTGCCGTCCTGGACATAGACCACCGCGCCGTCGACGCCGTCACGTGTGAGGTTCTCGAGCGGCACCGTCCAGCTTTCCGGACGGCCGGTCCAGTCGCCGACCTTGAGCAGGTTGCGCACCACGTTGTGATAGATCACCTGCTGTCCGCGATTTTCGCCGCGGCTGATCGCGATCGGCACCGATTTCGCAATCGAGCAGATCCAGACCTCGCCGTGCGAGACTGCCGGCTCCTTGCTTGCGGCCACCGAGACGTTGATCTGCTTGCCCGCGAGCGACATCGTCACCGGCACGCTCATCGCGCCCGTACCATTGTCGGTCCTGCCGATCGCGCTTTCGATGCCGGTGCGGTCGCTGCCGACGACATGCGTGGAGCCGTTGACCACGACCTGCGGCGTGTAGACCTCGCGGTCGCCACGCATGCGCGAATAGGCACGCTGCCGTGCAGAGAAGCGCGAATCGGCCAAGGTGTCCTTCCAGCCGAGATAATCCCAATAATCGATCGGCATGCTCAGCGCGATGATCGAGGGATCGCTGGAGAGGTCGCCGATGATCTTGTCGGCCGGCGGGCAGGAGGAGCAGCCCTGCGAGGTAAACAATTCGACAACGGCGCGGGGATCAGCCTCGGCAGGACGAATGACGGCGACGATCGCGCAGATACCAAGTGCTCCCGACCAGAGGGCACCGGACCACCTTGAGATCACGTGGCGCGAAACCAGATGAGAAGCCGTCATTGTTGTCATGTCGAACGTCGCACACCATTGCTCGTGAGAAGGGAATTCTTACCGCCGGATGATCACCGTAGTCTTACGGACGTCGCATATTCGATCGTCAAGTAACCTCCAAGGCGAGGTTCTCTGCCGGACGGGCCCATCTGAAGCCTGCCGCAAACGCGCGAAGGCGGCCTTTTGATAGGCCGCCTTCGTTCAACCTCCTACTCACTTCGCAGTGAGCCACCGTTCACAAATTCGCGCTTACGCCGCGAGCTTGCGCAGCACGTAGTGCAGGATGCCGCCGTTGCGGTAGTATTCGAGCTCGTCCAGCGTATCGATGCGGCAAAGCAGCGAAACCCGCTGCAGCGAACCGTCGCCGGAGACGATCTCCGCAGTCAGCTTCTGGCGCGGCTTCAGGTCGCCGACGAGGCCTCGCAGCGTGACCTTCTCGTCGCCCTTCAGGCCGAGCGACGACCAGGAGGTGCCGTCCTCGAAGGTCAGCGGCAGCACGCCCATGCCGACCAGATTGGAGCGGTGGATGCGCTCGAAGCTCTGGCAGATCACGGCGCGCACGCCGAGCAGACGTGTGCCCTTCGCGGCCCAGTCGCGCGAGGAGCCGTTGCCGTATTCGGCGCCGGCGAACACCACCAGCGGCACCTGCTCCTGCTGGTACTTCATCGCGGCGTCGTAGATCGACATCTGCTCGCCGTCGGGCCAGTGCTTGGTGAGGCCGCCTTCCGGAATGTTGCCGTCGGCGCCCTTCAGCATGAAGTTCTTGATGCGGATGTTGGCGAAGGTGCCGCGCATCATGACTTCATGGTTGCCGCGCCGCGTGCCGTACTGGTTGAAGTCGGCGGGACGCACCTGATGCTCGCTGAGGTATTTCCCGGCGGGCGAGGTGAGCTTGATCGAGCCGGCCGGCGAGATGTGGTCGGTGGTGATCTTGTCGCCGAACATGGCGAGGATGCGGGCCTCGACGATGTCGGTGACGGGCTCCGGCTCCTTCTTCATGCCTTCGAAATAGGGCGGGTTCTGCACGTAGGTCGAGCTCATGTTCCAGCGATAGGTTTCGCTCTCGACCGTCTTGATCTTGCGCCAGTTGGTGTCGCCCTTGAACACGTCGGCATACTTCTTCTTGAAGATCGCCGCGGTCACGAACTTCTTCATGAAGGCGTTGATCTCCTTCGTCGTCGGCCAGATGTCCTTCAGGTAGACCGGCTTGCCGTCCTTGCCTTCACCGAGCGGCTCGACCGCGAGGTTCTTGGTGACGGACCCTGCGAGCGCGTGGGCGACGACGAGCGGCGGCGAGGCCAGATAATTCGCCTGCACGTCCGGCGAGACGCGGCCTTCGAAGTTGCGGTTACCGGAGAGCACGGCTGCCGCGACGATGCCGTTGTCGTTGATCGACTTCGAGATCTCCTCGGGCAGCGGGCCGGAATTGCCGATGCAGGTGGTGCAGCCGAAGCCGATCAAATTGAAGCCGACCTTGTCGAGATCGGCCTGGAGACCGGAATCGGCGAGATAGGCCGCCACCACCTGGCTGCCCGGGGCGAGCGAGGTCTTCACCCACGGCTTGGCCTTGAGGCCCTTCGCGGCGGCGTTACGCGCCAGAAGACCGGCGCCGATCAGCACGCTCGGGTTCGAGGTGTTGGTGCAGGAGGTGATGGCGGCGATCACGACGTCGCCATGGCCGAGATCGAAGGTCTTGCCGCCGACGGCAAAGCGCTTCGTCGGCTCATCCGCCTTCTTGTATTCGCTGGCGAGGGCGACCGAAAAGCCTTCGGCGACCGACGGCAGCGCAATGCGGCCCTCGGGACGCTTCGGGCCGGCCATCGAGGGCACGACGTCGCCGAGGTCGAGCGTCAGCGTCTCCGTGAACACCGGATCGGCCGACTTGGCGGTGCGGAACAGCCCTTGCGCCTTGGCATAGGCCTGCACCAGCGCGACGCGCGCCGGGGCGCGGCCGGAGGTCTTGAGATAATCGAGCGCGGCGGCATCGACCGGGAAGAAGCCGCAGGTCGCGCCGTATTCGGGCGCCATGTTGGCGATGGTCGCCTTGTCGGCGACCGAGAGATGGTCGAGGCCGGGGCCGAAGAACTCGACGAACTTGCCGACGACGCCGAGCTTGCGCAGCATCTGCGTCACGGTCAGCACGAGGTCGGTCGCGGTGACGCCTTCCTTCATCGCGCCCTTCAGCTTGAAGCCGACGACGTTGGGCAGCAGCATCGACAGCGGTTGGCCGAGCATGCAGGCTTCCGCCTCGATGCCGCCGACGCCCCAGCCGAGCACGGCGAGACCGTTGACCATGGTGGTGTGGGAGTCGGTGCCGACCAGCGAGTCGGGATAGGCGACCTCGAAGGTGCCGGTCTTCTTGCCGACCGTCATCTTCTCCTTCTTGGTCCACACCGTCTGGGAGAGATATTCGAGATTGACCTGGTGGCAGATGCCGGTGCCGGGCGGCACGACGGAGAAGTTCGTGAACGCCTTCTGGCCCCACTTCAGGAACTCGTAGCGCTCCTGGTTCTGCTTGTATTCCTCGGTGACGTTCTTGCCGAAGGCCTTGTTGTCGCCGAAGAAGTTCACGATCACCGAGTGGTCGATGACGAGATCAACCGGCACCAGCGGATTGATCTTCTCGGCATCGCCGCCGAGCTTCTGCATCGCGTTGCGCATCGCGGCGAGATCGACCACGGCGGGCACGCCGGTGAAGTCCTGCATCAGCACGCGGGCCGGACGGAATGCGATCTCATGCTCCAGCGATTTCTTGCGCAGCCACTTCGACACCGCGACGATGTCCTCCTTCTTGACCGAGCGGCCGTCCTCGTTGCGGAGCAGGTTCTCGAGCAAAACCTTCATCGAATAGGGAAGTTTCGAAATTCCCTTCAGACCATTCTTCTCGGCCGTGGGCAGGCTGTAATAGACATAGGTCTTGGCGCCGACCTTGAGGGTCTTTTTGCATTTGAAGCTGTCGAGCGAGGTCATGTAGGAAAATCCCAATTGTTAGTTATACCCGGCAAGGGGTATTTTAACACCGTCAGCGATTCCGGCTGAGTCGCTTGCAGGGGCAGGTTGAGTTGCTGCATCAAGTAGTTCCGGGCTTATAGAAGCTTTCTAACCGCGCCGCCACAGCCACAATCGAGCCGCAGCAATTCGCGAGCCAAAAATTCCCATGCGCTACCCAAAGATTTCCTGAGGCCTGGCTTTGAGCGGATTGGACCATGGCAAGATGCAGCTTTCCGGACGCGGGGTCATTTGCGTGCGGGGCGGGCGCGAAGTGTTTTCCGGGCTCGATTTCGAGGCCGGCGCCGGCGAAGCCGTGGCGGTCGTGGGCCGCAACGGATCGGGCAAGACGTCGCTGCTGCGGCTAATCGCGGGCCTGCTCATTCCGGCGGGCGGCACGATCGCGCTGGACGGCGGCGATGCCGAGCTGACCCTGCCGGAGCAATGTCACTATCTCGGCCATCGCGACGCCCTGAAGCCGGCGCTGAGCGTGGCGGAAAATCTGACATTCTGGGCCGATTTTCTCGGCGGCGAGCGTTTTGACGCTGCCAAAAGCCTCGCCACTGTCGGCCTCGACCACGCCGCCCATCTGCCCGCCGCCTTCCTGTCCGCCGGCCAGCGCCGCCGGCTCTCGCTGGCCCGCCTGCTGACGGTCCGCCGTCCGGTCTGGCTGCTCGACGAGCCGACCACAGCGCTGGATGTCGCCGGCCAGGATATGTTCGGCGGCCTGATGCGCCAGCACCTCGACCGCGGCGGCCTGATCATCGCCGCCACCCACGCCCCGCTCGGCATCGATTCGCGGGAGCTTCGGATCGGGGGGATGGCGTGAAGCGACACGACCCTCAGCTTTCCAAGCGCCTGGGCGGCGCTCTCACACCCTGGACGCGGTCGTCGCCGCGGGCTCCCTCGCCTCTCCCGCTTGCGAGAGCTTTGCACAAAGGCGAATCAGGGATTCATTAGGGCCTAGGCTCGGAGGGGCTCGGGATGGCATATCGACAGGTTGGGCAACCGGGTTTCGCGGACGCGCTGGTGTCGCGGCGAGGGAAAGGGAGCCCGGTGCTGAGGCGGATTTGCGAGCTGGTCGACTGGGCGGCTGTAGAGC
>NZ_JARWCR020000040.1:0-77121 GCF_029846695.2 Bradyrhizobium nivariense | reverse complement strand
AAGGCCGGTGAGTGGTTCCGGCGGGGTCGTCTGCTCATGGTCTCTCCTGATTCGCGGGGCCTATCGTGCCCGCCGTCAGGCAGAAACTCCACTTAGCGTCCTGTGCAGATTTCCGGGACCGGCTCTTTTTTCACACGAGATGGCCGCCGAAACGACCATCCGATCATTGCTGGCCAGGTCAATGCAGATGGGAGGACCGACTTCCATAGCACCTCATATCGTCCGTTATGGGACGCTGAATCTATTCCACGCCATCAAGGTTGGCCGGCAGTTTCGGTTCGAGACCAGTCCGGAAAGTGCAGTCGCTAAGGTGGCGCGGATTGTTCACGACCCGGTGGGCGTCGTCGCTGCAATCACACCCTGGAACACGCCCTACATGCTCATGACGGCGAAGATCGCGCCAGCTCTGATCGCGGGTTGCACTGTGGTCATGAAGCCCGCGCCGGAAACGCCGATCGAGGCCTACATCATCGCAGAATGCGCCGAAGAGGCGGGATTACCGCCCGGCGTGCTCAACCTTGTTCCTTCCGAACGCCAGGCTGCTGACCATCTGATGCGCAATCGGGACGTCGACAAGATCGCGTTCACTGGATCAACCGCGGTTGGACGGCAGATTGCGCAGGCCTGCGCGGAAGGCGTTCGGCGTTGCGCTCTGGAATTGGGGGGCAAGTCGGCGGCCATCGTGCTGGACGACTTCTCCGACGCGGAAACCGCGAAGATATTGACAAGCACTATAGTCACACTGAGTGGTCAAGTATGCGCGATGTTAACACGGGCGATCGTGCCCCGCTACCGCCACGACGCGATTGCCGAGGCGATTGCGGCTGAGATGAAGCAGATCCGCATAGGTCATTCTGACGATCCCGAAGCACAGATGGGGCCGCTGGCCACGAAACGGCAACTCGAGCGCGTCGAGCACTACGTTGCGGTAGGCGTGAAAGAGGGCGCGACTCTTGTGGCGGGTGGAGCGAGACCATCTCGCCCGGATCGCGGCTTCTTCTTTGAACCCACTCTATTTGCAAACGTCAAGAACAACATGACGATTGCGCAAGAGGAGATATTTGGGCCGGTGCTCTGCCTCATCGCTAGCGATAGCACAGACGATGCAATTCGCATCGCGAACGACTCAATCTACGGCCTCAATGCGTCGGTATTGACGCGTGATCCAAGTGCTGCAGCTGCAGTCGCCAGGAGGTTGAGGGCCGGAAACGTCGCTCAGAACGGCATGCGCGCCGACTTCTCCCTCCCATGGGGAGGATTCAAGCAGTCGGGGATTGGGCGTGAGGGTGGCGAGCAAGGCTTGATGGGATATCTTGAAACCAAGACCATGCTACTGGACACGGCGACGTGACGCAGCAGGGCTTCGTCATGACTGCAGGCTCTCTAGACTTTCAATGGAACGTTGTCGCGCTCATCTATGAGTAGCAGAAAGGACCTAAGTTGGAAACGCTTCTCGTACTCTATCCGACTCAACCGAACCCGGACGCGTTCAAAGCACATTATGTGCAGAATCATATCCCACTGGTGCGTAAATTGCCCGGCCTGCGGGCTTTCCGCTATGGCTTCGATGTTGCGTCGCTTGCCGGCGATGCGACCTTTTTTTGCGTATTCGAAGGCGAGTTCGCCGATGGCGAGGCGCTGCGCGCCGCAATGGGATCCCCGGAAGGCCGTTCGGTAGCCGAAGACGTGCCGAAATTCGCGCAGGTCCCTCCGATTATTCTTCGATACTTGGCGAGCACAACGTCTGATAGCGGCGCTAATCCAACGTCGCTATGACCACAATGAGTTTGCAGGGTGCGGCGGTGGAATTAATTGTGGAGAGCTGAACGGGCCGGCGTGTTCTCCGTCGTCGCCCTGGACCGTCCGCAGTTGTCGGCTATTCCAGAGGCTGCGCTTCCGCTTTCTATCGTTCGGTCAGCACGCTGATGCTTCGAGGCGCGAAGCCGAGTGATGGTACGTCGACGAGGCGGATGTTACTGCCGATCTCACGGCGCATGCGGGCGAGAACCTTGTGCGACCGGACCGCTGTGTCGCGGTGGCCGCATCACTCAGCGAACTCGGTTCGAAGTTAGAAGCCCTTCTGCCTCTGCTCGTTTGCCGTCGGCCGCAGCGCGGGCGATCACGCCAGCAGACGAACGACGCTCCCAGGCGTCCTCTTGTGGTTTCTTCGTATGATTCGGTGGTCGTCGTGATAAAATGGCCGATACGGATTTGATGGAGGAATTCCCGTCGGCTCTTTCGGAGCGCGCCCGATTGATCGTACCAAACACGTTCGGGTCGATCATGGAATGCCACAACCGCTTTGTAGACGACGGCAGTTTAGTTTTCGAAACCTTCTCTGAGGCTTGTCCGATATGAAGGTTTACCTTTGCGGCCGTCTGCATGGCTGGACGTGCCCGTTGTAGCCGAGCAGGGGCGACTTGTGTCTTGATTTCCTCAGACGATTTTTTGCGCAGCACATGACGTCCGTGAACTGCTTCGCGAGAAAAATTGGAACGGATACCGTAGGTTTTGGCTGGTGCGAAGATGTCGGCTATTCGGAAGTCATCCAGTTTCGCAGGCCCTCGATGGTGCGAAATCCATCGGCCGCGTAGCAGCGGATGTCGGGAAGGAAGGCCTGCATCATTTCGGCGAGCGCATGTCCCGGACCGAGATCCAGCACCCTGCTGACCCCCAGCTCCGCCAGGGCCTCCAGCGTCGCCGACCAGTCGACCGGGCGCGCGACCTGGCAAGCGAGCTTCACTGTCGCATCGCTTGCGGAGAAGATGCGCTCACCGTCGCCTCCTGCGAGCAAAATCCGCTGGCTTGCGATCGGGAAGCGCCTGCTGGCGTCGAGCGCCTCTTGCAACGGTTTGAAGGCGCATGCGAGCCGTGACGTATGGGAAGCGATCTTCACTGCGAGAAGACCGCTGCGCGCGGCGCCCTGTCGAATTGCTTCCTGGCAGAGCTCGAGCACATCCTGCTCAGAGCCTCCGATCACGAGGAGACGATCGGGATTCCTGATCGCGATCTCGCAGCGATATGTTCTGAGCAGAGGTTCGAGCGCGGCCTGATCGAGGCCGCGAACATAGCCGAGGCGACCATCCGGTCCGGCTCCATCGTCCATCAGCTGCGCGCGAACATCCGTCATTCGCAAGGCTTCGTCGGCCGTCCATATTCCGGCAATGCTCCAGGCCGCCATCTCGCCGGCGCTGTAACCTGTGACGGCAGTTTGCTCGGTCAGCAGGTCGGCAATGCATCCGTGGATCGCCAGCGCGGATGTGACGGTCAGGATCTGGCTGACATGGTTGGCGGACAGCTCGTCGGTGCCGCGCGTCCTGACCAGTTTCCGCGGATCATCGCCCAGACAAGCGGATGCCGCAGCAAAGACCGGCTCTGCGGCAGGTTGATCGGCGACAAGATCGAAGATCTTGTCCGAAAGCGTACCTTGTCCGCCGCAGAGCAGTGCCAGCATCAGTGCTCCAGCCGATCGATGAACAGGGCCATGGCGAGCAGATCCGCCGAGCCGCCCGGACTGAGATTACGCGCCACGAACGCGTGATGAATATCGAGGGCGCGCGTGCGCCATTCGGCAGACCCGACGCCTCCGGCGGCGAGGAATGTCGATGCACTGGCCTGCGCGAAGCGCAATCCGTCGGGCCCGCCCCGGTGCAGCAAGTTGGTGTCGGCAACATTGGCGATTAGCGTCATGCATGTCTGAATGCGCCCCGCTTCCTCATCATCATGTGCGCGCGTCCGCGCCGCACGCAGCGCGGGCAGCGCGATGTCATAGACCGACGGAAAGCCATCGGCAGCTTCCGCCCTGGCCCCGCCGGCGCCGTAACGCCGCGCGGCCACGGCGCCATGGCTGCGGAGCGATATGGGGCCGGATAGGATGTCGTCGCCCCAAATTTGCGACACCACGTCGCCGAGCGACTTGCGAAGGCCGAGCGCGCCGCGAAAACCGGCGGCGGCGCAGAGCAGGCCCAGTCCGAAGATCGCGCCGCGATGCGTGTTCACACCCGCCGTTGCCGCGAGCATGGCGCGCTCGGCGGCGACGCCGATCGCGCGCAGCCGGCTCATGCCGGCGCCCTCGGCGCCCGCGGCCGCCAGATCGCGGAAGAAGGGCGTGAGGGTATCGGCACTTCGGCACAGCAGCTCGGCGTCCATGTCGCTGTGTGCGCCGTTGTCGACGTGACTGACGAGCCCCGGCTTTGGATGGGTCTCAACTTCAAGCTTGAGGCAAAGCGACGCCAGATGACCGATCTGCTCCGCATGGGGCTCAAGGCCCGGCAGCGCCTGCCATCTCAGCGCAATGGTCATGGCGTCCCGCCTGCGAAAAAAGCGGCTTTGGTCATGCTGTGGACGCCGCTCAGTCCCTTCACGAGAACTTCGTCCGCGTCCGCGCCTGTCAGTTCACGCCATTGCACGCCGCCCGCGGCGCAGATGATCTCTCCGTCGAGCCGCATGGGCGCCAGGTGCGCGATGCCGGCGATCTCGAGGGGCAGGGTGCTCGCCTGCTCGGTTGCCGGCGCCGGCCACAGCAGGTCGAGGTCCGAGTGATCCGAAAGATAGGGCAGGCCGGTGAGATGTTGCCACGCCAGGCTGCCGAAAGTCCGGGTTTCCGGACACAGGCGGACAAGCCGGTCGATCGTGTCCTGCCACGTCGAAGGGGCGGACGCCGCCGCGTCGGCCAGCAGGGGAGGCGGTTTGCGTTCAATGATCTCGCCGGCCTCGATCGCGACCGCGATGCGCCGCTTGCCGTGAGACGACGGCAGCGGCAGGCCGAGCGGAATCTGTCCCGCGGGATCGCTACAGCCTGGCCGCCGCACGATGAGCGGACGGCCGGCGCGCACCCAACCCTCGACGATTGCGTTCTCGGCGAATTCCGGGTGTCGCGCCATCACCGCGGTCCAGGCTGCCGCGGAGGGCTTCACCATCGTATGGCGTTCGAGAGCTTCAGCCATGTCGCGCCCCCTGATGCGAGGTCGTAGCGAGCGCAACGACCCTGTCGGCGATCTCGGCTGCCTTGAGACGTCCGCCTCGTTCGGCGCCAAGCCGAGTGCGATCATCCTGTCCTGCCGGCCGCGCCAGCACGGCCGCAAGCTGCGGCGCCAGGGGCGCAGTTTCGTCCCAGACCATTTGAATGCCGCCGGTCCGCGCCATGTTCTCAAGACCAGGCGCGAACACCGGCGTCGCTTCCGCCTTGGCCTTGAGGACCTCGATCGAAAGCTTGGTGACCCGCGCCATCGACGGCAGGTCCATCACCGCGGGATGCGCGCCGGGCAGCGCCACCAGCGTGCCGGTGGCCAGCGCGGTGGCAATGAACGCGCCGGCGGCGCTGCCGCCATAGAGCAGGCCGATGGTGCGATGCCCTTCGGCTTCCGCCAACAGCAGCGTCTTGGCGAGATGCGACAGGTACTCGCTGAGGCCGAGCAACTCGTCGCGCTTGCTCATGCGCTGGCTGGCGGAATCCACCAGGAACAGGATCGGCGTCCGATCGGCGGATTCGATGATCGCGATCACGCGCCTCGCGAGCACGATGGCTTCGTCCACGCCGAGTGGCTGACCCCGGGTGACGCCGAGCACGTGAATCGGTCCGCCGTCAGGTAGGACCGCCTGTCCTGTGATCATCGCGCCGTTCGTTTCGATCTTGGCACCGTTTGGGAACAGGCCGGCCAGGATGTCATCGAGCGTCATCGGCGTTCTCCCTGTCGTTGGCCGCGCGAAGGAATGCGCCGGTCGGAAGTGCGGGAACATCGGTCGGATTGTCGATGCCGAGCGCCTGCCAGATCCCGACGGCGTCCTCGGCCTCGCCGAAACGCTGCAACCGTCGCTCGAGGCGCGCCTGCTCGGCTCCGAGAACGGCCACGTCGCACCGCCTGTTGGCCCTGAGCGCATCGATCGCGGCTTGCCGAAACGCCAGCGCCTCGTCGTCGACGAAGGTGTCGGCGCCGCCGATCAGGTAGCGATGCTTGCCGCCCATGGTGCGCCAGACCAGGGCGCGGTCGCGCGAATCGAATTCCTCGATGCCCTTGTTGGTTTCGATCACTTCGGGGCCGCTGACGCTAAGCCGTCCCTGTTCAGAGATGATCAGGCGCGAGCAGGTGCCTGCGATCAGGCTGCCGCCGCCATAACAGCCGGCACGTCCGCCGATCAGGCCAACGACATTGACCCCGGCGCGCCGCGCCTCGACCACCGCACGCATGATCTCCGCGATCGCAAGTTCGCCGGCGTTGGCCTCCTGAAGCCGCACGCCGCCGGTGTCGAACAGGATCAGCATGTCCTGCTTGAGCGCGCGCGCGGCACGCAGGAGCCCGGTGAGCTTGGCACCGTGGACTTCGCCGAAGGCGCCGCCCATGAAACGGCCTTCCTGCGCGGCGACGAGGACAGGCGAGCCGTCCAGCCGGCCGCGGCCGATGACGATGCCGTCGTCGAACTGCTCCGGCAGGTCGAAGATCGCCAGATGCGGACTGGTCTCGCGCAGCTCCGGGCCGATGAATTCGGCGAAGCTGCCGGCATCGACGAGCGCGTCGATGCGCTGCCGGGCGCTCGCCTCATACCAGCTCAGCGAGCCTGTGTCGGCTGTGACGGTTGTCATCGTTCCGGCTCCTCGATCTTGCGGACGCCTTGCGCGAGGCGCAGCGCGACCGTGTCGGGCCGGGCTCCGCCGTCATTGATGGAGATGCGCAAACCACCGGCCGACCGGCGGGCGACGAAGTCGCGGACCACGGCGTCCCACACCATGCCGAAGCCATGGGCCGCCGTTGCGATCTCGATCGTGCAGGTATCGGCTGGCGAGGCCCGTTCGAGCAGGATTTCGAGATTGCCGGAGGCGACGACGCCGACGATCGCCTGCGTGCGAGTGCCGCCGGCGCTGTTCGGGGAAGACAGTCTGAAGCTGAGCTTTTCCATGCAAAACTCCTCACCAATTGCGGAAGCGGCTGGGCGGACGGTAGAGGCCGCCGGATGCCAGCATGAGATCCTTGATTGAGCGGGCTGCGAGCAGGCGCCGGTCGGCATCGAGCGGATCGATGCCGAGGTCTTCGGGGCGCCGGATCACGCCGCGCTGCCGCAGTTGCTCGACCAGCTTCGCATCGCGCGCGCGGCCGATCTCGGTGTAGCCGGCAACGCCGCGGATCGCTTGTTCGCGCTCGTCCCTGGTGCGGCACATCAGCAGGTTGGCGATGCCTTCCTCGGTGACGATGTGGGTGACGTCGTCGGAGTAGACCATCACCGGCGCCAGATCGAGCTTGAGCTCGCGCGCCAGATCGAGGGCATCGAGCTGTTCGACGAATAGCGGGGCGTTGCGGTCACCAAAGGTCTCGCCGATCTGCACTACGAGCTTGCGGCCGCGGCGCAGCGCAGGTGCAGAGTCGGGCGCTGCCTCGGCGCCGGCCTTGAGCCAGGGTTCGCTCGGGTGGCGGCGGCCGCGCGGATCGGAGCCCATGTTGGGCGCGCCGCCGAAGCCGGCGATGCGGCTGGTCGTCACCGTCGAGCTGTGGCCTTCGAGATCGATCTGGAGCGTCGATCCGATGAACATGTCGCAGGCATAGAGGCCCGCCGTCTGGCAGAAGGCGCGGTTGGAGCGCAGCGAACCATCGGGCCCCGTGAAGAAGATATCGGAGCGCGCCGCGACATAGTCCTCCATGCCGACTTCCGAGCCGAAGCAATGGATCTGCTCGACCCAGCCGGATTCGATCGCCGGAATCATCGTCGGATGCGGATTGAGCGCGAAATGGGTGCAGACCTTGCCCTTGAGGCCGAGCTTCTCGCCATAGGTTGGCAAGATCAGCTCGATCGCGGCAGTGTTGAAGCCGATGCCGTGGTTGAGCCGGCGCACGCCGTAGGGCGCGTAGATGCCCTTGATGGCGAGCATCGCCGTCAGGATCTGGGTCTCGGTGATGGCGGCGGGATCGCGGGTGAAGAGCGGCTCGACATAGAAGGGCCGGCCCGCCTCGACCACGAAATGCACGAGGTCGCCGGGAATGTCGACGCGCGGCACCTTGTCGACGATCTCGGTGACCTGCGCCACGACGAGGCCGTTCTTGTAGCTGGTCGCCTCGACCACCGTCGGCGTGTCCTCGGTGTTCGGCCCCGTATAGAGGTTGCCGTCCTTGTCGGCGCTCACCGCCGCGATCAATGCGACGTTCGGCGTGAGGTCGATGAAGTAGCGCGCGAACAGTTCGAGATAGGTATGGACCGCCCCGAGCTCGATCTTGCCACCGAACAGCATGCGCGCGATGCGCGCCGACTGCGGACCCGAATAGGAGAAGTCGAGCCGCCGCGCGATGCCCTTCTCGAAGATGTCGAGATGGGCAGGCAGCACCACGCCGGACTGGACCATGTGCAAGTCATGAACGTCCGCGGGGTCGAGGTTCGCGAGCGCCGAAGCGAGGAGGTCGGCCTGCTTCTGATTATCGCCCTCCAGGCACACCCGGTCGCCTGACCTGACCACGGCCTTCAGAAACGCGGGCAGGCTCGGGAGCGGAACGATCTTGTCTTTCGCGTGCCGTCGGCCGGCCGCGAGGCGCTCGCCCAAGGCGGTCTTTTGCATACCCCAATCGCTCATCTCGGCTCCCTGGCATGCGCAATTCGTTTCGATGGCGCTTAATGTATTCGTATTGCCTTCAAATGTCAATTAGTGTATACCTTAGCGCATAAGCGACAGATATTCGCATACACAGGAGGGAATTTACGATGCGAATGCATACAGATGCTCCCAGCCCAAGAGCTGGCGCCTCGCACGAACAGGGGAGGCGCCCATGACCATTTCCGGCGTGGCTCTGCTCGCGATCTGCACGCTGCTCGGGGTCCTGCTCGGGGACCTGCTCGGCGTCGTCCTCGGTGTGAAGGCCAATGTCGGCGGCGTCGGCATTGCGATGATGTTCTTGATCGCGGCCCGGCTCTGGCTGGTGCGGCATGGCCTGCTCAGCCACGGGCTCAAGATTGGCGTCGAGTTCTGGGGCAGCTTCTACATTCCCATCGTGGTCGCGATGGCCGCGCAGCAGAACGTCGTCGCTGCGGCAAAAGGCGGTCCGATCGTCGTCATTGCGGGGATCGGCTCGGTCGCGGTGTGTTTCGCGATGGTGGCCCTGATCGGCCGGCTCAGCAGTCGGGTCGAAACCATGGACGAGATCGAGGCGCGAGAGGCGCTCGAGGCGGCTGTGCCCCACTTCAAGTCCGGGAGGATCGGATGACCATGATATCTCACGTTCTCGCCGCCAGTTCGCTGATCACCGCGTTCGCCGCCGTAGGCATCCTGATGTGGATATCCGGAGCGATCTCGAAATATCTCACCTTCGGGCGCATCCACGGCTCGGCGATCGCGATCATGCTGGGTCTCGTGCTGGCCTTTTTCGGCGGCGTTGCCACCGGCGGCGAAAAGGGCGTCGCCGACCTGCCGGCGCTGGCCGGGATCGGCCTGATGGGAGGCGCGATGCTGCGGGACTTTGCCATCGTCGCCACCGCCTTCGAGGTCGACGTCGTTCATGCGCGCAAGGCCGGGCTGATCGGTGCGGTCGCGCTCGGATTGGGGACGGTCGTTCCGTTTGTTCTTGGTGTTCTCGTCGCCGCCGCGTTTGGCTACACTGACGCCGAATCGTTGACGACGATCGGCGCCGGCGCGGTCACCTACATCGTGGGACCGGTCACGGGGGCGGCGATCGGCGCGTCATCGCCGGTTATTGCGCTTTCGATCGCGACGGGTGTATTCAAGGCAGTGATCGTGATGATCGGCACGCCGTTCGTCGCGAAGATGATCGGCCTCAACAATCCGCGCAGCGCAATGGTATTCGGCGGCTTGATGGGAACGGTCAGCGGCGTTTCCGGAGGGCTTGCGGCGACCGATCGGCGTCTGGTGCCCTACGGCGCGTTGACCGCGACGTTTCACACGGGCCTCGGATGCCTGGTCGCACCGTCCATCCTCTACTTCACGGTGCGCGCAATCATAGGAAGCTGAATGGCAGGTCTGTTCAAAGTTGCGACTGAGGCAGAAGAAGATAGCGGCCTTCTCTCCGATCGCATCCGCAATGCGCTCACGGACGAGATTGCGTCCGGTGCGCTCGTTGCCGGCTCGGCTTTGGAAGAGCAGCAGCTTGCCGATCGCTTTGGAGCTTCCCGCACCCCGGTGCGGGAGGCCCTGCGACAGCTCGCCGTCAGCGGGCTGGTCGAGGTCCGTGGCCGTCGCGGGGTCGTGGTGGCGCGGATGACGCCTGAGCGGATCATGGACATGTTCGAGACCAGCGCCGAGGTGGAGGCGATGTGCGTCCGGCTTGCGACCTATCGCATGACCCCGCTCGAACGCAGCGATCTGATCGAGCTCCACGACAGCTCGCTGGCAATGGTCGAGGCCAACGACGTCGATGCCTATGATGCCTTCAACCGTTTGTTCCACGAAGGCATCTATAGCGCAACGCACAACGCGTTCATGGCCGAGCAGGCGCAAGAGGTCCGTGCGCGTCTCAGTGCCTTCCGCCGCACCCAATTGCGGCAGGGCGATCGCATTCGCAAGTCCCGCGACGAGCATGACGCCATCATGCAGGCGATCGCGGAAGGCGACGGCGATACCGCAGCGCGCAGAATGCGCGCCCACATGTTGAATGCGGCGGCTGCGCTTCGGCGCTATATCGATGATCGTCTCGGCGGACAGGCCGACGGCGCGTGACGATCTCCCGAGCGCTCCCCTTGCGCTGCGAATCGTATGCGAGCGCTAGGTTGAACGATCGAACTGCGGCTGCCAGCGCAGCAGATACGACTGGAGCGAGCGCACGGCGACCGCGAGCAGGATTCCGACGAACATCATGATGAAGATAGCGACCATCATCTCGCTGGCATTGGCGCGCGCCTCCGCTTCGATGATGAGCTTGCCGAGCCCGCGTTCGGCGCCGATGAACTCGCCGACGATGACGCCGATCAGTGCGAAGGAGACCGCCGGCAGGAGGGAGGCGAACACCCATGCGAGCGCGGAAGGAATCACCACAGTCCGCAATACGGTGAATTCGCTGGCGCCCATCAAGCGGGCCGCTGCAATCTGGTCGCGGTCGACGGCGCGGGCGCCTTCGAAGGTGTTGAAGAACACCACGAAGAACACGACCAGCCAGGCGGTGGCGATCTTGGAGAGATCGCCGAGGCCGAAGATCAGGATGACGAGCGGCACCAGCGCGATGCGCGGGATGGAGTTGAGCGCTACGACGTAGGGCCCGAACACGCGGGCAAGGAAATCGGAGCGGCCGAGGATCAGGCCGGCCGCGATTCCGCTCGCCGATCCGAACAGGAAACCCCACCAGGTGTTCTTCAGCGTGACCAGCGTTGCAAGCCACAGATTATTGTCGTTGCCCTTGGTGCAAGCGGCAAATCCGGCGGCGTCAGAGAAGCAGCCAAGCCGCAAAAAGCTCTGCCAGATCAGCGACGGCTTGGCGACGAAATAAGGATCGAGGATTTTTGGCACATAGGCCTTCGGCAGCAGCGCCTTGCTCCATTCAAAGCCCCACTGCCAGATGACGAGCACCGCTGCGAGAATGGCCAGTTGCCAGAACAGGATGACGATGCGGCTCTTGGACATGATCACTCGGCCCTGGTGCGGCGGAATTCTTCGCCGAGGGAATGCCAGATGTGGGAGTAGAGGCGGCCGAATTCGGCGGTCTCGCGTATGGCTACGGGATCGCGGGGCCGCGGGATGGCGACGTCAAAGTCTTCCTTGAGCCTTCCGGGCCGCGCCGAGAGCAGGATGATGCGGCTCGCTAGCGTCAATGCCTCGCCAAGATCGTGCGTCACGAACAGCACGGTCTGTCGCTCGCGCTCCCAGATCTCCAGCAGCGTCTTGTGCATCTCCAGCTTGGTGTGGGTGTCGAGCGCGCCGAACGGTTCGTCCATCAGCAGGATCTCGGGCTCCAGAATCAGCGTGCGCATCAAGGCGACGCGCTGGCGCATGCCGCCTGACAGCATGCGCGGGAAGCTTTGCGCAAAACCAGTAAGCCCGGCCTTCTCGACGGCCGAAGTGACGCGCTTGGTGCGCTCGGTCTTCGGCAGTCCCGCGATCTCCAGCCCGTAGCCGATGTTCTGCTCCACGGTTCGCCACGGAAACAGCGTATCGCGCTGGAAGACATAGCCGACCCTGGGGTTGACCTTGCCGGTCTCGACGGTGTCGTCATCGATCTGGATGTGTCCGCCCGAGCGCGGCAATAGCCCCGCGACCATGTTGAGGATCGTGCTCTTGCCGCAGCCCGACGGACCAAGCAGCGCGACGAATTCGCCCTGTCTGACCTCGAAGGACACATCATCGACCGCGACGAACTCGCGGTCGGACGCGCTGAAGCGTTTGGCGAGACCTTTCACGGCGATGCGCGCTCGCGCCGCTGCCGCTTCATTGTCGCCCCGTGCAAGCGCGAGGCCCGGACTGGGTGCGGCCGTCATTTGTATCTCGCCCTGGCTGCCTCAAGGAAGCTCATGTCGACGATATCCTCGTATCTGGTCACGGGAATATCCGTGCCCTTGCGGTACCAGGGCCCGGCGCCGCGTTCGAACGAGGACTTGTCGATGCTGCCGTCATAGGCCCAGGTCGACTTGTCGAAGCCGAGTTCGGCGCTGATCGCATCTGGGTCGATGCCGGAGAAATATTTCGGCGTGACTAGCGCCTGCACGTCCGCGAGCGGCGTCGCCTTCACGAAGGCCATCGCGCGGTAGATCGCGTTGACATAGGCCTGCACCATCGCCTTGTCCTGCTCGACCGTGTCCTGGAGCGTGTAGATCACGAGCACGGGCAGCGTGCCGCCGAAATCCTTCTCGAACACGCCGGGCTTGGAGGTGTCGTAGATGGTCCTGCCAAAACCCTTCTTCTCGACTTCGACGATCCAGCTCGGCGGCGCCATGATGGCGTCGAACTGCTTGGTCTGGAGCGATGGAAACATCGTGTTGGGACCGCCGCCGGCGACCCAGTTCACCTTGTCGCCGAGACCGCGCACCTCGAACACATAGGTGCCGAACACCCAGGTGCCCGACCCGATCGCGGTGGCCGCGACGATCGGCTTGGCGCCGTCAGGCCGTTTGTGCTCCGCGAGCTTCTCGACCGAATTGATGCCGCTGTCGTAAAGATCCTGCCGGATCATGATGTTGGCGTAGGAGCACACCATCTCGGTCGCGAGCAGGATCTTGCAGGGCTTGCCGCGGGCGCTGAGCTGGAGTGGATGGCTGGCATCGCCATGCGCGAACAGTGCTTGTCCCGCCGCCAGCGTCTGACGACCGAATGTGCCGGCGTTTCCGGTGACGAGCTTGGAGTCAAGACCTTCGTCCCTGAAGTAACCCTTCAGCTCAGCGATCATGCCGATGGCGTAGACCGGCGACACCGGCCCGAAGGCAAGCGATACCGGCTTGGTCTCGGCGCGGAGCTGCCCGGGCAGCATCGATGCGCCGGCCAATGTGGAGCCCGCGATCAGCGCCTGTCGCCTGGTGATGTTCATGTGCTCCTCCCTTGGTTTTGATCGGTCCGTCAGGACGGCCCAGGCGCAATCCGGATGGTTCCTGCCTTTTGCAGCCTTTCGATTTCGTTCGACGAAACGCCGATCTCACTCAGGATCTCGCTCGTCTGCTCGCCGATCTGCGGTGGATCGTAGCGGTTGGGCAGGCGGCGGCCGTCCATGGAGATCGGCAACAGCGGCGTTTTTGCCTCGCCGCCATCAGGCAAGTGAATGTTGATCAGCCCGCCCGACTGGTTCAGATGCGGGTCATCGAAGAGATCGCCGGGCTTGTTCACCGGCGCGTAGGGCAGATCGAGCTGCTCGAGGCGCGCCGCGAGATCGGCCTTGTCCCATTGCTTGAAGATCTTCGCGATCTCCGGGATCAGCCAGCCGCGATGATCAACGCGGTCGTTGCTCGTCGCAAAGCGCCGATCGGCAAGCCAGGATTCGCGATCGAAGGCGCGGCAGAACGCCTCCCACTGCTCTTCACCGACGATGGTGACGAACAGCTTCGAGCCGTCCCTGGTGTCGAAGAGATCGTAGACCGGCCAGGGGCTGTCCTTGATCGAATAGGGGATCGAGGGCTGGCCGCTGACCACCTCGCACATCATGGCCTGCGCCATCAGGAACACGTTGTTCTCGTACAGCGCGCTCTGGATGTAGCGGCCTCGACCGGTGCGTTGCCGCTCGGCCAGCGCAGCCTGGATCGCGATCACGCCGAACATGCCGCCCATGACGTCGTTGACCGAGGCGCCGGCGCGCATCGGTCGGTCCGGCAAGCCGGTCATGTAGGCAAGGCCGCCCATCATCTGCACGACCTCGTCGAGCGCGAGGCGATTCTCGTAAGGGCCGGGCAAATAGCCTTTGAGCGAGCAGTAGATCAGGCGCGGCGCAAACGCGGCAACCGACTCGTAGTCGAGACCGATCCGCTTCAACAGGCCCGGCCGGAAATTCTCGATCAGGACGTCGCTGCTCTCGATCAGCCTGCGCGCGATGGTCTGGCCTTCCGCGGTCGACGTATCCAGCGCGATACTGCGCTTGTTCCGGCTGTAGGTTGCGAAGAAGCCGGCAGCGGGACCCTTGAAATAGCGGGTGCGGTCACCCTTGGGCGGCTCGACCTTGATCACGTCGGCGCCGAGATCAGCGAGGATCAGGCCGCAACTCGGCCCCATCACCATCTGGCTGAACTCGATGACACGAAGGCCGGCCAGCGGACGCGGCTCCGATGCCGTCTCGGGCGCGGCCGCCGTCATGCCGCCCTCCGCAGCACCTTGGGAATGCCCGCCTCGTGCAGATGCCCCGTCAGATGCTTTGCCGGGATATGGTGAGCGAGAATCTCGCGCGTTTGCATCAGGCGATCAAGGTCGATGCCGGTGGAAAGCCCCATGCGCTCCAGCATGAATACGAGATCCTCGGTGACGATGTTGCCGCGCGCACCCGGGGCAAAGGGGCAGCCGCCGAGCCCGGACACCGCCGCATCGAAACGGCGGATGCCGGCTTCGAGGCCGGCGACGGCATTGGCAAGGCCCGCGCCGAGCGTGTCGTGCAGATGCAGCCGCAGCGTCATCTGCGTTCCGACCTCGCGTCTGACGGCTCCGACGATCTGCCCGATCAGTTTCGGGGTTGCATAGCCGACGGTGTCGGCGAGCCCGATCTCGTCCGCACCGGCTTCGGCAAAGGCGTGCGCGACACTGCACACGGCCGTCTCGCTGATCTCGCCTTCCAGCGAGCAGCCGAAGGAGGTGGAGATTGCACCCATCAGATGCGGCCTCTCGTCCGCCGGCCGGGCGTCGATCGCGGCGCGAACGGCGCGAAATCCGTCGAGCTGTTCTTCGATCGAGCGGCGCACATTGGCGCGGTTGTGCGTCTCACTTGCCGAGATGACGAAATAGATGGCGTTGACGCCGGCGGCGATGGCGCGCTCGGCTCCCTTCAGGTTCGGCACCAGCGCACCGATGGTCGCCGCCTTGTGCGTAAGCGCATGCGCCATCACCGCATCGACGTCGGCGAATTGCGGCACGACCTTTGGCGGCACGAAGGATCCGGCATCGATCTCGCGCACGCCGGCGGCGGCTATCATGTCGATCAGCGCGCATTTGGCTTCGGTGGGAACGAAGATGTCCAGGTTCTGCAGGCCATCGCGGGGAGCGGCCTCGCAAATATGGACATCCGGTGCGCGCGCCATCGGGGCTCTCCCTGCTTGATTGTATATTGTTGCCTTAAAGAACAATCTGTGGGACAGTATGTCAAGCTCTAAAATCTGCGTGCACTGCAATGACCGCGTCCGACAGTTCCCGACAGCGTGCCGCCAGAAACAGTGGTTCTGAGCGCGCCGAACACCTCGCCGGCCTGATCATGTCGCTCGCCCGACGCGAAGGCATGAAGGCCGGTGATCGCCTGATCGAACAACGGCTTGCGGATGCGCTGGACCTTTCACGCGCGCCGATCCGGCTTGGCCTCAAGGCTCTGGAGGCGGCAGGGCTGGCGCGTGGTGAGCCGCATCGCGGTTTCGTGCTGGCGAAGAATCCGACCAGCGGCGCCGCCCGACCTGCACTCGCAGCGGTCAGGCGCAGCGAACAGGTCTATGCGACGATTGCGGGCGACGTGCTCGCGAGCCGGCTGCCGGCGGACGTCACCGAGGCTGAGCTGATGCGCCGTTATGATCTGAGCCGCGCCGAGTTGCAGCGGTTGCTCGACCGCATTGCAGCGGAGGGCTGGATCGCTCGCCTACCCGGCTATGGCTGGCGCTTTGCGGAGAGCGTATCGAGCCCCGCCGCGCAGGCGCAGGCCACGGCATTCCGCGTGGTGATTGAGCCAGCAGCGATGGCGCAGCCCGGTTATGAGCTAACGCAGGAGGTGATCGCGAGATTGCGGGAGCGGCAACAGCGCGTCCTGGACGGCGAGTTTGAGAAGATGACGATCGGCGAGATCTATCACTCCGGCTGCGAGTTCCATGAAGAGATCATCCGCGGGGCAGGCAATCCCTTTTTTGTGGAAGCGCTCAAGCGCGTAAACTCGATCAGGCGCCTCTTTGCCTATCGCAGTTTCACCGATCGTGACGGTATGCGGCGGCACATACGCGAACATTTGCGCTTGCTCGATATCCTGGAGGCGCAACGATATATCGAAGCGGCCGAGTTGATGGCCAAACATCTGCAGCGGCCGCTGGTGCAGGGTTTATCGTAACGCCGGACGAGGCGTTTCCGGCAAAAGCGGATTTGCCAGATTGCGGCGACGCTATGCGGCTTGGTTTACGACGGCCGTTCCCATCGGGCGCGCTATTATTCCGCTGCCATTGTAGAGGGCCTATAATGATTCGATGACCGACTAGGAAAAGGACAGGGCAAAGCGGGCGGTGGCCTCAAAGCCCATGCGCCAACCCGGCACGATGTCTTTCCGGACCACCCGCTTCAAAAAGCATGGCGGTGGCGCTGCGCGAACCTGAGCAAATCATGACATCGCCCATACTCCTCGAAACCGGCAAGTCCCTGAAGCAGTTTGGCGGCGCTCGCCGCGAGCGAGCGGCCAATTGGCTCATCTGCGCGGCGGCCAACGCGGAAGAGGACGCCGGTGAGCGCATGGCGAATGAACTTCTAGCACGGTGAGGGCGTAAGCGCGCGCGTGGAATTGGTCCGGCCTGGCAAGGCGGAGTTGTGCTCAGCGCCTATGGACCTGCCTTTATGCGAAGGATTGGACAAGATATCCTAGGTTTGGCTGGTGTGGGAGAGGCAGTGGCGTTCCCCCGCCGCCGCGCCTCTCCATCGTCGATGCCAAGGGCAACCGCATCGCCCGCTCAGGCGGCGAGCACGGCCCCGGCGTCGAAGCCGGAAAATTCCTCGCGCCGCACGGCATCGCGCTCGATTCCAAGCGTGACATCTACGTCGGCGAGGTCGACGTCATCGACTGGAAGACGAAAATGCCCGCCGTTCGCGCGACGTTTTGCTTGCAGAAGCTGCAGCGCGCTCAGTATCGGAACGATCTCGCTCCAGGGTCACCAGCACGAGCATCTGGATAGGTCTTCCACCTCCCTCGGCATATCGATCGAGATATCGGCCTCGATAATGCCTTGCGAGCGCAGCGCTCTTAGTCGTCGCTGGCATGCGCTGGCAGAAAACCAGCCATTGCGCCCGATCGCCTCAAGGCGAAGAGTCGAAAGCCGGGCATGCCCGAATTTCGCGCGGCTCTGCGGGACGAACTCAAGCGCGGACAGAACATTTATCTCAACAACGGGCTGTCAAATATGAGCAGGGTCGACCACAATGGCCCGACGAACGCTCGGCGTTTCTGATTAAGGTCGAGGGGGAACTTCCGGCTGGCAAAATAGCGGCGCGCCATCCATGGCAGAAATCCAATGAGCCTGTCGCTCGAAGAACTCCGCCGGTGCGGCGCGCCTATCAGGTCTTGTACAGGGTGTAGAGACTGGATTCGAAGCTCGCCTCTGCGACCCTGAACCAGGTCACGATGTCCTCGCGAAACTTTAACCATTCGCGGTAGATCTTGCGGAAGTCCGGATTCTTTTCCGCTTCTTCGGTGTAGAGCGAGAAAGCTGCGCGATATCCGCCTTCCATGATCTCTCGCGAGAATGGCCTGAGTTCGGTGCCGTTCGCGATCAGCCGGCGCAGCGGCGCCATGTTGCTGGCATCGTAATGCGACAGCATGTCCCACGATGCTTCCGCGGCCGCCACCTCAAATGCGCGCTGGTAGTGCGGCGGCAGCGCAGACCATGCCTTCGCCCCCACATAGAAGGCCAGTTGTCCCGTGCAGTCCCACCAGCCGGGATAATAATAGTATTTGGCGACCTTGTTGAAGCCCAGCTTCTCGTCGTCGTAGGGGCCGACCCATTCGACGGCGTCGATGGTACCCCTTTCGAGTGCGGGATAGGTATCGCCGCCCGCAATGTTCTGGGGAACGACTCCCAGTCGCGCAACGACATCGCCGGAAATGCCCGGGATACGCATTTTGAGGCCTTTGAGATCGCTCAGCGTATTGACCTCGCGGCGGAACCAGCCGCCCATCTGCACGCCGGTGCTACCGCCGGGGAAGTTCACGATGCCATACGTCTTGAAGAACTCCCTGAACAGCTCGAGCCCGCCGCCGCGATACATCCAGGACAGATGCTGGCGTGGCGTCATGCCGAATGGCAGCCCGGTGTCGATCCCGAACGCCTTGTTCTTGCCGCTGTAGTAGATCGACGCGGTATGCCCCAACTCGACCGTCTCGCTCTGCACGGCATCGAGCACCTGAAGGCCGGGCACGATTTCGCCAGGGCCGAACACCTGGATCTGGAAGCCGCCATCCGTAATCTCCGCGATGTGCTTGGCAAGGCGAACGGCGACGCCGTGGATCGTGTCGAGGTTCTTGGGATAGCTGGATGCCAGGCGCCAGCGGACCGTGGCCTTTTGCGCGCGGACGACAGAAGGCGCGGCCAGCGGCAACAGACCAACTGCAGCGGCTCCAACAATGGCTCGACGAGTCTTCATGGTTTCCACCCCGGTTCTTTATGATTGCCGTATGGTTGGATCGGCTGACGGCGCGCTCGGTCTCTCGGCGCTCCCTCCGCAAATCTAGAGGCTCCGTTCCATCACGGCATCGAAATTGGTGACGGGCGGAACGGCTTCCTTGTCGATGACGACATCGATCACGAATGGATCGGAGGCCTTCATTGCGAGCGCCATGGCTGCCGCGAACTCTTCACGGCCGGTGACGCGTGCGCCCCTTGCGCCAAGGGCGATACCGGCCGCGGCGAAGTCGACCCGCCCGAAATCGTTCGCCTCCGCAACGACGTTGCCGTTCCAGCGGTACTTCTGCTCGTGATACTCGAAGGCCAGCGCGCTGTTGTTCATGACGATGATCACGACGGGCAGCTTGTAGCGAACCGCTGTCTCGATATCGGCCAGATGATAACCGGCGCCGCCGTCGCCGGTGACGCACACGACCTTTTCCTGTCGCGCGATCTGGACGCCGAGAGACGCGGGAAGGGCCCAGCCAAGCGATCCGACCGCGCGGAAGAACGCGTCGTAGCGCACCGTCGGAAACAGCACGCCCGTCCAGGCCGCCATATAGCCGGTGTCGGCGACGAGGGTGATCTCTCCGGCATAACGGGAGAGCTCGTCGAGCACCGTAAGCGGGGAGAGGGTGGCGCTGCCGGAAGCGGCGACAAGTTGCTCGCGGTGACGCTCCGTCCATCTGGCGGCGTCGCTGCGGCAACGCTTCAGCCAATCGGACGGCGCCTTGTGCTGCTGTTTGACGATGCCAAGCAGGTCGGTCAGGAAGATCTTGATGTCGGCGCGGACGCCGAGGCGGGGTGCGTAGGTGTTGATGAGGGCCGCGGGGTCGTGATCGATCTGGATCACGGTCGCCCGGCGACTGGGCAGCGTATAGCCGTTGGTCGCAAGGCCGCCCAATCTGGTCCCGAGCGCCAGGACGCAATCGGCCTCTGCCATGAGCCTGTTGGCCGTCACCGACGAATAGCGGCCTACAATGCCGCAGAAGTTCGGATGCGAAGTCAGAACGGCCGGCTTGCCGCCAGCCGTGGCGACGATCGGAATGCCCGCGAGCTCCGACAGCAGGGCCAGCTCCGCCCACGCGCCGGCGAGCCTTACGCCTTCTCCGATGAACAATACAGGACGCTGTGCGACCTTGAGCAGGTCCAGGGCCGAAGCAAGCTCTGCATCGCGTGGCCCGACTTTGCCGGCCGCACTTCCCGAAAGACGTCCGGGCAAGTGCGCGCTTTGCGAGGCGCCGGGTAGTGCAAAGAAATTCTTCGGCACGTCCAGGTGAGTGGGGCCGCATGTCGGCGTAGCCGCGATGTGAAGCGCCTGCGACACGAGGCTGCCGGCCATTTCGGGGGCGGCGACCGCGCCGTTCCATTTCGTGACCGGCTGGAAGATGACATGCTGATCGAGGTCCTGATACTCGTTCATGTGCACGGCTTGCGTCGCCGTCGCGCCCGTCAACGCGAATACCGGGGATTGTGCCCAGACCGCATCCGCCAGCGCGGCCGCGACGTTGGCGGCGCCGGGCCCGGCCTGCCCATAGGCGGGAGCGACGCGCCCGCTCGCCCGCGCATAGCCGTCGGCCATGTAGACGGCGCTGGCCTCACTGCGTGCAACCACCATTCTTAGTCCGGCATCGCGAAGCGCGATCCACAAGGGCTGGTCGCCGCCGGTAAGGAGGAAGAAGTTTTCGACACCTGCATGCTTAAGCGCAACGGCAATGTCGGTGGCCACGTTGTTCGTCATCCTGTCCCTCCCGGGCGCGGATTGCTCGATCCGCGCCTTCAATAAGTATGTAATACCGTATTACTGGATTGGATATTTTGTCAAACGTCCTGCCGGAGGGCTCACATCGCGCCTTGACGCCAACTGAAAATCAATAATACGATATTACGAGATTGATTATTTTAATCTCGCAGGGAGGCGCTTCCGTGAAGAAGTATCAGATGTACATCGGGGGGAAGTGGGAGGATCCGAGTTCGGGCGAATGGTTCGAGACCATGAACCCCTATACCGCCGAGCCCTGGGCCCTGATCCCGCGCGGCAATGCCGAGGATGCCGCGCGCGCAGTCCGGGCGGCGCATCGGGCGATGAACGTCGGGCCGTGGCCCAAGCTGAATGCCACGCAGCGCGGCGCCCTGATGCGCAAGCTGGGTGACCTGATCGCGGCGAATGCAGAGCGGCTCGCCGAGATCGAGGTGAGGGACAACGGCAAGCTGATCAGCGAGATGCGGGGGCAGCTCAACTACATTCCGCAATGGTACTATTACTTCGGCGGCCTCGCGGACAAGATTCAGGGCTCGGTCATCCCGATCGACAAGCCCAACATGTTCACCTACACCAAGCACGAGCCGGTCGGCGTCGTCGTCGGTATCATTCCCTGGAACTCGCCGCTGATGCTGGTTGCCTGGAAGCTCGCTCCGGCGCTGGCGGCGGGAAATACCGTAGTGCTCAAGCCTTCGGAATTCACCTCCGCGTCCTTGCTCGAAATGATGGCGCTGGTGGAGGAAGCGGGCTTTCCGCCAGGTGTCGTCAACGTCGTCACCGGCTTCGGCAATGAAGTTGGACCAACGCTCGTCGAGCATCCCCAGGTCGCCAAGGTCGCGTTCACGGGCTCCGACGCCACGGGCCAGAAGATCTACGAGGGCGCCGCCCGCGGCCTGAAACGGGTCAGCCTGGAGCTGGGCGGAAAATCGCCCAACATCGTGTTCGACGACGCCAATCTCGACAACGCCGTCAACGGTGCCATTGCCGGAATCTTCGCAGCTGTCGGGCAGGCGTGCATCGCCGGCTCGCGAATGCTGGTGCAGGAATCGGTGCATGACGCCTTCGTCGAAAAGCTCCTGAAGGCGGCCGCCACGATCAAGATGGGCGACCCCATGCGGAGCGAAACCCAGGTCGGGCCGGTTGCTAATCTGCCGCAGTTTGACAAGGTGCTCGCCTATATGGAGATCGCCAAGAAGGATGGCGCGCATCTGGCTCTGGGAGGCGATCGTGCCAATCGGCCGGAATGCGGCAAGGGTCTGTTCGTCGAGCCCACGGTCTTCACCGGCGTCAAGAACAGCATGAGGATCGCGCAGGAGGAGGTGTTCGGCCCGATCCTGTCCGTGATCCCGTTCCGCGACGAGGAGGAAGCCATCGAGATCGGCAACGACATTCTATTTGGCCTCGCCGCCGGTGTGTGGACGCAGAACATGAAGCGTGCCCATGTGATGGCCGACCGGCTGAAGGCCGGCATGGTCTGGGTCAACACCTACCGCATGGTGAGCTACATGGCTCCGTTCGGCGGCTACAAGCGCAGCGGCCTCGGCCGCGAGAACGGCATCGAGGCCATCAACGAATACATGCAGACCAAGACTGTCTGGATGAGCAGCGGCGACGAGCCTTATCCCTTCGTGCTGCGATAGGCCAATTGGCGCGATCCGATCCCTGGGGTGACGCCTCCCAGGATCAATTGCCAATTGATCGTAATATAGTAGTATAAGATTAAATGACCCTTGGGACCAACCTGCGGGCATCAAACGAGGAAACAGGGAGGAGCTCCGCCATGAGAGCAGCATCGGTCGTCGCCTTGGCCACAGTGGGCCTGTGTCTGTCGGGCATGCCGGGACAGGCGCAAGTCAAGGACACATCGAAGGCGGTGGTCCTGAAGGGCGCCACGCTGATTGACGGATCGGGTGGCAAGCCCGTTGCCGATTCCGTCCTCGTCATTCGCGACGGACGCATCGCAGCCGTCGGGTCGGCCTCGGCGGTGAAGGTTCCCTCCGGCGCCAAGGTCATCGACCTCAAGGGGAAGACCATCATGCCCGGCATGATCTCGGATCATTCCCATGTCGGCATTGTCAGAGGCCTCAAGGCAAGTCCGGACAACTACAATCGGGACTACATCCTGTCCCAACTTCGGCAGTGGGAGGCCTATGGGGTCACCACGATCACGTCATTGGGCCTGAATGCGCCCGAATTCTACGATCTCCGAGCGGACCTGCATGCCGGCAAGGCACCCGGCGCGGATATCTTCGGCGCCGACCGCGGCATCGGGGTCGCGATGGGAGCCCCGCCGGTGGCAATCGTCCCGGTCGGCCCGACCCAGATCTACCGCCCGGACACGCCGGACGCCGCGCGCGAAGCCGTCCGGGAAATGGCGGGACGCAAGACCGATCTGATCAAAATCTGGCTCGATGATTTCGGCAAGCTGCTGCCGGTCAAGGTGAAGCCGGAGGTCTACACCGCAGCCGTGGACGAGGCCCACAAGAACAAGCTTCGCGTCGCCTTCCACATCAACGATCTCGACGATGCCCAGGCGGCGCTGAAGGCCGGCGCGGATATCCTGGCGCACGGCATCCGCGACAAGGAGGTCGATCCGCCGACTATCGAGCTCATGAAGAAGAATGCCGCCTGGTACGTTCCGACGCTGGCGCTCGACGATTCGAACTTCATCTTCGCGGACAAGCCGAAGGTCTCGGCCGATCCGTTCGTGAACAGGGTGCTGGATCCCGCCGTGAAGACGCAATTGGAAGATCCGGCATGGCGGCAGAAAGTCCATGACGCTCCCGGTTCGGAGCGCGCCCGCAAGGCGCTGGCGATGAACCAGAAGAATCTGATGACGCTTTACAATGCCGGCATCAGCATCGGATTCGGATCCGACTCCGGCGTCGGCCTGCGTTTCCCCGGCGTTGCCGAGCATCGCGAGCTCGATCTTATGGTCGAGGCGGGCCTCACGCCGATGCAGGCCTTGACGATTGCAACGAGTGGCGCTGCCAAGCTGCTCAAGCTGGATGACCGCGGCGTCTTGCAGGCGGGCAAGCTCGCCGATCTCATCGTGCTCGACGCGGATCCTTCGGGCGACATCGCCAATGTCCACAGGATCTCGGCAGTCTGGCACCGTGGGCGTCCCGTCGCCGGTTCGATAGCGACATTCGCGCAACGATAACGAGGGTGGATGGAGACGGCGTGCTCTTCGCCGTCGCGGGCTCCGGCTCCGCAGCCGTCCAGAAACCGCATCAGCCGGAGCCCTGTTCTCGATAGCCGCCTGGGGAGAAGCGCATGGGAAAGCTGACACGACGTGCCGTGGTTGCAGGTGCACTCGCCGTGCCCTTTGTCGCCAGGGCCGAGGAATGGCCCGCGGGCCAGATTAAATTCATCGTCCCGTTTCCTGCCGGCGGGACGCTGGACGCGATCGCCCGCTTGGTCCAGCCGGGTTTGCAACAGCGACTGGGAACGACGATCATCATCGAAAACCGTCCGGGTGCGGCAGGCAGCATCGGTGCAGCGGCGGCGGCAAAGTCGCCGCCGGATGGCCGCACCTGGCTGTTCGTGTTCGACACTCATGCCACCAATCCGGTGACGCAGCCGAGCCTGCCCTACAATTCCGACATCGACCTCGATCCAGTGATGCTGGTGGGCACGGCGCCGAACATCATTGCGTGTCAGCCGACACGCCCATACCAGACGTTGTCCGAACTGATCGCCGCCTCGAAAGTCAAGCAGGGAGGCTTCGCATTCGCATCGGCCGGAACGGCCAGTCTTGGCCACCTGACGATGTTGCTTCTCGCCAAACGCTCCGGCGCGCAGTGGACCCACGTGGCCTATAAGGGAGCAGCCCCCGCGGTGAACGACGCGATCGCAGGACATATCGACCTGATCATCGCGGCGACGACGGTGCTCAACAGCCAGATCGACGCAAAGTCGCTCCGTCCCCTCGCCCAGACCGGCGCGACGCGGCATCCGACACTCCCCAATGTTCCGACCTTGGTCGAAAGCGGGTTTCCAGATCTCGTCGCAACACCGTGGTGGGGGCTCTATGCGCCCGGGAAGACGCCGAAGCCGATGGTCGCACGCTTCAACGCAGACTTGAGCGCGGTTCTGAAGGAAGACGGCGTCATGGAGCGGATCAACGCGATGGGGCTGACGATCGTCGCAAGCGACCCGGAGTACATGCGAAAGTTCTACACGGAGCAGGCGCAGATCTGGGGACAGGTGGTGCGGGACAACGGCCTTAGGGCCGAGGGCGGATAGCGGCCGGGCACCATCGCTCGCGAGCCGATCCTTACACCGTCATCCGTCCGACCGGATTGTTCGGCGCCGCGTCGCGTCGCGGTCGTCCCCGCGGACGTTTCGCTCGAAGTGCGGCCTCGGCGTCCAGCGCCGCCTTGCGTGCGGCGGCCGCTTCGAGCTGCTCCAGCACCTTTAGTGTCGCCTTCGCTCCCATATTGACGTGGTTGACGGCGGACTGCCACGCCGCCTGCGGCTTCCTCGCGATGATGGCGTCAATGATCGCATGGACCTCGACCGCGTTCTCCTTGAGGCGTTCGGGCTGTGACAAGACGATCGGACGAAGATAGCTCAGGCGCGCGCGAATGACGCTCACAAAGCCCTTGACGACATTGTTGGCCGAAACGCTCATCAGGAATTCGTCGAGCTGGTTCTTGCATTCGAGCACCTTGGCGACGCTGCTCGACTTGAATGCCCGGTCCAGGTCCCGCTTGAGCCTGTGCAGTTCCTTGATCTCAGGCTCCGAGATCCTTTCGGCGGCCGTCCTTGCGGTCAAGCCTTCCAGCATGCCCCTGACCTCATAGTGCTGCCGCGCTTCGTCGGGCGACACACGCGCTACCACGGGCCCCTGATTGGGGATGTTGTCGACGATGCCTTCGGCCTCGAGTTGCCGCAGTGCTTCGCGCACAGCTGTCCTGCTGACTCCGGTCCAAGAACAGAGTTCGCCTTCCTTCAACCGCTCACCCGGCTGAAAGCGACCGTCGATGATCGCGGTCCGCAGATTGCTTGCGACCTGCTGCCGAAGGGGGGCAGCCGTGACTGGTACACGCTGGACCTTGGAGCTCTTCAATCCGCAATTCCTTGTGTAAGTTCAATAAGATGAGTCACGCAACACCACGTTGTCGCCCCCTACTCTGACAACAGAGGTGGTCCCGCAGGCGATAGTGACCCCTGTTTACGATGTGGCGACACCGGCGCTACCTAACTATTCTAATATAGTATTATACTATATTCCAGATGATTGAGCCCGATTGGCTTTCGATACCCTACGATGCGCAGATGGACCTTTTCAGTCATGATGGACGGTGGGGCTGATCTTCGCAATCTGAGCAGTAAATGGTCTTGCGACAGAATACCGACTCCCTTGAGAGCTTGGCTCCAAGGCACGCCCTTATGGGGAATCGATCCGTCGTGATAGTGAGCCTTCAGATTGACGATAAGGTCGGTCGTATCGATAAGTTGTTCGGCGTACATTTTCGATCAGGCGACCTTCGCAGATGCGCTCTAGGCGCGTCACGAAGCGACCTGCATCGGACGATCTGGCATTTCTGGGCAAAAAAACGCGATCTTGGCTCCCACTCGTTTCAATGGCGCTTACTTAATCATCCCCGTTGGATCTGAACTAGATGTTGAGCCCAGCGCTCCAGCGCATCTCGCATTTCGACTTGGTAACGAGCCCGATTATATACCCCGGCTACGCCCGCGCGGTGGCCGCTCACGTGGTTCAAGATCGCCTCTACCACATGCGGCAGGATGCCCAACCGATCCGCCATCACGGTTGCAGCCGTGTGACGAAGATCATGCATGGTCCAACGGACGGAGGCTTAGCATCCTCATGTGCTCCCCTCCGCGCTGTAAGAATCCGCGCATCAAGCGCGGCTTTCGATTTGGACCAACCGGAGAACCCTCGATCGCTGTTGCCTTTTCGGCGAGGACCATCGCCAAAGACGCGATCGCGATCATCCCGCCGGGGCGATAGCAGGGCCAAGGCAGCTGGGACGAGCGGCAGTACGTGCTCACGATGGTTCTTAGTGCGAACGCTGGGCAGGGTCCAGCGCTCGGCAGCAGTATCTAGCTCCGGCCATTGCATTCCGCCGACCTCATCGCGGCGCGGAGCGGTGAGGAGCAGCAAGCGCACTATACGTCCGTAGTCGTCATCACCGCATGCCTGCCAAACCTCGGCTAGCTCCGCATCGGATAGCACCCGGTCCCGGGACTTCGGCTGTTCGGGACGGTTGGTGCCGAGCACCGGGTTTCCCGGAATATCGAGCCCTTCTTGAATTTGTCCGAGCGCGGGCGGCGGAAACGGCCCCTTGCTGCATTGTAATTTCCGCGACTCGCGCTGCAACATGGCGGCGAGTGATCTTGAACACGGAGACTGAGTGCAGCGGTTTCCACGCGACCAACAAGTAGCGTTCGATCTCGGAATACGTACGGGGCCGCCAATCGCTTGGCTTCCCGACGCGCCTACTCTGGAGTCCAGGGTGACCCATGCGGGCCGATCGTGAAAAGCGGGGCTCGGGTCAGGGCGACATCACGACACATTCGAGATCCCTGTGCTCGAAGCCGCGCGGGCTAGAGCTTGAATCAAGAGTGCGCGGCCGAACGGCCGCTGGCGAAATTCCGCTGTCGGCGGGCCGCTAACGCATCGCAATTGCAACAGCAGACAGTGCTGCCGGAAGGAACCAGGTCCAGTCTGCCATCACCGCGGCCGCTGCCGCGGCAACGACACACCCCGAGACAAAGCCGAGCAGGCGCTGAAGCGAGCGATTCAGCGGCGTTGAATCATACGGCAACAGGGGGTTGCGTGCGGCGAGCAGGTCCATCGCCGACAAGGCCGCGTTGGTTAAATTGCCGGTCATTACCGCCGTCGAGATCGCGCCCGGCACCGCAAGGCGGAGCAGGGCGTACTGACACGCCATGGCGGATACGGCCATCATGGCGGCCGTGCCGGCCAGCAATCCAACCGGATCGGCCGATGCCTTGGTGACGACGCTGAAAATCAGAAGCGCGGCAAGAAGCAGAAATTGAACCAGCAGCAACAGTCGCGCCAGGGCTGGACCGTGCCGCTGCGAAGCCTGGGCGATCATCGAGACAGTCGCCAGCGCCAGCATGAAGACCGGAATAGTCAGTAATTGCGCCCAGTGAAACGAACCGCCTTCAACGGCTACGCCGGCGGCCAGCACGATGTTGCCGGTCACATGGGCGGTAAACACATGACCCAGTGTGAAGAAGCCGGTGGAGTCGACCATTCCGGCGATCATGCTGAGCAACAACGGCAGCCGCGCCTCCAGGCGCGACAAATCCCCTGCATCATCCGCGGAATCCAGCATCCTTGGGAATGCGCGGGAGTCTCCAGCGGGCACAGACATCTTCGGCTCCGATCGTGGCCGTCGGCGTGGAATCACTGCCGGCTATTGCGCGGTCCAGCCACCATCGACCGAGATCGCTGTTCCCGTGATCTGATCCGCGGCGGGTGAACATAGGAAGGCCACGGTGCCTCCAAGCTGTTCCGGGGAGGCGAAATCGAGAGACGGCTGCTTCTCCGACAGCAGCTCCTCGACGGCCTGCTGTTGACTGATGCCGCGTTGCGCAGCGATGTCGCTGATCTGCTTTTCGACCAGCGGCGTTCGCACCCAGCCGGGGCAGACCGCATTGCAGGTCACGCCGCTTCCAGCCGTCTCTAGGCCGACGACTTTGGTCAGGCCGACCAGCCCGTGCTTGGCCGCGACGTAGGCGGCTTTGTGTGTTGAAGCGACGAGGCCATGGGTGGAGGCGATGTTGACGATCCGTCCCCAACGCTGCTTTTTCATCTGAGGCACCGCTATCGCAATGCCGTGGAACGCCGCCGACAGATTGATTCCCAAAATTGCATCCCACTTGGCAGTCGGAAACTCATCAACCGGGGCAGTGAACTGGATGCCGGCATTGTTCACCAGGATATCGAGGCGACCGAATTTCTCGATCGCTGCTGTGATCAATCCGCGCACGGCCTCCGATTTCGACATGTCGGCGCCGTCATAGACGGCGCGCACGCCGTGTTCGCCTTCGATCCCCTTACGAATCGCCTCGATCTCGCTCGCGTCGCCGAAGCCGTTCAACACAAGGTCGGCGCCGAGCCGGGCCAGTTCTCGCGCAATTCCCAGCCCGATGCCGCTGGTCGAGCCGGTGACGATCGCTACTTTATCCTTCAACATGGGGATTCCGTTCGACGCCTGGTCGAAGTTCATGTGGGAGTTCATGGTCATGCTCCTTGTGGTGCGGGATGCGGGTTGAAACGATGATCAGTGGGCGCCGCCGGCATCGAGCTGGCCGGGCTTCTTCAGCATCATGGAAGCAGCAAGTGCGACGATCAGGGCGGCACCGAGCAGGAAGAACATGTCGCTGAAGGCGAGGATGAATGCCTGCTTCTGCACGACCCTGCCGATCGCGACATAGGCACGGCGCGCCGCGTCGGTGTGGTCGATCACACCATGGCTGATGAAATACTGCGTCAGCTTCTCGACCCTCGCCTGCGTCGCTTGCTCCAGCATGGAAACCGACTGCATCAACACGTTGGAGTGATACTGCTCGCGCTTGGTGAGCAATGTCTGCAACAGTGCGATGCCGACGGCGCCGCCGAGGTTGCGCATCATGTTGAACAGGCCCGAGGCCGAGCCGGCATTCTCTGCCTCGATGCCCGCAGTAGCGACCGCCGATAGCGGCGCGAACACGAAGGCCTGACCTACGGCGCGAACGACGTTGGGCCAGAACAACTGGTCGGTGGCGTAGTCATTGGTCATATGGATGTTCATGAAGTTGGAGGCCGCGAACAGCGCGAAGCCGACACCGATGATGATCCGGGCATCGAAACGCCGCATCAGTTGCGGCACCAGCGGGATGAACAGCAATTGCGGCAGCCCGGTCCATGCCAGCACCATGCCGATCTGTTCGGCGTTGTAGCCCTGGATACGCGACAGATAGACCGGCAGGATGAATACCGAGCCGTACAGTGCGATGCCGAGCAGGAAGTTGGCGAGGATGCCGAAGCCGAAATTGCGGCGGGCCAGCAGCCGCAGATTCAGCAGCGGCTTCTTGGCCGTCAATTCGATCCACAGGAAGGCGGACAGCGCGACCGCGGCGATAACCGACATTCTGAAGATGAAGGGCGAACCGAACCAGTCGTCCTTGTTGCCCTCCTCCAGCACCGTCTGGAGCGCGGACAGGCCGATCGACATGGTAACGATGCCCGGCCAGTCGCCTTCGCCAAGCAGCGACAGGTTCATCGGCGTCGGCTCGAGGGAGAACCACAGCATCGCAATCATCACCGTGCCGGGCACCAGATTGACGTAGAAAATATATTCCCAACCCCAGTTCTCGGTGAGATAGCCGCCGATCGTGGGCCCGATCGCGGGAGCGAACGTCGCGGAGATCGCAAACAGCGCGAGCCCGATCGGCTGCTTCGCCTTCGGCAGCAGCGTGATGATGAGCGTGAATGCCATCGGGATCAGCACGCCGCCGGTAAAGCCCTGCACGGCGCGCAGTACGATCATCTGCGGCAGGTTTTGCGCCAGGGCGCAGGCCGCCGAGAACAGCAGAAACAGGACCGCATTGGTGAGGAGATACACCCGGATCGAGAACACCTGGGCAAGCCAGCCGGAGAGCGGGATTACCACGATCTCAGCGATCAGGTACGAGGTCGAGATCCAGCCGCCGTCGTCGGTTCCAGCGCCGATCGCGCCCTGGATGTCGGCGAGTGAGGCGTTGACGATCTGGATGTTGAGCACCGCCATGAAGGCGCCGAGCGTGGCGCCGACCACCGCGATCCAGGTTTTTGCGGAGACGGCGGGAGCCGCCGGCGCCGCCGTTGTCCGGCCTTCACCGGCAGGATTTGCATCGGCAGCGGTTTGCAGCGTGCTCATGACACTCTCCAGGACCCGGATTCATTCAGCCGTGGCGCTCGGGCCGCGCGAGGCAAGGCGCCTTTTCGCGTCACGCGCGGCAACGGCTGCCGACTTGGTGTTGACGGTGGGCTCGGCCGACATGCCTGGACGCAGCAGGCCTTTCAGATCGTGATCGTCGAGCACGATCTTGACCGGCACGCGCTGCACGATCTTGGTGAAGTTGCCGGTGGCGTTGTCGGGCGGCAGCAGCGCGAATTCGAGGCCGCTGGCCGGCGAGAGGCTGTCGACACGGCCCCGCAGCCTGGTGCCGTGGAAACCGTCGATGGTCAGTTCGACCGGCTGACCGTTTCGCACATGGGTGAGCTGGGTCTCCTTGAAGTTGGCGACGACATACACGGCATCGAGCGGCACTACCGCCATCAACTGCGTGCCGGCCTGCACGAACTGGCCCACGCGTAGCGAGCGCGCGCCGACGGTGCCTGCCACGGGCGCGGTGATCTGCGTATAGGACAGGTTCAGCGCCGCCTGTTGCTCGACCGCGCGGGCACGGTCGAGTTGAGCCGCCGCCTTGGCGCGTTCGGTGGCGAGTACCTCGATCCGCTTGTTGGCGGCGATCAATGCCGACTTTTCGCCGATCAACTGAGCGGATTTCTCGCGTAGCGCCGCGTCGGTCTGCTGTGCGCGCTGAATGGTGCCGGAACCCGACTTCATCAAGCCGTCGTAGCGGGTCTGTTCTTCCCGCGCGAACTTCAGCCCGGCTTCGCTGGCCTCGACCAGAGCAGCCTGCTGCTGGATGACAGGTTCCTGCAATTCGATCTGCGCATTGAGGTTACGCACCGCTGCATTGGACGCCGCGACGTCGGCGCGGGCCTGATCGAGCGCGGCCCTGAAATCGCGATCGTCGATTCGCGCCAGCAATTGCCCGGCCTTGACCGGCTCATTGTCGGCAACGAGGACTTCGCCGATGTAACCCGAAACCTTGGGCGCGACGATCGTGGAATCGGCTTTGACATAGCCGTCGTCGGTCGTTTCAAGATAGCGGCCGGTGGTGAGGTAGTAGTGGCCGAACCCGGCGGCCGCAGCGACGCCGAGCGCCGCGACAAACGCGAGCGCCGCCCGCCGGATCGCCTGCCGGGACGGACGAAGCCGGGTTTGGGCTTTTTCGTCGGAAACAAAGGAAAGGGTCGACATGGCGTTCTCCTGGACCTGAAGGTTGGGCTAAAGCTCAATCGCGGCGATGAACATCGTGGGTGACCATGCCGAGCTCAGGTGCCGGCCGATCGAGACGCCGTGGCTCGGCCAGCGTGCGGCGGATGTCATCCAGCCCGCTCTGCCAATGCGTACGCATCGCGCTCAACCCGAACTCGTAGTCCCTGGAGTGGCCCTCGTAGATCTTGGACTGGTAGATCAGGTGGATGATGTTGTAGGAGCGGTGGCGGGCCAGATCGGCAATGGCTCGGATTTCCGGATCGTTCTTTGCATTTGCCGGCAATTTCTCCATCGTCCGCTGCAATGCCTGACGCATCTTCTGCATCCGCGTCATGTGGTCCGTAATGGCGCGCGTCCGGCTGGAATATTGAATGTCCTTCTGCCGGCTCGACACCTCCATCATGTCGTGGGGAACGCGACCCATCGCCGACCAGAGATCGACCTGGAACGTCAGCGTGTCGCGCGGCTCGCCGGACAGCACGCGGGAAAGGGGCGTGTTGGAGACGACGCCGCCATCCCAATAGTGCTCGCCTTCAATTTCGACCGCGGGGAATCCCGGCGGCAGGGCGCCTGACGCCATGAAATGCTTCGGTCCCAGACGACGTTCGGCAGTGTCGAAATAGGTCAGGTTGCCGGTGCGGACGTTGACTGCGCCGACGCTGACGTGCATCTCGCCCGAGTTCAATCGGTCGAAGTCGACGAGTCGCTCCAGCGTCTGTTGCAACGGCGCCGTATCGTAGAAGCTCGTCGCCGCATCGCCCGAGAACGGGGACCAGAGCGGTGAGGGGAAACGTGGCTTGAAGAAGCCGGGCTGGCCCTGCACCAGGGCCCGCGTCGCCGCCATCGCGTTGCGCACCGAGCCGATGTCGAACGCAAAGGGCAAGGCGTTGGCGAGCCCTTCGCCGGCGGGCCACTCGATCGAAAAGGCGCAGATGGTCTCCCAGAATTCGCGCAGCCGCTGTACCCGCTCGCCTTCAGGCGAGCCCGCGATGATGGCGGCGTTGAGCGCGCCGATCGAAATGCCGGCCAGCCAGTTCGGCCGGATGCCAGCCTCATGCAGGCCCTCATAGACTCCGGCCTGATAGGCCCCGAGCGCGCCGCCACCTTGCAGCACGAGAGCGACGACATCATAGGGCAGCACGTTGCCCTGCTGTTGCGGCGCGGGACTAGTCTGTTCACGTATCACGTTCAGCATTGCCAGGACTCCTTGCATGATGGCCGATCCGATCAGCCGACGTTCGCTTCGATCAGAACTTTGGACCCGGGTCCGCGCACGGCGGCGCCAGGTGCCAGGTAGTCGTGGACGACAGTGCCAAGTCCCAGCGTCAGGTCGGCAACGAGGTGCTTGGCCGACAGGACCTGAAGCACCGGCAGCTCGGCGACGGGAGCCAGGGCATGCGAACACAGGTCCAGCGCGGCGGGCCCGGTCCATGCGCCTTTCACGGTGATGTCTTCGAGGTGGTAGCGCACCAGTTCGCAGATGCGTGCCGTGCCGTCGACATGGGGGATGATCTTGAGCAGGAAGTTGGGGCCAGCGAGCTTTCGGGCTTCCAGATCAGCGTCGAGCGTGCGGTGTTTGTAGCCCATGGTACCGGTGGCAACGCGGACCGAACCGTAGTTCAAGGTGCCGACCAGCGTGTCGGTCTCGACCGCAAGCTTCGGCTGCGCCAGTTTCTTCGGGAAGCCCCACAGCTCGCGTCCGCCGGCGATGGGCGGATGATCGTTGAGAAACATCTGGTGCGTGAAGCTGCCGGTCTCGCCCCGGAAGGACACCGGGATGACCTGACCGCTTTCGGTGTAATCGCCGAAGCCGGTTGAGTCAGGCATGCGGATGAATTCGTAATTCACCACCGGCTCGGTGAGCTCGAGCGGTGCCGGCACGATCCGGCGCAGCGCCTCGGGATCGGTCCGGTACTGGATGATGAAGTATTCGCGGTTGACGAAGCGATACGGGCCGGGTGGAAAAGCCGGGTTCGTCAGCGGCATCGCGAACGCGCTCGCGCGGACGGTCTCGTGTTTCATCAAGGTCGAGCTCCGAAAGGGTTTTGGGTGAACGGGCCGCGCTTTGGCGCAGGAAACACGGCCCGTATCGGATGAAGCGCTTGCTGCGCGCGCTTGTCGGCACTAGCCCGGCAAACGGTCAGTAATCCCAGAAGGCCGGTACCCAACGAAAGGCGTCGCCCGCGACGGCCACGTGGCCGACGGATGGGAACGGCATATGAGTGGCCACCAGCAGCCCGCCGGTCTCAGCCAGCTCTCGCAAAAGACCGATACGAACGCGGGCCGCCTCCTCGGGGTAGTGTTCGAAGCCGTTATGCCAGTCGGGGTGTTCGAACCCGACTGCGAACACGAGGTCTCCGGCGAATGTCAGCCGCTCGCCGCCGGACGCCAGGCGGACTATGCTGTGCCCGGGGGTGTGACCGCCGGTGCGATGGATGACCACGCCCGGCGCCACTTCGTGCTGATCCTCGAAGAGCCGTAGTTGGCTGCGGTACTCTTTCACGAACCGTTTGGCCGTCGCCCGAAGCGCATCCGGGAAGCCGTCCGGCATGGAGACGCGGGAGAAATCGGGCGACTCCCAGAACTTGACCTCGGCGGCCGCCACGTGGATCTGCAGGTCCGGACGCAGTTGCTCCTTCACCCCGTCGACAAGCAGTCCGCCAACGTGGTCCATGTGCATGTGAGTGAGCACCACGTCGGTTACCGATGCGAGATCGATGCCGGCGGCCTCCAGGCGGTGGATCAATTGCCCGGCTCGTGGCAAGGGGAACTCCGCGCCCATCCCGGCGTCGACGAGGATGGTCCGGCCTCCGCTGCGCACGACGACCACGTTCAGCGCCCAATCGAAAGCGTCCGGTGGCAGGAAATTGTCGTTCAGCCAAGCTGCGCGGACGGCCGGTTCAGCGTTGTGGGCCAACATTGCGCCTGGCAGCGTCAGCACCCCATCGCTGACCACCATCACGTCAATCTCGCCGATCCGCAGCGCGTAGCGTGACGGAACCAAATCATCGTGCACCAGTTTACCGGCGTGTGAGGGGTCGTGCAGGTTCATGTTTCTCTCCTGTTACATGGTTGGTGCTGGCTGGTCTTGTTTGGGCAGGCCGCGCAGCCAGCGCGGAGCGCGGCCTGCTTCGCGCGATGGTCTAGAAGAAGCCGCTTACATCGCCGACACGCTCCGGATCGGCCGAGGCAAGGGCGGCGGCACGCTCGGCCTTCGGCGGATATATCCAGACGGTGTTGATCTCCTGCTTGGTCTTCTTGGCGGTGTCGCCGGCCATCGTCACCTCGCGCTCCCAGCCGCGGGTGAACACCGCGTCGGCTTCGCCGAGGTCGAGGCAGGTGACGTATTTCTCCTGGTGGTAGCGTTTGGTCGGAACGCCGAGCAGTTCCGCGGCGGCGTTGTGGCCGGCAAAGGCGCCCATTCGCGTGGCGTGCTGGCACGACATCAGCGCGAAATTGCCGTCATCGTCGCAGGCGGCGCGGGCGGCATCGCCGGTGGCAAAGACGCCGGGTACCGACGGCACGCGCAAATCACGGTCGACCAGCAGCCGGCCGGAATTGTCGCGCTCGGCGGGTACCTGTGCAGTCAACGGAGCCGCGCGAATGCCGGCCGCCCAAATCACGGTCTCGGTCTCGATGTGTTCGCCTGAGGTCAACGTGACGCCCGATTTGTCGAGCGAGGCGACACCGGCACCGAGCCGGGTCTCCACGCCGCGCTTGTGCAGGGCGTCCTCGATGAGCGGGCGGGGGCCTTCGCCCATGGCGGGAGCGATCGCGCTGTTGCGGTCGACGATGATGACGCGCGGCTTGACGTCCTTGCCGAAAATGGCGCGAAGCCGCGTTGGCAACTCGGTAGCCGCCTCGATGCCGGTGAACCCGCCGCCGGCCACGACGACGGTGTCCCGCCCGTTCAATGCCGGCCGGTCGGCCAGGCCATGCAGGTGCCGGTCGAGGGCAATCGCATCGTCGAGCTGATCGACGCTGAAACCATGTTCGGCAAGGCCCGGGATATTCGGACGAGCCAGCCGGCTGCCGGTGGCCACGACAAGCCGATCGTAGGACAGGCTCTTCTTCGCACCCTTGGCGGCGACGATTCCCACCACGCGGGACTGGGTGTCGATCGTCTCTGCGCTGCCTTGCACATAGACGACGTCGATGGCCTTGAGGACATCCGTGAGAGGCGCCGTCAGGGTCTCGGGCTTCGATTCGTAGAGCCTGGGGCGGACCACGAGCGTCGGCTCCGGCGATACCAGCGCGATCTTGAGTTCTTCGGGCGAAACGCCCTGGATGTCGCGCAGGCGCGCGGCGGAAAGTGCGGCGTACATGCCGGCGAAGCCGGCGCCAATGATGACAAGTCTCATGTGACTACTCCTCTGGTTTGACTTCTCGAACCCACGCGCGCGTCACCGTTGCCGCTCCCGCATCCGGGGATGGCTTGTCGTGATCGGTGACGACGCGAAAGACGTGAAACGAAAATTGTCGCGCGCTTACGGAGCGCTGCAGTCCGGCGTTAGCATCGTTGGACGTTCGCAGGAGGCGTGACAGCCGCGCGAGGTCATCGACCGGGCGAGCTGCAGGGTGATCGGCTCACTGGCCCTCAACGGCCAGCCATCGCGCATGACGGAGGTGCCGTCTCTGGTGACGATCGACGTCGTGGCCAGGGTCGGAATTTCGACTTCCTCGCCCGTTGCCGAAGTGAAGCGCACGCTGAGTGACAGTCCGTACACCAGCGCGGTCGCGATGACCCTCCGTCGCGGTACGATTGCAAGGAGGGCGACACAGTGCTTCCAGGCCATTGTTCGTCTCCGTCCATTGTCGATGTTCGATAACGCAAATCTACGGGATCGGAGCTGCGGCCGCGCCAGCGCGATTGACGCGGTTGCAGAGAGATTGCTGTTAACGCATGCGACGACGCCATTCGCTCGGGGTGTCGCCCGTCAGTTTCTTGAACGCCGCCGTGAACGCGGTTTGCGAAGCGTAACCAAGCTCTGCGGCCACCAACTCGATTGATGCGTCGGTATCGCGCAGCATGCTCATGGCCCTCTCGAGCCGCTGCTGGCGCAGCCAGGCGTGAGGCGAAAGCCCGGTGCTCTCCTTGAAGGCGCGGCAGAAGTGGAAGCGCGATAGACCGGCGTCCGATGCCAGCGCGGCAAGCGATACGTCAGCATCGCTGCCCGAGCGCAGGCGTTCGATCGCGCGACGCAGAGCATGAAGAGACAGCCCACCGATGGCCGGCTCGAACGTCGTTGGCCTGCCGGTATGCGCAGCCAGGAGACGCGTGGCCAGGAGATCCGTCAATTGATGTCTGAACAGGGCATCCAGGGACGAATTGCCGTCCAGCACATCCGCCGCACTCATCAGCAGGCTTGATGTGATGGCGTCGGGATACCCCGTCCGTTCCAGGAGATCGCCGGGAGCGAATGCGTCGGCTTCGCGGGTTACGCGTTCGAGTGTCGTGCGCGGAAGATAGAGCTGGATGACATCGACAGGGCCGGGAATATCCCATTTCGCGCTTGAACCCGCCGGAATGATCGTCACGACTCCGGGACGCGCCGTTCCAGTTGCCAGCGATTTCCCGGTGCGCCGCTCCAGACGCTGAACGCCCGTGGGGTAGGTCATGATGACGTGGTCGGTCATCGGCTCGACCACGTCATGCAGAGCCCCGTGCTTCCAATGCGCGATGGCGCCATTGGTACGGTCTGACGCCATCTGCAGCGGCGCGGTCTTGAGCACGCGCGCCATCTCCACTTCGGCGGCGTGCCGCTGGGCGGCCGGCGACCCGTCGTGGTGCGCAGCGGGTGCGCCAAGCAGAGCCTCCAGGGGATCGTTCACGATCGGTTTCTTCATGAAGCTATCCTCGCGTTGCTACCGCGCGCCTCGTCGCCAATCGGTCGGGGTTTCTCCGGTCAACCGCCTGAAGGCGGCCGCGAATGCCGTCTGCGAGGCATAGCCAAGCTCGGCCGCCACCGACACGATCGATGTATCGGTGTCGCGCAGCATGTTCATGGCTTGCTCGAGGCGGTATTGCCTCAGCCATGCGTGAGGAGAGAGCCCGGTACTTTCCTTGAAGGCGCGACAGAAGTGGGAGCGCGACAGGCCGGCATCCGAAGCGAGGGCTGCAAGCGAGACGTCGGCGTCGCTGTCCGAACGCAAGCGTTCGATGGCGCGAAGCAGGACGTTTGGCGAAAGCCCGCCGATGGTCGGCTGGAACGCGGTGGGCGAGGCGGTGTGCGTAGCCAGCAGGCGCGTCGCGAGCAGGTCGATGAGCTGATGCCTGAACAGCGTATCGAGGGCGGAGTTGCCCTCCAGCCCGTCGGTCGCGCTCAGGAGCAATCGGGATGTAACGGGGTCGGGATGCCCGGTTCGCTCCAGGAGATCGACCGCAGTGGCCGTGTCGGCTTCGCGGGCCACGCGCGCGAGCGTTGTGGTCGGCAGATAGAGCTGAACGACGTCCACGGGTTTCGGAATATCCCACCGCGAGCTTGACCCTTCCGGAATAATGATCACGGCTCCGGGACGGAACGTTCCCTTCGCAATCGATCTTCCGGAGCGCCGCTCCACGTGCTGCACCCGGCCATTGTAAGCCATGATGACGTGGTCGCTCATGGGCTCGACGACATCGTGTAACGGGTCATGTTTCCAGTGGGCGATCGCGGCCCCGGAGGGGTCGAGTGCCATGCGGACCGGTTCGGTGTGGAGGACGCGCGCCATCTCCGCGTCGGCGGAACGCTGCTCGGCATTCCGCAATTGGCGTTGGCTCGCGCTGGACGCGGCCGACGGATTTTCATGCGCAGAATCACGCGAGATCGGTTCGCTCATGGAGATGCGCCTTCAGAGGAGATGTGCACTCGCGTCGCCGGGGTGACTTGTGGGCTGGCGTGAAGCCATCGTTTCCCTGTGCGGTACCGTTGGGCGTCGCGAGTTTCTCCACGGCGTTCTAGGCGCGTAGAACTACGGGGTCTTTCCCAAAACGGCCGCGCCTTTTCTGAATCTGCTCAAAGCGTGCCGGCGCGCCCTTTATGTGAAGGGAGGCGAAGGTCCGCAGTCAGGTGGGTTTGATATTGAAATCGCTTCCAAAATCGCTTTGTGACAGTCACGGCCGCCGATGCTCACAATCGCGTTTCGCGCCGCCGCCAACCTAGACCTCCGCACCCGGATACCTGATAATGCGCCGCGAGATGGTGGCGGCAGCGAGGGGGCGGCCCCGATCAAACGCTGCGAATGGTCCGAACAAATGGCTCAGGCAAGCACCTTCGGACAGAGGGTCAGGCAGCAGTTGCGCCTGAGGGACGCGCCGCCCTCGCTGATCACGCGTTCACTGCGCGGCATCGACCTCGCGGTCACCGAAACCCAAGATGATAACCCCGTGCCATGCCGTTCCGGCTCGGTGGCGGACGAGGCCTATCTCGTCAGTCTTAAGCTTCACAATTACCCGGACTGCGAGCTCTGGGACCATGGCAAGTGCGTTACGAAGGTCGATGTCAGAGCCGGTACAACATATCTGTACGACCTCAGGAGCGATCCGGGATTTATTATCGACAAGCCGTTCCATTCCCTCCAGTTCTATCTTCCGCGTTCAACACTTGACGAAATCGCGAGGGAATCCCGCGCGCCCCGCATTGGTGATCTCGCGTGCCAGTTCGGCTTCGGCCACGACGACCAGGTCATGCGTCATATCGGGGCAGTGCTGTTGGAAGCACTGAGTCGGTCGGGCGAGGCCAACCAGCTTTTCATCGACCACATGATGCTCGCGTTCACCGCGCATATCGCCCAGGCCTATGGCGGGCTGCAAAGCATTGCCGGACCGGCGCGCGGCGGTCTTGCGCCTTGGCAGGTAAAGCGAGCCTGCGAACGGCTCGACTCGGACCTCGGCGGGACGCTTTCATTGCAACTGATCGCGGCCGAGTTTGGCCTCTCGGTCGGTCATTTTTCGCGCTCGTTTCGAATCTCGACCGGCCTGCCGCCGCACCAATGGCTGCTGCGCCGGCGCGTGGAGGCGGCCAAGCAGTTGATGACCACCGTGCGGGACCTGCCATTGTCGGAAATTGCGATATCGGCCGGCTTCGCCAATCAAAGCCACTTTACGAAGGTGTTTTCGGAGCAAGTCGGCGCCAGCCCCGCGGCATGGCGCCGCGAGGCAGTGGCGACTCCGAAGGTGATATGTGATCACGGGCGGTCCCGGACGGCTGCTTCGTGCTCATCGCAATGGTCGTGACCTTTGGTTGATCATGATCACGCGTTCCGTGCAACTCCACTCAAAGGGGTGGTGCGTATGAAATCGTCAGGTTTCTACGGTCAGACCGTGAAGCGGTTTTTTCATCTGGAGCAAGAACCGGTTTCGTTGATCACGCGTTCGCTTCGTAACGCCGAGATAGCCGTTACTGAGACCCGGGATGATGCGCCCGCTGAAGGCGTCTCCGGCGAGATGGGCCTTCAAGATGCCAATGTTGTCACCCTGATGCTTTACGATGACCCGAATTGTGAGACCTGGGAGCGCGGCAGGCGTGCGATCAAGGCCGATATCCGTGCGGGTGCAACATATCTGTACGACATGAAGAACGATGTGCGCTTCATCATCAACAAGCCATTCCACGCGCTCCATTTCTATCTTCCGCGCACGGCGCTCGACTCTATCGCTGAGCAGTCCAACGCACCGCGCGTGGGTGAACTCCCCGCTCAACTCGGTGCCGGTCATGACGACCCCGTCATCCGTCATATCGGTGGGGGGATCCTGCAAGCTTTGCGCCGGCCAGATGAGACCAACCAGCTCTTCATCGATTACACGATGCTCGCATTTACCGCGCATGTCGCGCAAACCTATGGTGGGCTGCGAACCATCCGTGCGCTGGCTCGCGGCGGTCTTGCCCCATGGCAGGTGAAGCGCGCCTGCGAACGGCTCGACTCCGACCTCGGCGGGACGCTTTCATTGCAACTAATCGCGGCCGAGTTTGGCCTCTCCGTCAGTCATTTTTCGCGCGCGTTTCGAATCTCGACCGGCCTGCCGCCGCACCAATGGCTGCTGCGCCAGCGTGTGAACGCGGCCAAGCAGTTGATGGCCGCGCGAGACCTGTCGCTGTCCGAAATTGCGATCTCGGCCGGATTTGCCAATCAAAGCCACTTCACGCGGGTGTTTTCGGCGCAAGTCGGCGCCAGCCCCGGGGCATGGCGCCGTGAAGTGCAGGTCGCCAGGGAAAGCGAAAGCTGATCATGCGATCAGCGGCGCCGCGCCCGTGAGATCTGGTAGGCGGCGCGGCGGACCGCAAAGATCTCGTCGGGGGGATACCCGATGCCTTCGGCGAGGGCCGCCGGATCGAAGACGTATGCATCGCGCGCTTCGATTGCGGTGATCACGATTGTTCCGAGGCGCACCGTGTCCCGGCGATCCTCGTCCGGCCATCGGATCGTGACATCCAATATGGGGTCCCCGGGACGGCCGAGGACCGCCATCAGGCTGAACCGGATATCGCGTGCTGCGATCCGGCTTTCCAGATCGTCGTGCAGGAAGTCTCCGGGCTTCGTTTTGGCGTCTTCCGTCGGGGCAGCCTGGTTGCCCACCGGGACGACCTTGAACTTGATGAACTGTGTCTCGTCACTCCGATTTGTTGCGGGAAAGGCGTGGACGGCCCAGTAGGTGGTATCGGCAAAGCTCGCGGGAAGCGGATGGGCGGCCACATACCTTGCCTGATGCGACGACTCGGGATTGGCGGTGGAGAACGCCTTGAGTTTCTCCGGATGAGGCCTTCCGTCGGGTGCGGGCATGCGCGCGGCGAGATACGCCAGCGTCTGATCGAGCGTCCTCGCATAATGAACCGGAGCGCTCTGAGTGAGGATGTCGGAGCAATGCTCGGCGTCGCCCAGTCTGAAGCTGAAGCCGCGCAGCATGAGATTGGCCTCTGGTCCACGGGGAGCGCCGTCCACCGAGAAGCGCGCCAGCACGCGTGATGGTCTTGTGAAACTCCGGGACTTTGTGACCTCGTCGGCTCGATCCGAGGGGATGTAGGTCCCCCGGACACAGCGGCCGCTGGCAAAGCTCGCGCGTGCCTTTGGCGAAGCACCGGCTATCGCTTTCATGGCGTCGACGATCGACGCAGGCCTGACGACTGGGGACCGGGTCATTGCGATCCTCCGGCGTCTTGCCGAAGCGGCCACGCGCGGCAGCCTCTCGGGCTTTGAAAGACAATCCGCTGGGCCGGCATCGGCCTCCACCGCCTGCAGAAGATCGGCGCCCCGTCCCCGGTTATGGTTGAAACCAAGTGATGGTGTATGTGAGCCGGTTGCACCGGAATCGTCGATCCGTCCGCCGTCGAGGTGAAACGAACAGTGGCTGAAAGCGCGCACATAAAGGTGGTTCGAAGGACTCTCGGCCGTGATGCGAGTGTTGCAGATTGGCTGACGAGGCTTTTCCAGGCCATCATTGTCTCTCCTGCCGTTGCTGGCGGCGATACATTGATGATAGTGAGCGCGCGCGGCGCTGCCCCAGAGCGATTGATCCCATTGCAGGGGGATTGCTGCCAGGTGAGTGTCGTCAGAAATGGCGCCGCCCGTGGACGGGGCCGGGGGCTTCTTTGCCTATTCAACGAACTTCCTGGTCGACGTCGGGAACGCGATCGTGAGGCGACCAAGGACGAAGGGCCCCCGTTAAATCGCAACGTGAACTGGGTGTCGATACCGCTGGCAGCGCCTCAGGGTTTGAACTTTGCCTAGGCCAAGTGGATCGCGCATGAATCGCCGCTGTTCGCATGCTCCGAGATGGCGACATTGCGAGGTTACAGCCCTTTCTGTCCGGGACAATTTATTTCGACAGAAAAGAAATCTATTGCGGGTTCAATGCAGGTTGAGTGATCCGTTTGTCGGGATGACCTTGATTTTCCTACGAAATCACACGCCTCTAAATCAGTCGCTCCGTCGGAACCGTGAATTTTAGGTCGACACACGGGCGTGCGTGGACCGGGTAAGAACGGCGGCTTCTGGCGGGCTATCAAGGCGCGAGGTCGGGAGTTAAGCTGCCCTCCAGTAAGAGAACAGCGCCTCCACACTAGTGGGTTTTAGGCTGTAGCGGTCTACTGACTCGAACCCCCGACAGATCGCAGCGGAGTGTGACAGTCTAACACGCGGCGCGGGACCGCTTGTCTTCGGCGCTTGGTCAGTGAATTTCGCTCCAGCCCCATCATGCGCCCCTAAGATTATCTCTGCCTCGCTGAGCCGTTCTTCTTCAGGAACGCCGCAACGAAACCGCAACGAATTAGGTGAAACGACCGTGAACAAAACGGGACGGAAACGACCGCGGCATCAAGAAATATCAATAGCTTAGAAGATACTCACTGCGTTCGGGACGCAGGGATCAAATCGCAACTTGGACCGAATGTCGGTATCGGTGGTTGCGCTAGCTGTCGTGTTCCCCGCACCGCTCAGGCCGACTGAGGTGCGAGCGCATCAAAACCAAATATCTTGGTTTGGAGAAGAGGTACTGAACGCGCATGCGGAAATCGGCGACGATGGCGTAAAAATAGGACAGGTCGAACATAAGGCTTGCGAAGATTTACGCAGTGGAAAGCTTTCGCGTGGCAACGCGGCGCATCATAAAATCTGCCGATGGATCGAATGTGAGAAGTCGACGGCCATGAAAACTTTGATGTTTGTCGTCGGACCGTGACGCGATCCTGACATTTCTAGGCAACTTTTCCGACGTGATCTGGCGCAAGGCCGGTCAGGCGTAAATAGAGTTCGCGATCCGTCGCGCCTTCAGTATTGATAACGAAGATCCGCGAATTGCCGCTTAGTCCGATCTTCGCTCTTGCTTCGTTGTTCCGGGCAATACGAATCAGGCCAGCAAGACCGACGCCACCACTCTCGCCGGCAACGATTGGCGGATCCCCGAATGCTGGGTATGCGAGACGCTTCATCACATCGATGGCATCACTCTCCTCGATGGTCATGAATGCATCGGCAACTCGGGTCAGAATGCGCCAAGCGACGAGCGATGGCTCGTAGCACTCGAGCATGGCCATTACCGTCGGCTCACGTTGGTCGATCTTTACGGGGTGACCTGCTCGCGCCGTTTCGTAGACGCATGCGGCGCGGTCAGGCTCCACCACCACGACCGTCGGACGCTCTTTGCCGAGGACGATGGCAAAATGGCCCGCCAAAGCGGCCGCGACGCCCCCGACGCCCGCCTGAATGAAGAGATGTGTCGGAGGATCGGGCATCTGACGCAATGCCTCGCTTATGATGGCGGTGTAGCCCTGCATGACGAGGCCGGGAATCCGTTCATAGCCAGGCCAGGATGTATCGGAAACCACGATCCAATCGCGCTCTGAGCATATGCGTGACGCTTCAGAAACCGAGTCATCATAGTTTCCATCGACGCGGATGATCTCCGCGCCATAGCCGGCGATGGCAGCGACACGCTCAGCGCTGACCCCGGAATGGACAAAGATCACGGCTTTGGTTCCGGCGAGTTGAGCTCCGTGCGCAACCGATCGGCCGTGATTGCCGTCGGTCGCGCAGGCGACGGTCATTCGATTGGCAGTCTCTCGTACGTCAGTACTGTTCAGTTCGTTGATGCCGACCGGTCGCCCCAGACATCGAGAGGCCGCTTCGAGAACAAGACGTATCACCGCATAGGAGCCCCCCAGAGCTTTGAAGCTGCCAAGCCCAAGACGGAGGCCTTCATCTTTGATCAAGATATCGCCGACACCCAACTCAACGGCGAGATTATTCAATCGATGGAGTGGAGTCGGCTCGTAGTTCGTGCGGCGCACGAGGAAGTTTTCGACTTGATGGGCTGCTGCGATACTCAACGTGTCGGCATCCGCGGCGTCAAGACTTGTGTTATGCTGCGGATGTTCGTTTCGGATCAGCTTCAAGGGATGTCCCGGTGGATTGAGGCTTGGCAGTCCAAGGCCTGGTGGGTATCCTGGCATTCTATTCCATCCCGTTCGCGCATTGCGCCCGTTTTTAAGGCGTCATTCGCGCGTTTTTTGCAAATTGGGAGTTCTCTGCAAGGATTTCTCGCAGACGAACTCCCTCACGGATATTCCTGTTCGCCGAGCAACACAACGCTGCCGGTTTTGACACGGCGCATCGAAACGAAAGTTCGGAAGCTCTTGACGTTACCAGCATCGAAGAAGAGCTCGCGGGTGAGGGCGTTATATTCGTCCATGTCCCGAACATTGAAAATCAGCACAAAATCGACCTCTCCCGTCACGTAGTAACACTGCTGTACCTGCGGACATTCGGCGAAGCGTTTCCGCATGTCATCGAGAAGATCCAGGCGCTCATTTTCGCTGGCCACCTCGACAATAAGGGTCAGCGGTCGTCCGACAGCACTTTGGTCGACGATGCTGACATCGGCAGTGACGATCTTTGTCTCGCGCAGCCGCTGAATTCTTCGAGCGACCGCCGCAACGGAGAGTCCAACCTCGTCAGCAATCTCACGATGTGGCCTGACGTTGTTACGCTGTCGCAGGATTCGCTTGTCTGCTGCGTCCAACGCCGGTTTCGCCATGATCGATGCTCTCTGCGAGAATTCTTTGCGCCCTTGGCCCGAAGAAAGAGCACAAATTGCACCCGTCTTGCAATATTCAATCACCTGTCGGATCGAAACGGCAGCGTCGCTTAGCGATTGCCCCGACTCTTCGGAAGTCCGATGGCAAAGACCGACGAGGCCTAAGCAGTAAATGCGACAGAATGGGAGAGCATCGTGACACAGCTGTCCACCAGAGGTTCGGTCACGCCGACCTCGATTTCCGTCGATACGAATTCAGGTCTTCTCGCCTTCTACAAGGACATGACAACACGGGAGCGCCGGACCTTTTGGGGGTGCTGGACGGGATGGGCCTTGGACGGGCTCGACTTCATGATCTATCCGCTGGTCGCCGGGACGATCATTGCGACTTGGCAGGTTTCGCCGGGAGCCGCGGGTCTTGCTGTAACGGTGACATTGCTGGCGTCGGCGGTTGGCGGTTGGTTCGCCGGCTCCCTTGCCGATCGCATCGGGCGTGTCAAAACGCTGCAATTGACCATTCTGTGGTTTTCATTTTTTTCGCTCCTTTGTGCTTTTGCTCAAAATTTTGAACAACTGCTGGTCGCTCGCGCCCTGCTCGGATTTGGCTTTGGCGGCGAATGGGCGGCTGGCGCGGTCTTGATGGGGGAGACGGTCCGAGCCCAATACCGGGGTCGTGCCGTCGGATCGGTTCAATCAGGCTGGGCGATTGGTTGGGGAGCCGCTGTCCTTGCCCAGGCGATCCTGTTCACTGCGCTTCCGCCGGACCAGGCATGGCGCTGCATGTTCGCACTTGGTGCACTTCCCGCCTTGTTCGTTCTCTATCTGCGCCGCAATGTGCAGGAACCGGAAGTCGCGGTTCAGGCGCGCGGCAAATCTGCGGAAGTCGGCGAGACGACCGGCGCACTCGACATCTTTCGAGGCGGGCTTCTCAAAACAACAGTTCTCGCCTCGCTCCTTTGTGCCGGCTGTCAGGGCGGCTACTACGCCATCACTACCTGGCTTCCTCGAGTTCTGACAACGGAGCGGCACCTCTCCATTGTTGGATCCACCAGTTACCTCGCCACACTCATCATCGGCTCCTTTGCTGGATATCTGGTCGGCGCTTGGCTTGCCGACCGGTTGGGACGCAGGCCTCTGTTCATCATCTTCTCCATGGGTGCGATCGCGGTGATTGTTACGTACACGCAGGCGCCGCTGCCCGACGACATTCTTTGGCTCCTCGGCTTTCCGCTGGGCTTCTTCGGCTCGGGCTATTTTTCTGGAATGGGCGCGTGACGGAGTTGTTCCCGACGCGGCTGCGCGGATCGGGGCAAGGATTTTGCTACAATTTCGGCCGCGGCGTCGGAGCGCTTTTCCCAGCGATTGTCGGTGCCGTTTCGTCATCGATGCCGCTGTCGGCCGCAATCGCGGTATTCGCCTCCGCCGCGTATGGAATCTTCTTTCTGGCGGCGCTCGCTCTGCCGGAAACCAAAGGCAAAGTGCTCCAAGCCGACAATTGATCAGATTTATTGACAATCATAAGCCTCGAATACGGTCCGAACTGGAGTTTCCAAGATGAACAAAAATGGTGAGCGAGCCAAAATTTTGTCGGCGGTCGACGCCAACAGCGACAAGGCAATCACGCTCTTGCGAGATATGGTGGCGATTCCCAGCGTTACAGGCGACGAGGGAAGGATCCAGCGCTATCTAAACGAGGTGCTGAGCCGCATGGGTCTCGACGTCGATATCTGGGAGACGGACTGGAACGAACTGAAGAAGCATCCCGGTTATCGTCCTGTCGAACGGGGTTATGAGGGGCGCCCGAACATCGTGGCGCGGCTTGCCGGCAGCGGCGGCGGCAAGTCTCTCCTCCTGAACGGGCACACCGACGTCATCCCGGTAGGAGCCGGAGAAGGATGGGACGAGAATCCGTGGTCCGCCTCCGTCAGGGACGGCCGCATATACGGTCGAGGGACCGCCGACATGAAGAGCGGCGTGGCGAGCCACATCATGGCTGTGCAAGCGCTTGGAGCGGCGGGAGTCAGGTTGAAGGGTGACGTCCTGATCAACATCGTGATCGATGAGGAGGTGAGCGGTCACGGGACGCTGGACACTGTCATCAGGGGCTATAGCGCCGACGCTGGTATTTCAGGCGAGACCAGCGATCTGGCGATTCAACCCGCTTGCATCGGACGGATCTGGTTCGAGATCGAGATCCTCGGCAAGCCCGCGGGCATTCAGAAGCGATACCAGGGCGTGAGCGGGATCAGCCTCGGTAATAAGATCGCGCAAGCCGTCCAAGAATTGGAAGACCGGCGCGTTGCGACAGTGAAGCACCCGCTCTATCCGAACGCATTGGATTCGCTTCCCTGCATGATCGGAAGTTTCTCGGCCGGAAATTACCCGAGCGCCTTCCCGACCAACTGTCTGCTGAAGGGCAGCATCGGAACGGTGCCCGGCGAAGACCACGAAGGTGTCAAGCGCAGCCTTGTCGAGCAGGTCGCCGCCGCGGCCGCCAAAGATCCCTGGATGAAGGATCACCCGCCAAAGGTTCGTTTCGTCGGCTACGACGCTGAAGCCTCGGAGATCCCATCGGACCATGGCATCGTTCAGACATTGCAGCGGAACTACCGTGAGATCGTCGGGCGCGAGCCCGAATTGAGTGGCCGTCAAGGCGCTGCCGACACGCGATTCCTGAACAAGTACGCGGCGACACCAACCGTGATCTTCGGCCCCGGCTCGACGGCCGTGATGCACTCCGACAACGAATACGTTTCAATCGACGACTACCACACCTCGATCAAGGTCCTGGCCCTGAGCATCTACGACTGGTGCAACACGGAGAAGTAGTTCCGATGCTGATCTCAAAGATTCTCGGAAAGCTGCCGTTCCTCAATCCCCTGGTCCGCCGGAGTGTCATGATGGCCCGCGCCGCCGCCGCCGCTTTGCCGTTCCTTGCAGCCCCCGCGGCAGCCCAAACAATTTCGCAGCAAGCGAGCTCGCACCAGGTCATATCCGAGCCGGTGAGATGGCAGATGGCCACCGAGTACCCGCAAAGCAATATTTCCGGAGTTGGGCTTGCTACCTTCGCCAAGCTTGTCTTTGAACGCACGAACGGCTTCGTGACGACGGTGAACGCCTTCGATAATGAACTCAGGATCAGCTCCGGCGAGATGCTGCGAGCCGCGCAGGAACGACGGATTGCAGGCGCCGATGCATTTGCCGGCCCGCTTGAGGCGTCCGATGCCATATTCGGGCTAGCATCGCTGCCGTTCGTCGTGCAATCCATCGACGCGGCGAGGGCTGTGAACGCCAGGGCCCGCCCGCTGTATGAGAAGGCGCTGGAGGCGCGTGGCCTCAAGCTTCTCTACATGACCATTTGGCCCTCGACGGGTGTGTGGTCGGATCGGCCACTCGGCAGCGCTGACGACCTGCCTACATTGGCCATAAGGACGTACGACTATAATTCGGCAGAGGTGATGCGCGCAGTGGGTGCGACGGCCGAATACTTGCCCTTCAACGATGCGATCGCGAAGGTAAGGGAGCACAAGCTGAATGCCATCCTTACGTCCGGCGATGGCGGGGCAGGACGAAAACTCTGGGACTATCTGCCGTACTTCACGCCGATCAATTATGCGATTCCGATTTCACTCGCGTTCGTAAGGACTGACACATTCGAATCTCTCCCGAAAGAAATTCAAGATCAGGTCGCTCAGGCTGCCGCGGAGACGGAAAAGAGTCAGTTTGAGCTCTTGGCAAGCCGCACTGCCGAGAACTACGCGCGAATGCGCGCAAATGGTGTCAGCATCGCGGAGCCGGCGCCCGCTACCGTTATCGCCGCTCTGAAGCGGGGGGCGGCTGCTCCGATTGCGGCTTGGAAGGCCAAAGTGCCCGTCGAGGCGGGCGCAATCGTAGACTGGGCGGGTCGGCAATAGAGGTGGCCCATTTCCGTCGACGAAACCGACAAACCGTCATTCTGACAACGAGAAATTCCGCAACGATCTCAATGGGCCAAAAACGCCGAAAATGTCAGAATGACGTTTGAAAACACTACAAGATTTCCTGACCTCCAAGCTGAATACAATGTGGCTGCTGTCTCAAATGGCGACCATCACCGAATGTCGGTATCGGTGGTTGCGAGTCCAGGATTTGAGCCTGCTCGGTAGGCGAAAAACCCATTTTCTGGCCGTAGCTCAAATGGTGGGTTTTGGCCCCGGAAGGTCGAAAATGCTTTATTGTTCAATGGAGATTGACTGACATTCTCTCCGCCATTTGTATGATCTTCTGCGCCAAACTACGATTTCGTGCGATTTTGTGCCGTGAGATGCCAGCGTCGGGGAATTGTTTCGGCTGGTGTACGGTCAACATTCGAGCGATGCCTTTCGTCCCCGAACCCTTCCCAAAAGCGGCTGCATGCTTGTCCAAGCGAGCACACCCCGGCTTGATCAGTCCAATGCAAGGGAGAGCCTTCGATGGGTCCCACTGAGTTGCTGAAGCGCCGAGAGTCCTCAAGAAACAAGCAACTGGAATCCATCGGAATCGATTTCGACGTCGCCCCCAACAGGCAGGCGTAGAAGCGATCGCCGCGATGGGCCATGATGGACGGCAATTGTGGTCACGACAGCATGTGTCTTCGGGGTGCTCACCGGATCTTCGCCCGTGCCCGGATTCACGGGGTACGCCGGGTAGTCCGCGCCCGCGACGGAGAGACGCAACCGATCACCCCTCCTGGACGTCGTGCACGTCGTGGTTAGCTTCAGTTTGTATCGACCGGCGGTCGCGACACGATAATGCGCATATCCGCTCGAGATCTGAAGTACCCTTCCGTCAGAAGTGACGAGTGAAAGGACGCAGCAGAGATCAAAGCTCGGACGGTCGCAACTCACTTCGAGCTCGACCTCGGGTTCGCCGACCACCTCGATCGCGTCTTCAAGAGCGTTTGTTGTGAAAGTCAGAACATCGCCGCGTTCATCGGCGACCCGGCGATCGACCGGCCCCGCCGGAACGCCATAGTAGCCTCCGACCGTCGGTGCGGGCCGCCAGGGATCATGCACGATATGCTCGACGTCGTCCTCCGGGTTCGACCGAGGACCGAGAGTGCCGTCCTCAACGTCCATGGCTGCTCGACCCGTCCCGCCCAGAAAGAGCGCCCACGTGTCATCAGGCCGAGCCTGGTGCTGTCGCCATGCCTTCAGCCCCATGTCGAACAGCTTGGTCCTATGGCGTTCCGCTTCATTTGGTATACCCTTGAGAACGTGGTCAAAGAACCGGATGTGATCGACGTCGACGTTGCGTTGCGCGTCCGGACCAAAGTCGACCGCGCCCACCTTGCGGGTCCACGGGAAATGGATCCAGGGGCCGACAATGAGCCGCGTTTTCTCGTTGCTGCTTGCAAGGGCCCGGAAAGATTCGATCGTGGCCGGAAGGAAAGGGTCGAACCACCCGCCGACGAACAGCATTGGAAGTCGGCGGGCGCGAATGGCCTCGACATATGTTACCGGCGAGATGCTGTCCCAATACGGTGAATCGGGCGGCGTCTCGAGCCAGTCCATGACGTGCGAATAGTGCCGATACTTCTGAAGCAGCTGTGGCATTGCTGCGATTGGCCCGCTAAGCGGCAAGTTGCTTCCCGCCGCTTGCAGCGCGCTGAAGGCCGCGTCGTCGCCCGCGCGCCGTGCGGCTTCGGCCGTAATCTGGATGCCCCAGCCGATCATGTGCTTCATTTGCAAGGCGCCGTTCTCATAGGCCCAATGCGCGGGATTCCACGGACCCATCGCCGGCGCCAGGGCTTTCAGGGACGGGCAGTCTCCCGCGGCCGCCAGCAGTTGGTTGTAGGCTTGATAGGAAAAGCCGTACATTCCGACGTCGCCATTCGCCCCGTCGAGGCGGGCCGCCCATTCGACCGCCTCTGCGCCGTCCTCGACTTCGGTTTCACCGGGGCGGAATGTCCCCTCTGACGTGCCGCGCCCCCTGACATCCTGCACCACGACGATATAGCCATGCGAGGCGTACCAGGCCGGGTGAGCGTAGCAGATGCTGCATGCAATGCGCCGGCTGTAGGCTTGACGCTGGAGCAGGACCGGGTATGGCCCTGGCGCCGCCGGGCGATAGACATCCGCATCGAGCCGCGTGCCGTCCTTCAACGTCAATGTCTCGACCTGGGGTGAAAGGACGGATAGCCGGGAAGACTGTGCTGACATCTGCTTAGACTTCCGTCGAAGTGAAGTTATGGATGTGAAGGACTTGCTGCCGCGGAGCTGCTGGTGTCTACGACGCAGCGTCCGCGGACGCCTTGATGCGTGTGAGCGGATACTTGTCGATCTCGGCGATCAGCTTGATCAGACGACTGGCCGCGCGATCGATTGCCTGCCGGCCGCGCTTGTCGTCGGCGAGGGCTGCATTGCCGCAGGCGCCCTTGGGATTGATGTCCTGCATCTGCCAGCCGAATCCGACCGCTTGGCTCTCCGGCATCAGGATTTCGCATTCCGTCTCCATGGTTTGGGACAGGGACCGGAAATCCTCGGCAAGGGTCATGTCGACAAGATCGGGATGGAGATAAAGCATCGCGCTGGTCTCGATTTCACCCGCATGGATTCCATGTTTGCGTTCGGTCGGAGTGAAAAGGTCGGACATGTCCGTGAAGCGCGACCATTGCGAGGAGACGGCGAGCATTCCCAACTTGACACGGAGCTCGCGGCAGACGATCTCCATCACCTGCGGCTGCCCACCATGTGAGTTGACGAAGACGACCTTGCGGACCCCGGCTCTGTGAACGCTTTCGCAGACCTCGTACCAGAGGCGTCCGAGAGTTTCCGCTGACAGCGTCAACGTGCCGGGAAACGCGGAATGCTCGTTCGATTTCCCGATGGACATGGTTGGTAGGATCAGCGCCGGAAAGTCGTCGGCCATCCGCGCAACTGCGTGCTGCATGATGCCGTCGACGATGGCGGTGTCGACGCGGACGGGCAGATGCGGTCCATGTTGCTCGACGGCGCCGACCGGAAGAACAGCGACGATCTTTTCCATGTCGAGGTGACGGAAGTCCTCGGCAGAGAGGTCCCACCACCAGTGCGATTTCAGCTTCATCTCGGTCACTTTCCGTTTTGGCCGCCAGCGTGCATGATCGTGCTCTCGCGCGCCGAGTCCGTGGGGTCGGCGTGGCGCTGATCAATGTCGGATATCGGCAGCGACGTGAAAAGTGCTTAATTTCGTCTGTTCTGTTGCCCTTTTGGCAACGCAGCCGCTGCGGATAGCGATGATCAAGCGTCCGTTTTGGCCATGCCTTAGCCGGCAACGTCCCGGATCATCGCCTTCAGCATCTCTGCCAATACGCTTGCGATGGCGCTGGTCCCGCGAATATGGCCGATCAGCATCAAGGCCTGCGCATCTTGGGAGAGCTCCCGAATGGTCACGTGGGCCAGCCGGCCGGCGCGCCGCTCGGACTCGACGTCAAACGGCGTCAGGAAAGTAATGCCGTCGTTCAATATGACGGCGTGCCGCATGATCTCGATCGAGTTCGTCTCGATAGCCGGGTGCAGGTCGATCGCGACGCGGCCGAAAGCCGCATCCAGATAGGGCCGGATCGCGCTGGTGCTGTCGGCGATGACCAGCGGGTAATCGGTGCAATCGCTGAGTCGGATGCTGGTGCGTTTCGCCAGCGGATGATTGGGTGCCATGACCGCGCCGAGCCGACCGACGCCGCGTGCCAGAACCTTCAGATTGCTGTCCTTTCCGAAGTCGAATCCGATGCCGAGGTCCGCTTCACCATTGGCAACGGCGAGCTGGATCTCCGCTCCCGTATTGTACAGCGTCAGGTTGAGCTTGACCCGCGGATTGGCAACTCGAAATTCCTTCACGGTGCTGGGAACAAGGTTCGAGGCGAGGCCGCTCATCATCGCCACTGTGATCTCGCCCCGGCGCAGACCCTTCAACTCCTCGATCTTCACTTGAGTGCGCGTCAACTCCTTCAGCGTCTGGCGGACATGTCCGATAAGAACTTCGCCCGCGGCCGTGAGGATCAGCTTCTTGGGGAGACGCTGGAAGATCGGCGTTCCCAGCTGGGTTTCTAGAGCCAAAATCTGGCGGCTGATCGCGGATGCGGCGACATTCAGGCGGTCCGCGGCCTTGCGGATCGAGCCCGTGCGGGCAACCTCGTCGATATAGTTCAGCAGCCGGCTGTGAAGCATCGTTGCCCCCAATGAGGTTCGCAAGATGGCGGCTCGTTGCCGAAAAGGCAACGGGTCTGTCGAATCTAAGCGCTTTGAGGTGATGTTGGGGCATGCGACATGCATGATGACGACACGCGCACCATCCAGGGGATTTCACCATATGTCGTTCAGCGTTGCCGAACTCACGCGTGCGAAAGCCTTCCGCATCTCGCCGAAGGACACCAACTATTTCGTAGTCCTGTTCGATCAGGTGACGGACCGGATCGGAAACATCTTCGTCATCGAGATCTTCAAGCCCGGCGGAGCAACGCCCCCCAACGAGCATGCCGCCGCACACGAGTTCTTTCACGTGCTGCACGGCGTCGGTATCGCGCGTTGCGACGGCAAATCCTTGCCGATCAAGAAGGGAGACTCGCTCCTGCTGCATCCCGGCTCTGAGCACGTCATCGAGAACACGGGCGCCGGCAAGCTCTACACGCTCACCGTGATGACCCCCAGCGAGGGCTTCTCCGAGTTGATCCGCAGCGGCGAGCCGGTGGAGCTCGACGCCGAAGACATCGGCGTTCTGCAAGGGTCTTGACCGATGGGCGCGCCAGCAGCTGATCCGGCCGTGCAGGACGAGGGCTTGTTGCCGCTCGGATCAAGCGGATTGAACAGCTGGATGGTTTCCGAGAGACACGCAAATCTGGTGCGGAAAGTGGTGCTGCCGCGGCCCATGACGGTGCAGGCCCATGGCAAACTGGTTACGCTTGACCTCGCGCGTACCGCCATCATCATCGTCGACATGCAGAACGACTTTTGCCATCCCAAGGGATGGCTGGCACATATCGGTATTGACGTCACACCGGCGCGTCGCCCGATTGAACCCTTGCGCCGGCTGCTCCCGATCCTGCGCAACTCGTCGGTGCCGATCATCTGGCTCAACTGGGGCAACCGGCCCGACCGGCTCAATCTCAGTCCGTCACTGCTGCACGTGTACAATCCGACGGGCGTCGGCATTGGTCTAGGTGACCCGCTGCCGGGCTCGGGCGCGAAGGTGCTGGAGCGGGGCAGCTGGTCAGCAGCCGTTGTCGATGAGCTTGCCGTCGAGCCGACCGACATCCACGTCGCGAAGTATCGGATGTCGGGTTTTCAGGACACCGAGCTCGACAGCATCCTGCGCAATCTCGGAGTGACCACGTTGATGTTCGCAGGCGTGAACGCCGATCAATGCGTGCTCTGCACGCTGCAGGATGCGAATTTCCGCGGCTATGACTGCATACTCCTGGAGGACTGCGCCGCCACGACCTCGCCCGACTACTGCATGGCCGCGACCGTCTACAATGTTAACCAGTGCTTCGGCTTCGTCGCCAGCTCCGAGGCGATCTCGGTCGAACTCGCACACTTTGCTCCGAGGGAAGACCGATCGTGACAGATCTCGCAGTCGATGCGCTGGACCGACTTGTCGCCGATCTCGGTGACATTCCTGTCGTCACCGAGCAGAAGGTCGTGCGCCGGCGCTCGCGCGACTTCTTCTGGTACAGCCCCATCCTGAATGAGCAGCTCGACGGCAAGTCAGCCGACCTGATCGTGCTGCCGCGTAACGAGGACGACGTCGTTCGGATCGCATCCGTCTGCGCCCACCACCGGGTGCCGCTCACCGTGCGTGGAGGCGGCACCGGCAATTACGGGCAGGCCGTGCCGCTCGAAGGCGGCGTCCTTCTCGACATCTCCGGGCTCGACAGCATCGCGTGGATCAAGCCTGGTGTGGTCCGGGTCGGGGCAGGCGCCAAGATGAATGCGATCGACGCCGCCGCGCAGCCCGAGGGATGGGAGCTGCGGCTGCATCCCTCGACCAAACGCATGGCGACGATCGGCGGCTTTGTCGCGGGCGGATCGGGCGGGATTGGGTCCGTGACCTATGGCGGCTTGCGTGAGCCGGGCAACATCCTCGCGGCGCGAATCGTGACCCTCGAAGAGGAGCCGCGTGTGATCGAATTGCGCGGCGACGCGGCGCAGAAGATCAATCGGGCATATGGCACCACCGGCATCATCACCGCGCTGGAAATGCCGCTCGCTCCTGCCTGGAAGTGGATCGACGTCGTGATCGCCTTCGATGATTTCATGGAGGCTGCGGCGTTCGGCTACGAGGCGACCCTGGCCGACGGGATCGTAAAGAAGGTTCTCGCGCCGATCACCTGGCCGTTGCCTTCCTATTTCGGAGCGCTGAAGCCGCACTGCCCCGAGGGCAAAAGCGTGCTGATGGCGATGATTGCCGAACCGTCACTGGAGAGCTTCAGATCGCTTCTCGGTGGCCGCGGCACGATCACGCTGGAGATGCCGACCGATGAGAGTCCGAGCCGGGTGCCACTTTACGAATATTGCTGGAATCACACCACGCTCCAGGTCCTGAAGAGCGATCGCTCCGTGACCTACCTGCAATGTCTCTACCCACATGATCGTGTGCTGGAAAAGGTCGCCGAGATGCGGGATCTGTTTCCAGATGAAGTCCTCCAGCACATCGAGTTCATTCGCTTCGGCGGCCGGGTCACGTGCAGCGGCCTGCCGGTGATCCGCTACACGGAAGCAGATCGCCTGAACGAGATCATTCGTCTGCACGAGGAGCGCGGCGTCTTCATCGCCAATCCGCACGTCTTCACCATCGAGGATGGCAGCCGCTACAAGCGCGCTGATGCGGATCAACTCGGCTTCAAACATGAGGTCGACCCGCACGGTCTGCTCAATCCCGGTAAGATGCGGAGCTTCGTCAGTGCGAGGCGATGAGCGATGCACGTGCTCTACGTGTATTGCCACCCGCTCGCCGACAGCTTTCACGCCGCGATTCGGAGCGAAGCACTTGCGGGGCTCGCCGAGGCCGGGCACACGGTCGATCTGCTCGATCTCTATGCCGAGGGATTCGATCCCGTCCTGAGCGCGGAGCGCCGCCGCGACTACCATGATCCCGTGCGAAACCGGCGCAACAACGAGGCCCATGCCGCGCGTCTCACGGCGGCGGACGCGCTGATCGTGCAGTTTCCGACCTGGTCATTCGGGCCCCCGGCGATGCTCAAGGGCTGGTTCGACCGCATGTTCGGCCCGGGCATCGCGCTCGACCTGTCCGATGCCGGCTATGCGAGGCCGATGCTGCAGCACATCCAACGCATCGCGGGCATCGCGACCTACGGCCGGCCGCGCTGGCAGGCGATCGGCATGGCCGATCCGCCGCGCAAGATCATCAAGCGGTATTTGCCGTGGTTCACCGGCGGTAAGGCGCGTGTGCGCTATTACGCACTCTATCACATGAACGTCGCGACCGCGAACAAGCGCAGTCGTTTTCTGGCGAAGCTGCGGCGGGACATGGTCCGCTTCTAGCCGCGCCTTGCGAAGCGGCGCCGCGTTACGCGCGAACGCTTCTGCTTCTTCCGGTGTCACCAACGAAAAGATCAACGGGATGCTCGACACTTCCGCCGCGCCGACATTGTCGCGCATCGGCGACTCGTATCGCAGGACGATCGCGCGTCATCCGAAAGGCAACGCATTGCGCGAATCAAAATGCTTCTAGCCTCTGCGTCGCCTGTGCATCTTGAGTCAGGGCGAGGATGCAGCCGTCGGGGAACGGCTCCTTGTAAAGAGCTCGAACTGTAGCCGTGACGACGAAGCCGTCGTTGCGAATGGTTGCGAGCGCCCGCTTTTCAAACCAGGGGAACACTCAATGTTCGATTTTCAACGATTCTTCACTGCCGCGATTTTCGTGCTGATTGCTGTGGCATCAAACAGTGTTGCCCGCGCGGACGATCTCGCGATTAAGTCCGCCCGGAAGACGCCTGATCTTCCGTTCTTCCTCGTGATCGACGATCGCCTGACATACGCGTGGATGCCGAAGGCGACAGACCCTGGTCTCTTCAGCGTTCAGCCGAACGGCGTCATCAACGGGACGACCGCGAAGCAGGTGTACGCATTCACGCATTTCGACGTCTGGACGTACGGCACCAATTTCCTCTCGCTTTCGATGTTCAAGTCGGATCACAACGATCCGGCCAACCCCTGTGTGACGAACGCGTCCGGGGCGATCGTGAGCAGCGTCTCCGGCCTGCCGGCCAGTTGCGCCGGAATGACGGAAATCTACGGTCTGTTTCGGTCGACGTTCGGCTGGAACGACATCTTCAACACCAAGGCGTTTGCGATCGGGCCGCTTCACAACATTTCATTCCAGGTCGGCATGGATGCGAACACGGAAAACAGCTTTCTAGGAAATTCCAAGCGCGCGGTTGTCGCTGGTCTCCAGTTTGCCTTCGACCTGCCGTACAAGGGATACTTCAATGTGGCGCCGCTCGCCTATTGGGAATATTCGAGCCGCAACGCGTTCGCTCAGTGCGGTCTGTTCGGCGCCGGCGTCGCGTATCCCGCGCCTGGTGCAACCTGTCTTGCCGACGGCGAACGAAGCTTCGACGTGACATGGTCCGTGGAGGCCAACTACTACATGGATCTCGGCTTCCTGCCGGAGAACATGCAGTTCTGGTCGATCAGCGGCCGCGCCGCCTGGCAGGGCCCGAAAGGCTACGAGAGAAATCCAGTCGTCAGTACGCCGACCGTCGTGACATTGAACTCGGAACCCATTCGACTGACGTTCGATGCCAGCAAGGCGCTGTGGGGACCGCGATACGCGCACTTCGTCGATCTTTGGGTTGCCTACCGCTATTGGCAGAACAAGTTCGGACTCGATCACAATCGTAGTGCAAGCTGTTTGTTCAGGGGCGCCAGCAACAACAGTTGCACGGAAGAGACGGTCTATGCCGGCGTGACCATGAAGTTCTGACGGCCCCCAGCCGGTGACCACTGGTCACCGGCATTCGGAGCGCATCATCGCTGCGGTCGCCTTGTGCCTCATTGCTGTGGTGGATTGCCCACGAAACCAGCATTTCTGCGAAGGCGACACGGCACGCAGACATTCGGTCCTTCCCCGCCAAGTGCATGTTCGGCGGGCCTAATGGGCTGCGGACTGCAAGGCGGATGCATTCACGAAACTTGTTCGGCCAGCGTAGGACCACCCCGCCTGCACACAAAAGCGGCGTTGCTCGAAAGGCAACGGATTGCTCGAATTAAAATGCTTTGAGGTGACAGTCTGCTTATGCATCCTGAAGCTCGGAAAGTCTCCCAGCAGAGTGTTCGCCGGCCGGCGCCGGTGCGATGCGGAAGGGCACCCAGCATGGCCGTGAAAAGTCTGTCCCGAACGATCGCTGCCGGTCTGTTGGCGAGCGCGGTATTGGCCTCCCTCGCGCCGGCGCGGGCTGCCGATAAGGTCACGTTCCAGACGAACTGGTTCGCGCAGGCCGAGCATGGCGGCTTCTACCAGGCCAAGGCCACCGGCCTGTACGAGAAGGCCGGCCTCGACGTCTCGATCAAGATGGGCGGCCCGCAGGTGAACGGCTCACAACTCCTGCTGGCTGGCGATGCCGATTTCATGATGGGTTACGATATCCAGGTTCTCAAGGGCCGCGAGCAGAACCTGCCGCTTGTGACGGTCGCTTCCTCGTTCCAGTTCGACTTGCAGGGTATCATGGCCCACGACGACGTGACTGATCTCGCAGCGCTCAAGGGCCGGCCGATCCTGATTGCCGGATCGGCGCGAACGACGTTCTGGCCCTGGCTGCGGACCAAATACGGCTATACCGATGACCAGATCCGCCCCTATACTTTCAACCTGCAGCCGTTCTTCGCCGACAAGACCGTCGCTCAGCAGGCCTACCCGTCCTCCGAGCCGTACCAGGCCGAACAGCAGCACGAGAAGGTCAAGTTCTTCCTGCTCGCGGACGGCGGCTACCCACCCTACGGATCCACGATCGTCACCACCGAGAAAATGATCGCCGAAAAACCCGGCGTGGTGGAGCGCTTCGTCAAGGCCTCGGTGGAAGGCTGGTACGACTACATGAAGAATCCGGCGCCCGGAAATGCGTTGATCAAGGAAAGCAACGCCAAGATGACGGACGGACAGCTTGCGTTTGCGCTCGAGCGAATGCGGGAGATGAAGGCGATCGACCGCGGCGACGCGGCAACGCTCGGCGTCGGCATCATCACGGCCGATCGCTACAGGCAGATCTACGATTTCCTGGTTGCCGGCGGCCTGCTCGATCCGAAGGCGGACTGGCAGAAATCGTTCGACGACCGGTTCGTCAAGAACCTGAAGATCGGGCTGAAATAAAGGAGTCCGACATGACGGTGCTGTTGCCCGTTGAGCCGTTCGACGAGGGGGCAAGGCAGATGACGACAGCTGATGGCCGGCCGCCCGCCGTCGAGGTCCTGTCGGCTGAGAAGGTCTTTGCCAACGGCGCGCGCGGTTTGGCGCCGATCGATCTTGCCATTGCCGAGGGCGAATTCCTGACCCTGATCGGTCCGTCCGGTTGCGGCAAGAGCACGTTGCTCAAGCTGATCGCCAATCTCATCGAGCCTTCGGATGGTCGCCTGCTGTGGTGGCGCGGCGATTTCGGCCAGGTGGGACAGGAGGGCAGGCGCCTCGCGTTCGTGTTCCAGGAGCCGACCCTGATGCCCTGGGCCCGGGTGGAGGCCAATGTCCGCTTGCCGCTCGAGTTCGTCAACATGCCGCGGGCGACTGCGGATCCAAAAGTCGCCGATGCCATCGCGCGCGTCGGTCTCTCGGCATTCAACCGGCATTTCCCAAGGCAGTTGTCCGGCGGAATGAAGATGCGTGTCTCCATCGCGCGTGCCCTGGTCACGAATCCCAATCTCCTTTTGATGGACGAGCCGTTCGGCGCGCTCGACGAGTTCACGCGCAACAGGCTCGACGACGATCTCGTCAACCTGTCGTGGGAGCGCAAGCTGACCACGGCGTTTGTGACGCATTCGATCTACGAGGCCGTGTTCCTCTCGACCCGGATCATCGTCATGGCCGCCAACCCCGGTCGAATCTTTCGGATCATGACCATCGATCATCCGCAGCCACGCGATCAGGGATTCCGCGACAGTGCGCAATTTGCAGCCTATTGTCGCGAATTGTCGACCTGGCTTGCCGAGGCATCCCTGCAATCGGTCGGGGGAGGCGATCAGTGAAGCCGCTCTTTGAATCCGAAGTCTTCGTGCGCATCGCAGCCCCCCTTGCGGTCGGGTTCGTGCTGTTCGCCGTTTGGGAGATCGGTTTTCGGCTGGCCGCCGTGCCCGTCTATCTGTTTCCCAAGCCGAGCGACATCTTTACAAGCTTCCTGCAACATGGCCCCTCTCTGCTCCGCGCGCTGCTCGTGACCCTGCGCGTGACCTTGCAGGCGTTCGTGGCCGCCGTCATCCTCGGCACGCTGATCGCCTTCATGTTCGTGCAGAGCCGGGCCATCGAGGTCAGCCTGTTTCCCTATGCGGTGCTGCTGCAGGTGACACCCGTGGTCGCGATCGCACCGCTCATCATCATCCTGGTCAAGAATACCCAAGTGTCGCTGACCATTTGCGCCACGCTGGTGGCGCTGTTTCCGATCATCTCAAACACGACATTGGGACTGCGCAGCGTCGACCCCGGACTTGCGAGCTTCTTTCGGATGAATCGGGCGAGCCGCTTCAAGACGCTGGTCAAGCTGCGCATTCCAGGCGCGCTGCCCTATTTCTTCGGTGGCTTGCGGATCTCGAGCGGTCTCGCGCTGATCGGCGCGGTGGTCGCCGAGTTCGTCGCGGGCACCGGCGGTCGCTCGTCGGGGCTGGCCTACGAAATCCTCGATGCGGGATTCTCCCTCGATATTCCCCGGATGTTTGCCGCGCTGTTCCTGATCACGTTGACCGGAGTCTTGTTGTTTGCGGCCATGGTCGCGCTGTCGCAACTGGTTCTGTCGAATTGGCACGACAGCGAGACCAGGACCGAGACATGACGGCGATGCTGATCGACAATGCCGCAGGCATCTTTACCGGGCTGCCGGGCGCCGCGATGCGCACCTCGGGCCAAATCCGCATCCGTGACGGTGTGATCATCGCAATCGGTGCGCTCGCGCCGGAACCGGGCGAGGAACGGTTGGATGCGCGGGGCGGGGTGGTCTATCCCGGTCTTGTCTCGACGCATCATCATCTGTTCCAGAGCGTCCTGAAGGGCGTGCGCTCCGGGATCGACCTGCCGCTGGCCGGCTGGCTGCGCGCGGTGCCTTATCGGTTCTGGTCGAAATTCGACGAGGAGGCGCTGGCGGTCGCGGCCCGTATCGGGCTCGCGGAGTTGCTGCTGTCGGGAACGACGACGGTTGCCGACCATCACTATCTCTTCAGCGACACCTTCCGGTTCGATCCGGCCCAAGTCATCTTCGACGTTGCGCGAAGCCTCGGTCTTCGCCTGGTGTTTTGCCGAGGCGGCGGCACCACGGCGCGCCACGTCGATACCGACAGGTTTGCAGCGATGCCGGTCGAGACGCTCGATCGCATGTTGCAGTCGGTGGAGGCGTGCGCGCAACGCTTCCACGATCCTTCACCAAACAGCTTGTCGCGGGTTGCGCTGGCGCCGACCACGCCGACCTGGTCGCTCGATCCAGGCGAGTTGCGTGAGGTGATCGCCGCGGCGCGGCGCATGGGGGTGCGGCTGCACAGCCATTTGTCCGAAACTGCTGACTACGTCGATTTCTGCCTGTCGGTCCACGGCAAGCGACCGGTGCATTGGCTCGCCGATCATGACTGGCTCGGCGACGACGTCTGGTTTGCGCATCTGGTGCATCTGGACGAGGAGGAGGTCCGGGTACTTGCGACCACTGGCACCGGCATGGCGCATTGTCCACAGTCGAACTGCCGCCTGGGCTCCGGCGTTGCGCCGGCGGATACGATGGCGCGCCTCGGCGGAGCCGTTTCGCTGGGGGTCGATGGGGCGGCCTCCAATGAAGCGGCCGACATGCTCTGCGAAATGCATAGCGCCTGGCACACCCATCGCGCGGTGAAGGGCGTCGGGGCCGTGACCGCCGAGGATGTCGTCCACTGGGCAACCGCCGGCGGCGCCCGTGTGCTCGGCATGCCCCATGTCGGTACGCTCGTGCCCGGGCAGCAGGCGGACATCGCCATCTTCAATCTCGACGAGCCCCGACATTTCGGCATGCACGACCCCCTGATCGCGCCGGTGACGTGCGGCGGCTCGGCCAGGATCCGCTATCTCTTGATCGGCGGCCGGATCGTCGTCGAGGACGGAGCCATTCCGGGGCTCGATCTGCAAAGACTCAAGACCGATGCCGCGCGCGTCATCACGCGTCTGGCTGCCTAGAATCCGGGAGCAAAGTCATGTTGAGCACGAAGCAGCCCGTGTTGCGCCGTTTCTGGTATGCGCTGATGCCGGTCGATCATCTCAAGGACGGGCCGAAGCCCTTCACCCTGCTCGGCGAGCCGCTTGTCCTCTTCCTCGATGGCAAGGGCGAGCCCGCCGCGCTCGAGGATCGGTGCTGCCACCGCACCGCGAAGCTATCGAAGGGATGGTGCAACAACGGTAACATCGTCTGCGGCTATCACGGCTGGGAATACGATCGCGACGGCAAGCTGGTGATGATCCCGCAATTTCCATTCGAGCAACCGGTGCCGGATGCGAAGGCGCGCTCATTCCGCGCCAAGCCCCGTTACGGCTATGTCTGGGTGGCACTCGATGACCCCTTGAGCGACATCCCCTCGATCCCCGAGGACGACATGCCCGGCTATCGCCGCATCAACCAATTCTACGACAAGTGGAGCACGGCGGCGCTGCGGCTGATGGAAAACTCCTTCGACAATGCCCACTTTGCCTTCGTTCACAAGGGCACTTTCGGCGACATCAACCAGCCGAAGCCTGAGAAGTACGAGATCACCGAGAACGAGACCGGGTTTGATGCCGAGACCATCATCACGGTTCGCAATCCGCCCAATGCCTACAGGATCACCGGGACGAAAGAGCCGATGACCAGGCGCCACCAGCGCAACAAATGGTTCATGCCATTTTGTCGGCGCCTCGATATGGAATATCCGTCGGGCATCCGTCACATCATCTTCAACTGCGCGACGCCGATTTCCGATGGACAGATCCAGGTCGTTCAGCTGCTGTTCCGCAACGACGCCGAGGCCGACTGTTCAACCCAGGAGCTGATCGCCTGGGATGCCGTGATCATCGCCGAAGATCGCGACATGCTGGAATCGACCGATCCCGACGCCGTTGTCGATATGGGCCGCAAGATCGAGATGCATATGCCGTCCGATCGGCCCGGCATGATCATGCGCAAGCGCCTGCTCGACTTGCTTCGGCAGCATGGCGAAGAGGAGCAGCCGCGGCAATAGCCGGTCTCGCCCCGGCCGGCAATGTTGAAGTGACGGTATCGCTGCAATGCCCGAAATCTGCGAACGGCGGACCATCTCAAACGGTTCAGTCTTGTGAGTCACCGCCGGGCTGAAGTCCTTGCTGCCGAACAGAGACAGGAAATAAGGCAGACGGCGATCTACAGCGCCGCACGATGGGCTTTTCGATACGCAGGATTGCCATTGGCGGGACAGGCGTATGTCGGCAGGCGAAGCTCCATTTTCGGCCGTAGCTCGGACGGTGGGTTTAGGACTCGAACCTGCAACGAGGCCGTTATGAGCGGCAGACTATCGATCAGCTTCGTTGATGTTACTGCCTTTTCGTCCCAATACCATCGCGTTCGTTGCGCTTCGGTTGGGGCGTTTCTGGTACGAAACTGGTGCAGTCACGGCGGCGGTGGCGCGCTGCACCAGGTCGGCTTCCAGAGGCGCGTATTCGCCGGCTTTGGTGACCGGGTATCGGTGGTCGCGCCTCCACCTCTGGGGCGCGGCAAGCGATGCATGACCAACCAGGTCTGTTGGAGCATAGCCCATTGGGCAAAGGGCCGCCGCTACCGTTCTACTGAGAACGCCGCAACGAAATCGCAACGAATTGGGTGAAACGACCGTGAACAAAACGGGATGAGAGCACCTGCCACGGCGAGAAAAATCAACAACTTAGAAGATATCCATTGCGTTCGGGACGCGGGGGACTACGCCCGGGCAGATCCGCCTCCCTGACTACGTGGGGGATAGCAGTGCGCGCGGATTATTCAGGACTGCCGGCGGAGGTTAGCGGTTTCTATGTTACCAATGGCGAGTGGCTTATTCAATCAATCGCAAGGATCTGGTGCTGCGAGTCCGGAATTTGAATCTAGCCAGGGGGTCGAACAAGCGGCGGGTTCTGGCAGGCCACGGTGCCGAGCATTCACGCCACCATACTAAGGACAAACAGGGGTTCGTCGTGTCGGTGGTTGCGGATGACTCCCCTCCCTGGGCACCAACGCTTCGCGACACTTTTGTCTGGCTGGCCGCTATTGATCCCCGGCAGTGCATGCCGCATTCACACGGCAGGACGCTGGAGCTTCCGACTGCAGGAGCCAAGCCCAAGAGTTTTGGCGCTTGCTCAGAAAAGTGCCTCTGTGCAAGACAATTGGTTCTCGGAACCGCAATAATTGGAATCGCAATGTGACAGCCTCTCTTGACGGCGAAATTCGCGACGGACGCCATCAGATGCAGGTCCGCGTCTATTTTGAAGATACAGACTCCGGCCAAATTGTTTATCATGCCAATTTTTTGCGCTTCATGGAACGCGGCAGAACGAATTACTTGCGCCTGCTCGGAACCAATCAGCACGCGCTGCTCCAAGAAGCGCGGAACGATGCGCCGGGCTTTACCTTTGTTGTCCGTTCGATGACAATCGATTTTCTAAAGCCGGCGGTCTTGGACGACGTGCTTGACGTCGTCACGCTACCGCAAGAGGTGAGAGGCGCGTCCATTACATTGCTGCAGGAATGCAGGCGCGCAGACGATCTCTTAGTCACGGCGCGTGTACGCGTGGCCTTTATCTCAGGCGGAAAAGCACAGCGCATCCCGAAGGCGCTGCGGCTTGCTATGGAAGACCATAGTTAAACGTGCTCGCCATTCACGCCTTAGCCGTCCAGCGACCCATTGAAAGCAACCCGTTAGGCTTCTGTTGCGACATCGTCAAACCAGTGTTCTCCGGCATCGTCTATCACGCCAATTATCTGCGCTTCATGGAGCGCGGCCGGACCAATCATCTGCGGCTGATGGGTGCCGAGCAGCAGGCATTGTTCGAGCAGGCCGCGACGGAAGACGCAAGCTTCGCCTTCGTGGTGCGCTCGATGCATCTCGACTTTCTGAAGCCCGCGCGGATGGACGACGTGCTCGACGTCGTGACCTGGCCGATCGCGGTGAAGGGCGCCTCCATCATGCTGGGACAGGAGGTGCGGCGGGCTGAGGACGTGCTGGTGAAGGCCGAGGTGCGCGTCGCCTTCATCAGCGGCGGCCGTGCGCAGCCGATCCCGAAATCGATCCGCGCCTTGATGAAGGCTGATCTAATTTCGTGATCGGGCGATAGCGGACGGCCTCTCGACTCCGCCGCATGCGGCGATAGATTGCGCTCCCGCCAACCGATGAGGCCATCATGTCCCGCCCGCCGCTTCCGCCCTTCACCCGTGAGACCGCCGCGCAGAAGGCCCGCATGGCCGAGGACGCCTGGAATTCGCGCGACCCGGTGCGCGTCTCGCTCGCCTACACCGAGGACAGCCGCTGGCGCAATCGCTCCGAGGTTTTTCAAGGCCGCGAGGCCATCGTCGCGTTCCTCACCCGCAAATGGGAGAAGGAGCACGACTACCGCCTGATCAAGGACCTCTGGGCCTTCGACGGCAACCGTATCGCCGTGCGCTTCCAGTACGAATGGCACGATGCCGGCGGCCAGTGGTACCGCTCCTACGGCAACGAGCAGTGGGAGTTCGACGAGCACGGGCTGATGAGGCGGCGCGAGGCCTCGATCAACGACATCGCGATCGCAGAGAAGGATCGGTGGTTTCACTGGGCAGCGCCCGGGCCGCGGCCGGCGGACGTCGCGGGACTGGGAAGCGATCCGTTCTGAGTCGAGGAAGTAATTCTCACCCCTCATGGTGAGAAGCCGCGAAGCGGCGTCTCGAGCCATGGAGGCCCTGCTGTTGCATCCGGGCCTCGATCCTTCGAGACGCGCGCGGGAGCGCGCTCCTCAGGATGAGGGGAAGGATTTTCGCGCCAGAAACCGCGTGATCGCGCCACCGAGCTTCGCGTTGTCCATCGGCTCCGCCAGCGACTCTCTCGCCGTTGCAACGACCGCGTCCGGCGCCTTGCCGTCCCGCAGCTCGCAGCACACTTGCGCAAACTCCACGTCGAACTCCGGATGCGGCTGCACGGTGAGCGTCGCGCCGTTGGCGTAGAGCAGGCCGGCATGCGGCGTGAAGTCGGACGAGAGGATCGTCAGCGCATCGTTCGGCGCTTCGACCACCTGATCCTGATGCGAGCAGGCGATGGCGACCGCTTCGCCGTCAACGACGCCGTTGTCCGGCAGCACCTGATAGACGTGCCGGCCGATGCCCCAGCCCTTCTCCGACTTGCGCACGGTGCCGCCGAGTGCCTGCGCAATCAACTGATGACCGAAGCAGATGCCGACCATCGGTGTCCTGTTGGCGTAGGCCGTGCGCACGAAATCTTCCAGCGGCGCGATCCAGTCGAGCCCGTCATAGACGCCGGCGGCCGCGCCGGTGATCAGCACCGCCTCCAGGTTGCGCGGATCGGGAAGCGCATCGCCGTTCGGGATGCTGACGATATCGACCGTAGCCGCCGGGTCCTCGGCGCAGACCATGCGCTCGAACATGTCCGGGAACGAACCGTGGCGCTCGCGATATTTTTGTGGGACCTGCCCGGTCTCGATGATGGTGATGCGTGCCATGTGCCCTCTGGTAAAGGTTAAGCTCACTCGCTTCCTGCCCCATGTTGCTGGTGTGGCGCTGTGCGCTCCAGCAGCGCACTCTCCTTCCGGACTTCGTTGAGAAACGCCTTGGCCAGGCGCGACAGCGGCTCGGCTTCCGACCATAGCATATAGGCGACGGCGTGCGTCGTCGGCGCGAACGGCCGCACGACGAGGCCGGTCCCGCCGTTCTGCCGCGGCGAGAAGGGATCGACCACCGCGGCGCCCACGCCGGCGGCGGCGAGCACGCAGGCCGTGTTGCAGTAGCGCACCTCGACGGTCGGCTGGAACGGCGCGCCGGCGCGGGCAAAACTGTCGCGCACGGCCTCTCCGAGCCGCGTGCCGCGCTCGAGCCCGATGAAGGGCAGGCCGGACAGGTCCGCGGCCGAGATCACCGGCCTGTCGGCGAGCGGGTGCTGCGGCGGCAGCACGCACACCATCTCGCCGGTGTGAACCACCTCGTGGGCGATGCCGGGATGATGTGTCAGCCCGAGCGCGAAGCCGAGCTCGGCGACGCGGTTGAGCACGCCTTCGATGATGCCCTCATAGCGCCGCACGTCGAAGAACACCCGCGTCTCCGGGCGGCGGCGCAGGAAGCCTGACAGCGCCGAGGGGATGATGCTGTAGGCAAGCGGTGGCGTCGCGACCAGCGCGAGATGCCCGGAGCGGTTCTCGCGCAGATCGCGCACGCGGTTCTCGAGCTTGGCGTGCAGCGCGAAGATCGCCTCGCTCTCCTTGTAGAGCGCCATCGCTTCCGCGGTTGGAAACAGCCGGTTGTTGACGCGTTCGAACAGCGCAAAACCCGCCTGCGCCTCCATCGTCTTCAGCGCATTGCTGACTGCAGGCTGCGACAGCGCCAGTTCGTCGGCCGCCGCAACCGTGGTGCGGTGGCGGATGACGGCGCGGAGGATCTCGAGCTGGCGCAGGTTCATATCACTGCCGATTATACTCTGGGTCAAAACATCATAGCAGAACGAATTGATTTTGCAGCCACGCTTCCGCGTAATGGCAGCGGATTTGCACGTCGCATCAAAGGGTTCATTAGCCCATTGAGGCAGCACTGCGCACAGATTGGAGGCAATCTTGGTTCGTGTCCTTCGCGCCGCCGCCGCACAGATGGGGCCGACGCAAAAAGCCGATACACGCGAGCATACGCTGTCGCGGATGCTTGCGTTGCTGGAGGAGGCGGCCGGCCGCGGCGTCAGCCTCGTGGTGTTTCCGGAGCTTGCCTTCACCACCTTCTTTCCGCGCTGGCTGCTCGAAGGCGAGGCGCTCGACCATTATTTCGAGCGCGGCATGCCGAACCCGCACGTCGCAGCCTTGTTCGACCGTGCGCGCGCGTTGCGCGTCGGCTTCTATGTCGGCTATGCCGAGTTGACGCCGGATGGACGCCGCTACAATTGCGCCATCCTGGTTGACCGCGACGGCGAGCTGCTCGGCCGCTATCGCAAGGTGCACCTGCCGGGCTCGGTCGAGCCGCGACAAGGAGCGCGCTACCAGCAGCTCGAGAAACGTTATTTCGAATATGGCGACCTCGGCTTTCCCGCCTTCCGCGCCGGCTCGGCTTGGGCCCACGCGATCATGGGCATGATGATCTGCAACGATCGCCGCTGGCCGGAATCCTGGCGCGTGCTTGGCCTGCAGGGTGTCGAGCTCGTCTGCATCGGCTACAATTCGGCGGCCTATGATCCCAATGGCGGCAGCACGGAAGATGGCTCCTTGCGCACCTTCCACTCCACGCTGGTGACGCAGGCCAACGCCTACATGAATGCGACCTGGGCGATCTCGGTCGCGAAGGCCGGCGAAGAAGACGGCTCCGGGCTGATCGGCGGCTCCTGCATCGTCGATCCCAATGGCCGCATCGTCGCGCAGGCCGCAACGCTGACTGACGAGGTGATCGTCGCTGACATCGATCTCGACCTCTGCCGCCAGGGCAAGGACAAGATGTTCAACTTCGCCGCCCACCGGCGGCCTGAGCAATACAGGGTGATCACCGAACGCGCCGGCGTGATCGAGCCCGCGGTTCTCGACGCGGACTGACAGGACGTTCCAACAAGGTTGGTAAAGGAACCGATATGACGCGCCTCTCGTATTTCCTCGGCATCGCAGCGTTGACGGCCGTGACGTCCGCGCAGGCGGCCGAGCTTCCGGCGGAGATCAAGCAGGCGGGCACGTTGAAGCTCACCGTCAACTCGACCTACGCGCCGATGGAATATCGCGATCCCGCGACCAACGAGCTCGTCGGGCTCGATATCGATCTCGCGAACGAGCTCGCCAAGCGGCTCGGCGGCCTCAAGATCGTCTGGAGCGAGACGCCGTTCGCCGAATTGATCCCGTCGCTCCAGACCAGGCGCGCCGATTTCATCATCTCCGGCATCTCCGATCGCGCCTCGCGGCGCGAGACCGCGGATTTCGTCGATTATCTCGGGACCGGTCCGCAGTTCTTCGTAACGGCGGAGAGCGAAGCCAAGGCTGCGACCGATCTCTGCGGCAAGAAGGTCGGCACCACCCGCAGCACCAGCTTCCCGGTCGAGATCGAGAAGTGGAGCAAGCAGAATTGCGAGCCGGCCGGCAAGGCGGCGATCCAGTACGTGCCGGGCGAGAACTCGATCGACGTTCGCAACCAGCTCAAGCAGGGCCGCATCGACGCCGCCGTGCAGGGCAGCGAAACCTTGCCTTACGCGCAAACGCAGGAGCCCGGCAAATACCGCGTGATCGGCGAGCCCTTTGCCAAAGGATATCAGGGCATCATGTTCCGCAAGGACGACACTGCGCTTCGTGAGGTCGTGACCGAGAAGCTGACCGCCATGATCGCCGACGGCTCCTACAAGGCTGTCCTCGACAAATGGGGCCTCGGCGCCAACGCGGTCGCCCAGCCCATGCTGAACGCGGCGCCGCAATGAAGCCGGCACCGGCACTCGCGGAGGGTTTTCCCGATCTGTCGGGGATGCGGATCGCGCGCGAGCCGCACTGGTTTCGCTGGCTCAGCGCAGCGCTGATCGTCCTCGTGCTGGCAGCGATCGCGCGCGCGTTTGCGGCTGGCCAGATCGAATGGTCCTATGTCAGCCGCTTCCTGACCGCAAAGGTCATTCTCGAAGGCATCGTCAACACCATGGTGATGGCGGTGCTGGCGATGGCGCTCGGCATTTTGCTGGGCGTCTTCGTCGCGATCATGCGGCTGTCGCCGAACCCGGTGCTGAAGACGGTCGCCGCCGGCTATACCTGGCTGTTCCGCGGCACGCCGCTGATCCTGCAACTGCTGCTGTGGTTCAATCTTGCGCTGGTGTTTCCGACCATCGGCATTCCCGGCCTGTGGAGCGCGCGCGCTGTCGACGTCATGACGCCGTTCCTCGCCGCGCTGCTCGGGCTCGGCATCAACCAGGGCGCCTATACGTCGGAAGTGATGCGCGCCGGCATGCTCTCGGTCGATATCGGGCAATATGAGGCGGCGCAGGCGATCGGCATGGGACGCTTGCGTGCGCTGCGCCGGATCGTCCTGCCGCAGGCGATGCGGGTGGTGATCCCGCCGCTTGGCAACGAGTTCATCGGCATGGTGAAGGCGACCTCGCTCGCCAGCGTCATCCAGTACCCGGAACTGCTGCACAACGCCGAAAACATCTACTACGCTAATTCCCGCGTGATCGAGCTCCTGATCGTCGCAGGGCTCTGGTACCTGCTCGTCGTCTCGGTCCTGACGCCGCTCCAGATGCTGCTCGAACGCCGTTTCGCGCGTGGCACATTGCAGTTTGCGCGATGACAAAACCCCTCGTTGCCATCCGCTCCGTCGCCAAGAATTTTGGCGAGTTCCAGGCTCTCAAGAGCGTCACGCTCGACGTCTGGCCCGGCGAGGTGATGTGCCTGATCGGCGCCTCCGGCTCCGGCAAAACCACGCTGCTCCGCTGCATCAACCAGCTCGCCATGATCGACAGTGGCGGCATCTGGCTCGACGGCGAACTATTGGGCGTGCGCGAGCAGGGCGGGCGGCTGCATCGGCTCAGCGAGCGCGAGATCGGGCGGCAGCGGCTGAAGACCGGGATGGTGTTCCAGCGCTTCAATTTGTTTCCGCACAAGACCGCGCTCGAAAACATCACCGAAGGTCCGCTCCAGGTTCAGGGCCGAAAATCCGGCGAGGTACGCGCTGAGGCGATCGAGCTGCTGCGGCGCGTCGGATTGTCGGCCAAAGCGGACTGGTATCCCGCCCAGCTCTCCGGCGGCCAGCAGCAGCGCGTCGCCATTGCCCGCGCGCTGGCGATGAAACCGATGCTGATGCTGTTCGACGAGCCGACCAGCGCGCTCGATCCCGAGCTCGTCGGCGAGGTCTTGGCGGTCATGAAGGAGCTGGCGCGGAGCGGCATGACCATGATGGTGGTGACGCACGAGCTTGGCTTCGCCCGCGAGGTCGCCGACCGCGTCGTCTATATGGATCAGGGTGCGATCGTCGAGCAAGGGCGCGCATCCGACGTCTTGGGCGCGCCGCGCGAGGAGCGCACCAGGGCATTTCTTTCGGCAGTGATCTGAAATGGGGGCGTATTGATGAAGAGACTTTTGGTTACGGCGGCGCTTTTCGGTGCCATGAGTGTTTCAGCTCTAAGTGTTAAGGCTTGGGCGATCGAGCTGCCCGCGGAGATCGCCAAGCGCGGCAGCATCAAGGTCGCGCTGGTGCCGAACTATCCGCCGATGGAGTTCCGCGATCCCGCCACCAACGCGTTGTCCGGCTTCGACATCGATCTCGGCGAGGCCATCGGCCGCAAGCTCGGCGTCAAGATCGAATGGCAGGAGACCAGCTTTGCCGAGTTCATGCCGTCGATCTCGACCGGGCGGGTGGACGCGATTCTGTCCGGCTTCACGGACTACGCCAGCCGGCACGAGATCGCGTCCTTCGTCGATTATTTGCGCAGCGGTCCGAACTTCTTCGTGCAGCAGTCGCGCGCGGCTGAATTCAAGGACCTGGCCTCGCTCTGCGGCAAGAAGGTCGGCGCCAGCCGCCGCACCAAGTTTCCGGCCGAGATCGCGGCCTGGAGCGAGAAGAACTGCGGTAGCACTCCGATCGTCTTCGTCGGCACCGATGGCTCGGCCGATGCCCGCACCCAGCTCAAGCAAGGCCGTATCGATGCCGCCGTGCAGGGTAACGAGACGCTACCTTACATCATGGATATCGAACCCGGCGCGTATGCACCGGTCGGCACGCCCATCTCGCAGCAGTTCACCGGCATCGCCCTGCCGGTCAACGAAAAGGCACTTCAGCAGGCCATTCTGGAGGCGGTCGACGCGCTGATCGCCGACGGCACCTACAAGACCCTACTCGCCAAATGGAAACTGAGTGACAACGGAATAGAGAAGGCGACCATCAATGCTGGACAGTAAGGCACTCAAGAGCATTCCGCTGGTTCCGGCCAACACTGCGGATCCCGCGCCGGAATACCCTTGGCCGAAGCCGTACAATTCGGCGATGTTCCTGTCGTTCGACGTGGACGCGGAGAGCGCGTGGACCAGCAAGGACGCCGTGCACGCGCAGCGGCTGATCACCATGAGCTATGGCGGCTATGAGGCGCGCGTCGGCACGCCGAAGCTTCTGGAGCTGCTCGACCAGCTCAATCTCAAAGCGACCTTCTTCGTCACGGGATGGTCGGTCGACGCGCATCCGGCGATGGCCGAGTCCATTCTCAAGGCCGGTCATGAGATCGGCCACCACGGCTATTACCATCTGCTGCCCGACCCCGGCGATCCCTGGATCGAGGAGGAGTTGGAGCGCGGTTTTGAGGCGCTCAAGCGCCGGCTTGGCGTCAAGCCGACCGGCTATCGCGCGCCCTATGGCGAGTTCACCGAGGAGCTGCGGGTGGCGCTGGTGCGCCACGGCATCGTCTACACCTCCTCGTTCCGCGACGACGTGCGGCCCTATCGCCACCGTCTCGCCGACGGCAAACCGGGCACGATCGAGCTGCCGGTGACCGCGAGCTATGACGATTGGATGCACGGCCTGTCCGCGCGCTTCAGCCCTCGCTCGATTTTCCCCAAGGAGCACGTGCTGTCCATCTGGAAGGACGAGCTTGACGAGACCAGGGACTGGGGCGCGATGGTAACCACCGTGCTGCATCCGCAATGCAGCGGCCGACCGATGCGGCTGCGTCTGCTGCGCGAGTTCCTGACCTACGCAAAGTCCTGCCCGGACGTCTGGATCACGACCGGTGAGAAGATTGCGGCCAACTTCCTGCGCCACGAGGCCGGCAAAAGTTGAGCCACGCCATGACCCGCATCCTCGTCATCAACCCCAACTCCTCCGCCTCGGTGACGGCGGCCATCGACGAGGCGGTTGCACCGCTGCGCATCGCTGGCGGGCCGGAGATTGAAGTGGTCGGCCTTGCCGAGGGACCGCGGGGTATCAGCTCGCAACGCGATGCCGACAGCGTCGTCATGCCGCTGGTCAACCGCGTCGCGCGCGACGCCGCCGATGCCTTCGTGCTGGCCTGCTTCAGCGATCCCGGCCTGCATGCGGTGCGCGAAGCGGCCGGCGGTCGTCCCGTCATGGGCATCGCCGAATGCGGAATCTTTCGCGCGCTGATGCTCGGCGAGCGTTTTGGCGTCATCGCGCTGTCGCCATCGAGCATCCGCCGCCAGCAGCGCATGGTACGGCTGATGGGTATCGACGGCCGCTATGCCGGAAGCTGGTCGGTCGGCGCGAGCGCGGCGGAGACGGCCGGCGCTGACATCCGGGGACGGTTGATCGACGCCGGCCGCGCGCTGGTCACGCAATGCCGCGCCGATGTCGTGGTGATGGGCTGCGCCGGCATGGCGTCGCATCGCGCGTCGATTGCGGAGGCCATCGGCGTTCCCGTGGTCGAGCCGGCGCAGCAGGCGGTGGCCGCTGCGATCGGTGCCGTCTTGTTGAACATGTGAAGAGACGAATGATGCATTTCGGTCTCGTCAGGAGCTTCCTGTAATGCCCATCTCCCGCCGCTCCCTGTTGAAAGCCGCTGCCGCCGCTCCGGCGCTGTCATTTCCGGGCATCGTACGCGCCGAATCCCAGACCACGCTACGCTTCATTCCTGTGATCGACCTCGCCTTCGTCGATCCCATCTATTCCACGGCACAGGTTTCGCGAAACCATGGCTTCATGGTCTACGACACGCTCTATGGCATGAGTTCTTCGCTCCAGGTTTCGCCGCAGATGCTGTCGGGCCACCTCATTTCCGGTGACGGCCTCCAGTGGGATCTAACGTTGCGCGACGGCCTGTTCTGGCACGATGGCGAGCGCGTGCTTGCGCGGGACTGCGTCGCGAGCATCCGCCGCTGGGCGACGCGTGACGGCTTTGGCGGCGAGCTGATGGAGGCGACCGACGAGCTGTCGACCGTCGACGACCGCACCATCCGCTTCCGCCTCAAGCGTCCGTTTCCGCTATTGCCGCAGGCGCTTGGCAAGGCCGCGATCAACGCCTGCTTCATGATGCCGGAGCGGCTGGCGAGCCAGGATCCGTTCAAGCCGCTGACCGAAGTGATCGGCAGCGGCCCGTTCCGCTATCTCGCCGACGAGCGCGTGCAGGGCGCGCGCAACGCTTATGCCAAGTTCGAGCGCTATCAGCCGCGCACCGACGGCAAGCCGGATTGGACCGCGGGTCCAAAGATCGTCCACTACGACCGGGTGGTCTGGACCACCACGCCCGATGCCGGCACCGGCGTCGCAGCGCTGCAGACCGGCGAACAGGACTGGCAGGAGACCACGCCGCACGATCTGTTGCCGATCATCAAGGCTGCCGGCGACATCGAGACGCGCATCCTCGATCGCCGGGGTTATGCCTGCATGCTGCGCCTCAATCATCTTCAGCCGCCATTCGACAACCCTGCCGTTCGCCGCGCGCTCTTGGGGGCGATTGATCAATCCGCCTTCATGACCGCGGTGGCCGGCATCGATCCGAACTTCCAGATCTCGCCGATTGGCTATTTCGCGCCTGATACGCCGATGGCGAGCGAGGTCGGTCTCGACGTGTTCCGCGGCCCGCGCGACTACGCCAAGGTGAAGGCTGAATTGAAAGCCGCCGGCTACAATGGCGAGAAGATCGTGGTACTCGTCCCCACCAACTCGCTGGCGCAGAAGCCGCTCGGCGAGATCGCCGTCGACAGCCTGCGCAAGGCGGGCATGAACGTCGAATATGCCGGGCTCGATTTCGCCGTGGTGTTGCAGCGTCAGCTCAAGAAGGACCCGATCGGGCAGGGCGGCTGGAGCGCGGCGGTCGGCAACTGGCAGGGCATCGACTGGCTCAATCCGGCCGGCAACACCAACATCCGCGGCGAGGGCAAGGTCGCCGGCTGGTATGCGAGCGAGAAGATGGGCGGCCTGCGCAGCCAGTGGCTGGCGGCCTCCGAGCTCGCCGAGCAGCAGCGCATCTGCCGTGAGATCCAGGCGGTGGCTTTCCAGGAAATCCCCTATATTCCGATCGGCCTGTACAAGCAGCCGACCGCCTATCGCAAAGCTATCACCGGCATTCTCGACGGCACCGCCGTCTTCTGGAACGTACGCCCCGCATGAGCACGATCGCAATCTTCGGCAGCTATGTGCTGTCACGCAAGGACGGCGCGCAGGACGTGTTGCGCGACCATTGGGTCCTGATCGAAGGCAAGAAGATCGCCGCAGTCACGCGCGACAAGCCGCAGGCCGACGAGGTGCATGACCGTCCCGGCCGCTTCGTCCTGCCGGGCCTCCTCAACCTCCACAATCACTGCTTCTCTGAGGCGGTGGCGCGCAGCCACACCGAGGACGGCAACGGCCGTCGCAACAACCAGAGCATCGTCTACACCGTGCTTTTGCCGCTGACCAAGCGCGGCGCTGATCTGCTGTCGGCGGAAGAGCGCATGGCGGTCGCGCGGCTCGGCATCCTCCAGCTCCTGAAGGGCGGCGCCACCACGGTAATGGAGCCGTTCCGCAACTCGATTCCGGAGATGTTCGACGCCGCGGAAGAGATGGGCATCCGCTTCTACGGCGCGCCCTACCTCTTCTCCACCTCCGACGCCAAGGCCGGCCCGGACGGCGTGGTCCACTATGCCGGCGATGATGGCACCGCCGACATGGCGACGTGGGACGCGCTCTATCAGCGCTGGAACAATCGTGGCGACGGTCGCATCGGCCTCGCCATGAGCCCGCATGCCACCGACACCTGCGGGCCTGACCTCTTGAAGGCCTGTGCCGCGCGGGCGCGCGAGCTCGGCGTGCCCATCACGACCCATATGGCGCAGAGCCGCGCCGAGGTCGAGACCATCGGCAAGCGCTATGGCGGCCGCACGCCGGCGCAATATCTGGAGTGGCTGGGCCTGCTGGCGCCCGATCTGATGGCGGCGCACTGCATGTTCAGCAGCGACGACGATCTCAAGCTGATGGCCGCACGCGGCATGACCGTGCTGAATTGCCCGCGCGTGTTCGCGCGCGCCGGCGTCACCGCCGCGTTCAGCCGGTTCGCGGAGCACGGCGTGCGCACCGTGGTCGGCACCGACGGCTACAACATGGACCTGCTCGGTGAGCTCAATGCCGCCTCGTTGATCTCCAAGATCACCTCAGCGCGCGCCGACGTTGCGAACTCGCCCGAGCTGATCGAGGCCAACACGACGGTCGCCGCAGACGTGATCAAGCGGCCTGACCTCGGCCGCATCGAGCCGGGCGCGACCGCTGACCTCACTGTCGTCGATCTCACCCATCCGCATCTTCAACCGCTGTTCGACCCGCGCCGCGCACTGATCGCGCTCGCCAACCGCGCCAACATCGATCAGGTCGTCGTCGACGGCCGCATGCTGGTCGATGCCGGCCGCTATCTTGGCGCCGACGAAGCGGCGATCACGGCGGCGGGGACGGCTGCGATCGGCAAGATCTGGGACCTGCCGGAGGCCCAGGCCGCGTTCAATGGCTGAGGGCGCTTTGGGAGCCACGAAGAAGGTGCACTCCCTCTCCCGCTTGCGGGGGAGGGCAGGGG
>NZ_JARWCR020000039.1:0-79095 GCF_029846695.2 Bradyrhizobium nivariense | reverse complement strand
GATGTACGAAAACAGGCCGCCCTGGTCCTTAAACCTGCCGCGCATGATCGCCTCTGCCGATTCGAGATGGATAAAGTGAATCATCAAGCCCCCTCCGTGGCGAGGGGGTTCTTCAGCAGACTGCTAGAATGACGATCAATCAGGCTGATTTCGGTGGTTTAGTTGTTGGCTTGGCGGGTGATGTAGGCGGCGCGACGTAATCGCCGTTCAATTCAGCGAACGGTGTAAGGTACTCGCACTGGTCGCCGAAATCCTGACCGCGCATGTGTTGCAATTGACCACTGCTCCAAACAGCCACGTGCTTTTGAATGCCCGTATAGCCACCAAATCCGTTTCTTGCGTTTGCAGAAATGCAGATGCAGGAATCGCCGTCTCTACAAACGAAAGCATGTCCAATACTGGCATCCCGGATTGAAGCGGGGTCTTTGAAGAGAGTTCCTTTTGAACTTAAAACCAGTTCTCGCAACGCACCGTCAGAAATAGCAGGCTCTCGCGTTTGCGACACTGATCCTGCACAACCCGCGCAAGCAAGCGCAGCCAAAAATCCCACCAACATTCGCATTTTATGCCCCCGTCCCATCGCTATCCAAGCGCAACCGGAGCGCGAACGCAAGCCAATTGCAGCAATCGCAAAAGCTAACGGGTGTACAGCCGCCACTTTCGTAAATTACCGTAGAGAATGGGCCGAACGCGATGAACGTTCGGCCTTATACATCAATGCACCAATCAACGCAGCGATCAGGCGTCCTTACGTTCGTGACGTTCAACATCGCTCATTCTAAACCGCGTCACACGCGCCGACAGCTTCACCGGCTGCGGATACGTCGGCGACTTCTTCGCGTTGCGCCAAATGGTGGATGGATCGATGCCCCAACGACCGGCAAGCTGTTTGTCCGTGATGAACCGTTCCGGGCCGGGCGGCTCGTTGTTGGCGAATGCAGCCAGGGTGAACGGCGAGGGCAGTAGAGCGGCAGGGAGTAGGGTGGAAAACATCAGGCGTCCTTTCATAGCCGTGCGCTAGATCGCACTGCCATGCCCGCAAGACGCATCTATAATGGCAAGAATAAGCCCGCTACGCTGGAAACGTAGCGGGCTAGCGAAATACAAGTTATTCGCTGTGACTATCGCTAAGCGCGTTTCTTCGTTGCGGTGGTCATATCGATTACGTTGTCTGATTGCGCGCGATTGCCGTGCAGGAAGTTGGCCCAATCCTGCATCATGTGTCGGCGCTTTTCGAGCATGTCGGACCGACGATAGGCGGCCTCAACTTTGTCGCCAACGGTATGCGCTAACGCCAGTTCGGCCATTTCGCTGGGATAGGTGGTTTTCTCGCCTATGTAGTCGCGGAACGTCGATCGCAGGCCATGGGGAACGGCGGGCCGTCCGCTCTTTGGATCAGTCCATTGTTTGCCATCGTCTTTAATCATCCGCCTCATCGCGGAACTGAGAGATGCATCGACCAGCATCCCGCCTGTTGGAGATGGAAAAACGTATTCGCTGCCGTCCAAATTCGATTGCTGTTCGATGATTGCAATTGCTTCATCGCTCAGCGGAATACGATGTTCTTTGCGCATTTTCATGCGTGCTGCCGGGACTGTCCAGATTTTTGCCTTGGTGTCGTATTCTGATCGTTTCATTCCGCGAACTTCGCCCGATCGGGATGCGTTCAAGGCGATGAATTCCAACGCTCGCGTTACGGTGCCTTCCCGACCGCGCAGCGCTTGAAACCATGCCGTTGCATCGGTCAATGCGATGGCCGGATGATTTTCGGTCGTGATCACCTTGGACGGTCGCGGTAACATCAAAGCTAGATTGCCGCCCCAACGTGCGGGATTATCGCCCGATCTGCGACCGTGAACAGTTGCCCATGCCAACAGGTTTTCGATTTCGGCGCGTAACCGCATGGCCGTTTGCGTTTTGGTGTTCCATATTGGTGTTAGGATGCGCAGAACGTCTTGCACGGTGATAGTGCGGATCAACATGCGGCCAAGTTCGGGTTTGGCGTATGTGTTGATGGTTGCCTCAAGCGCTTTGCGGTTTTTCTCGCTGCCAATAGATGCAAGCTTTGTGGGCAGATATTCTGCTAGCGCTTCGGTGAACGTCATGCCGCTTTTCTGTTCGGCGACAAGAGTGGCTTTCTTTTCCTTCCGCTCAACAATGGGATCACGCCCATCACGAACGGTTGCCTTTGCGTTGCGAGCCGAGTTGCGTGCGGCTTCCAAGGTGATCTCGGGATAGCTTCCCAACCCCATATTACGCCGCTTGGAGGCGACGGTCGTTCGGAGCACCCATGATCGCCCGCCGTTCGGGGTGATCTGGAGCATCAGCCCGGCAACCCCGCCGACTGCATAATAGGCATTGAATTCGCCGTTATCCGGATCGGGATGTTTCAACCGGGAAACAGCTAAAGCGGATAATTCTTTCGCCTTTTTGGGCATTTGGCACCCCGATGATCATTGCGACATTCGTTTCGATGGTCATTAGATACCGCCTATACGCCAAAAAATGAGAATTCTTCAAATTATTAGGATACGGCGAAAATTGCGATGATCATCGTAAGTGTAATCTAGCCAATCTATCTACCAAAAACAATGCGACTTTGTGCACGGTGGGGCATTGTGGTGCATGGACGGTTTGGGTGTGGCGAGGCTGATGATGTTCGTCAGCGCCGGAGCGCCGGGACCACCAAAAACGGGATCATGCCGAGTACAACGCTGACCAACGCGAAGGCGAGCAGCGCGTTGTAGCCATGGGTGGCGTCGTGAATTATCCCGCCAAACCAAGAGCCTAGCGCCGAGCCGAGCCCGCTGCCGATCGAGATCGTGCCGAAGATGGTGCCGACCCGCTTGCCCCTGAAAATCTTCATTGCGGTTGCCGTGATCAGCGGTCCACGCGAGCCCATCATGCTGCCGAAGCAGACGACGAAACCGGTGAGCAGGATGACATTCGGATAGTACTGCAACAGCCAGAGCAGAAAGATGCCGAGGATCGAAATCGCATAGCTGAGCAGCACGGACGGCCGGCGCCCGATCAGGCCGTCGAGCGCGGACACGCCGAGCATGCCGAACACCAGCACGACGCCGGAAAAGCCCCACGCGGTCGCCGCCTGGAGTGGCGGAAAGCCCGCATCGATCAGATAGGCCACGATCTGCGCGGCGATCGCATACATGCCGACGGCGGTGAAGAAGAAGGTTGAGAACAGCGCCCAGAAGGCGTGATGGCGCATCGCGCTCGGAAGCGTCCAGCCGTGATCGACGAAATCCGGATCGGTCTTCTTCGCGATATGCGGCGAGCCCGAGGCGAACAGCCGCCATGGCAGCAGCATGAGCGGCACCAGCAGGCCGAGCGCGGCGAAGCCGAACAGCTGGTAGGTTTCGCGCCAACCGAGATGATCGATCAAAAGCTGCGAGGCCGGCAGCAGCGCCAGTACGCCGCCACCCATGGCCGAATAGACCACTGCCATCGCGGTCGGCAGCTTTGGGCCGAACCAGCGGCCGAGCAGGATCGAGTTCGGCACGTTGCCGATGAAGGCGACGCCGATGCCGACGCACAATCCGATCGAGAGCTGGAATTGCCAGAGCGCCTGCGCGCGGCTTGCAATCAGGAAGGCCGAGCCGAGCAGCAAGAGACCGAGCGCATAGACGATGCGCGGGCCGGAATGATCAAACAGGCGTCCGACCAACGGCGCAGTCAGTCCGCTGACGAGCCAGGTCAGCGAATAGATCGAGACCACCTGGGCGCGATCCCAGCCGAAGTTTTCCGAGATCGGCTTCAGGAAAACGGTGAAGCTTTCGCTGAGGCCGCGGCCGAGCACGGCGAGCGTGAAGCAGAGCGCGAGCACCACGAGCGCTGTGCGCACTGCGTCACGCTGGTTGCTCGCAACTTGTTCCCTAGGCGTGTTCTGGTCCATTGCCGGTCAGGGAGCGCGCTTGAGCGCGCCCTGACAAGCACCGAAAAGCTCATACGCCTATGCAGGCTTGAGGAGGATGTGCTTCTTCTTGCCGAAGGACAGCTTGATGACGCCCTCCGGCGTCAGATGGTTCGCCGACAGCGCCATCTTCTCGTCGGTGACGGGCTCGTCGTTGACGCGCAGGCCACCGCCCTTGATCTGGCGGCGCGCCTCGCCATTGGAGGCAACGAGGCCCGCCTTGACGAAGGCGTTGAGCACGCCGAGGCCGGCGTCGAACTCGCCGCGCGGAATTTCCACGGTCGGCAGGGTCTCGGCCAGCGCGCCTTCCTCGAAGGTGCGGCGCGCGGTCTCGGCCGCCTCGCTCGCTGCGTCGCGACCATGCAAGAGCGCGGTCGCCTCGGTGGCGAGCACCTTCTTGGCCTCGTTGATCTCGGAGCCGCCGAGCACCTCGAGCTTCCTGATCTCGCTCATCGGCAGCGTCGTGAACAGCTTCAGGAATTTGCCGACGTCGGCGTCCTCGGTGTTGCGCCAGTACTGCCAGAAATCATACGGCGAGAACTGGTCGGCGTTGAGCCAGACCGCGCCTTGCGCGGTCTTGCCCATCTTGGCGCCCGAGGCCGTCGTCAGCAGCGGCGTCGTCAGCGCGTACAGTTGATGGGTGCCCATGCGGCGGCCGAGATCGACCCCCATGATGATGTTGCCCCACTGGTCGGAGCCGCCCATCTGCAAGCTGCAGCCGGTGCGCTTGGCGAGCTCGACGAAGTCGTAGGCTTGGCAGACCATGTAGTTGAACTCGATGAAACTCATCTCCTGCTCGCGTTCGAGGCGGAGCCGCACGGAGTCCATGGTCAGCATGCGGTTGACCGAGAAGTGCCGGCCGACGTCGCGCAGCATGTCGATGTAGTTGAGCTTTGTGAGCCACTCGGCATTGTCGAGCATGATGGCGTCGCTCTTGCTCTCGCCATAGCGCAGCACTTTTGCGAACACGCCACGGATCGAGGCCTTGTTGGCCTCGATCTCGGTTACGGTGCGGATCGCACGTGTCTCGTCCTTGCCGGAGGGATCGCCGACCATGGTGGTGCCGCCGCCCATCAGCGTGATCGGCTTGTTGCCGGACTGCTGCAGCCAGTGCAGCATCATCATGGTCAGATAGTTGCCGATATGCAGGGAGGGGGCGGTGCAATCGTAGCCGACATAAGCCGTCGCCTCGCCTTTGGCCGCGAGTGCGTCCAGCCCCGCGAAATCGGAGCATTGGTGGATGAATCCACGTTCCTGCAAGGTGTTGAGGAAATCCGATTTAAATGCAGTCATCTGTCGGCGTGCCTGACAATTCTTGGTTTACTGTTTTAGGGGCAATTTAAGGGTCTTACGTGGAACTCGATCGCCGCCCGCCACTTTGGCCTGTGGCATTATAAGATGTGTCCCTCTGGCACAAGATCGGCATGCCGGAAGGGGGCTCTTGAGGACGCTGATCCATGATGTTGACGGCACTCGGTTTGATGAGCGGCACCTCGCTGGACGGGGTGGACGTCGCGCTGATCGAAACCGACGGAAAGCAGGTAAAGGCGTTCGGGCCGTCCGGCTACCGGCCCTATAGCCCGGCCGAGCGCAATTTGCTGCGCCAGGCGCTGAGCGAGGCCGTGCACCTGCCGCAACGCGATGCGCGGCCGGGGATTCTGGCCGAGGCCGAGCGCGCGGTGACACTGGCGCATGCCGAGGCGGTGGCCGCCTTCGTCGCCCAGAATCGGCTGAAGCCGGAGGACATCGACATCGTCGGCTTCCACGGCCAGACCGTGCTGCACCGCCCCGAGAGGCGGTTGACAGTGCAGATCGGCGACGCGTCAGCGCTTGCGAAAGCGATCCATATCCCCGTGATGCATGATTTCCGCGCCGCCGACGTCGAGGCCGGCGGGCAGGGCGCGCCATTCGTGCCGGTCTACCACCGGGCGCTCGTCCATTCGCTGGAGCGCGAAGGGCCGATCGTTGTCGTCAATATCGGCGGCGTCTCCAACATCACCTATATCGACGGCAACGACACGCTGATCGCCTGCGACACCGGTCCGGGCAATGCGCTGCTCGACGATTTCATGTACCGCACCATGAACCAGTCGTTCGACGCGGAAGGAAAGTTCGCCGTGCTCGGCAAGGCTGATGAGGCCTGGATTGCGCGAGCGCTGGAGCTGCCGTTCTTCGCGGCTCCGCCGCCGAAATCGCTCGACCGCAACGATTTTGCCACGCTCAAGCTCGGCGATGTGCCGCCGGCGGATGGCGCCGCGACGCTCACCGCCTTCACCGCAGCGGCGATCGCCCGCATCATCCCGCTGCTGCCACGCAGGCCGCGGAGCTGGATCGTCTGCGGCGGCGGTGCCCGCAACCGGACCATGCTCCAGATGCTGCGGGAGCGCGTGGGGTCCGCGACTGTCGAGGCCGCCGAGACACTCGGCTGGGCGTCCGATGCCATCGAGGCGCAGGCCTTCGGCTTCCTCGCCGCGCGCGGCTTGAAGGGCTTGCCGCTGTCCTATCCGGCTACCACCGGTGTGCCGATGCCGATGACGGGCGGGGTGATGGCGCGGCCCTGAGTTCACCGGCGGTTGATGCAGTTGCATTGATCTTGACGAGTGCATGCAAATGCATCTATCTTGGATCCAGCTGCATCCAACCGCCGGGACCATCGCCATGACTGCCTCGCTCAAACTGATCAGCCACAAGCTTTGTCCCTATGTGCAGCGCGCGGTGATCGCGCTCAATGAGAAGGGCGTGCCGTTCGAGCGGGTCGACATCGATCTCGCCAACAAGCCCGACTGGTTTCTGAAGCTGTCGCCGCTCGGAAAGGTGCCGGTGCTGGTCGTGACGACAGACAAGGGCGAGGTCGCGCTGTTCGAGAGCAATGTGATCTGCGAGTACATCGAAGAGACGCAAGGCGGCGGAAAACTGCATCCGGCTGATGCGCTTGAGCGTGCCGAGCATCGCGCCTGGATGGAGTTTGGCTCGGCGATCCTCGGCGATCTCTGGGGGCTGGAGACGACGACCGATCCGGCGACCTTCGAAGGCAAGCGCCAGGCGCTCGTGACAAAGTTCGCGCGTGTCGAGGCCGCGCTGAGCGCAGGCCCGTTCTTCGCGGGCGATGGGTTCAGCCTCGTCGATGCGGTGTTCGCACCCGTCTTCCGCTATTTCGACGTGTTCGATGAACTGACCGAGCTCGGCATCTTCAGGGATCTGCCGCGAGTGAGGGCGTGGCGTGCCGAGCTGGCAAAGCGTCCGAGCGTCCGCGCTGCGGTCGGCGCGGACTATCCGCAATTGCTGCGCGCCTTCCTCGTGCGCCATGACGCGCATCTGCTCAAGCTCGCCGCCTGAGCCCACGCCGATGTCGCCGTCCCTGGCCTGGCTCATGCTCGTGATCGCCGGCCTGCTCGATGTCGGTTGGGCGATCTCGATGAAATATGCGGAAGGCTATACGCGGCCCGGCTGGAGCATCGCTTCGCTGGTGCTGCTCGCCGCCTTCGTCTTCCTGCTTGGACGCGCTTTGAAGGTGCTCGAGATCGGCGTCGCCTATTCGGTGTGGACCGGCATCGGCGCAGCCGGCACGTTCCTGATCGGCGTCGTGCTGTTCGGCGAGACCTTGAGCGCTGAAGCTTGCGGGCATCGCGCTCGTGTTGACGGGAATCGCCGCGCTGAAGCTGGCTTAGAGCTCGGCGGCCATCTTCGCGAGCGTCGCGATCGTGTTCATGTTGCGCGCGGTGCCAGACTTGGCCGCGGGGATGACGAGCTTCGAGGTTCCCATGCCGTCGCCATAGTGCACGTAGATTTCGCGGCGGCCGAGGCGGACCTCCTCGTTGTTCTGGCCGCGGATGCCGGTGAGCGCATCGGCCGTCAGCGCCTTGTCGAGAAAGATCGCGACGGTGCGGTTGGGCGCGGCCTTTGGAAAAGGATTGTCGGCCGAGACTTGCGCCATCTCGGCTGCGCTGCGCACGAGCACGCCGAGCGGCGCGCCGGCGTAGGCGTGCAGACGTTTTTCGAGCGCAGTCTTGATTGCAGATTCGGACTTGCGGCTGGTGAAGACGACGTTGCCGCTCGCAATATAGGTGCGCACGGCAGCAAAGCCGATCTCCTCGCACATCGTCTTGAGCTCGCTCATCGGCAACTTGCCGGTGCCGCCGACATTCACGGCACGCAGCAAGGCGACGAAGGAGCCCATTTGAGGCCTTAGCGCACGTTGGCGAGGCGCATGTCGAGATAGGCCGTGATGGTTTCCATCAGCGGCTCGAGCTTGGCGTCGAAGAAGTGGTTGGCGCCGGGGATGACCTGCTGGTCGATCACGATGCCCTTCTGCGTCTTCAGCTTCTCGACCAGCGTGTTGACGTCCTTGGGCGGCACCACCGCGTCCTTCTCGCCATGCACGATCAGGCCCGAGGACGGGCAGGGCGCAAGGAACGAGAAGTCGTAGAGATTGGCCGGCGGCGCGATCGAGATGAAGCCCTCGACCTCGGGGCGGCGCATCAGGAGTTGCATGCCGATCCAGGCGCCAAAGGAGAAGCCGGTGACCCAGCAGGCGCGCGCTTCGGGATTGATGGTCTGCGCCCAGTCGAGCGCGGCGGCCGCGTCCGACAATTCGCCGGTGCCGTGGTCGAAAGAGCCCTGGCTGCGGCCGACGCCGCGGAAGTTGAACCGCAGCACCGAGAAGCCGCGATGCGCAAATGCGTAGTAGCACTGATACACGATCTGATGGTTCATCGTGCCGTGAAACTGCGGATGTGGATGCAGGATCATCGCGATCGGCGCGTTCTTCTGCTTGGCCGGGTGATAGCGGCCTTCGAGGCGGCCAGCAGGGCCGGTAAAAATAACTTCAGGCATGGATGATCTCTTGATCCCTTGAAGACGGTCCTCAACAACCAACCGATTGTGCGGACTGCATCGGGCTGCTCTGCCGACCAAACCGCGAATGGAAGGGTGGAGCGGCGCCCTCGGATGATGCGCGAGCGGCGCGCGGTGAACTGACGCGCGCGTTCTAACATGAGGCGAGGGTCAAAAAGCAAGCATCTTGAACATCTCGCAATCGGCTCAAGATGTTAGGGTGTCATGGCCGCGTCATCGCGCGAGAGAGCTTCGGAATTGATTGCCAAGTGCTCCACGGCGGCCCATGTCGGGCAGCAGCGCGGGCGAAGCTGTCCAACCGCAGGGTAACATAGTACTTCATGCCGAGCCGTGTTTATCTCGACTGGAATGCAACAACGCCGCTCCGCGCCGAGGCGCGAGGCGCAATGCTCGCAGCCTATGAGCTGATCGGCAATCCGTCCTCGGTCCATGCGGAGGGGCGCGAGGCGCGACGGCTTGTCGAGGAAGCACGGGCCAGGCTTGCGACGGCCGTAGGTGCGCTGCCGCGGAACATCGTCTTCACCTCCGCGGGAACCGAAGCCAATGCGCTGGCGCTGTCACCGGGCCTGAGGGGGCCGTCTGGCGGGCCTGTCGAGCGGCTGCTGGTCTCGGCCGTCGAGCATGCCTCGGTGCTGACGGGCGGGCGGTTCCCGGCCGACAGGATCGGTCAGATCCGGGTCACGCGCTCCGGCGTGATCGACCTCGACCATTTGAAGGCGCTGCTGAGCGACGGCCCGCCGACGCTGGTCTCCGTCATGGCCGCCAATAACGAGACGGGCGCGCTCCAGCCGGTCGCCGAGGCCGCGGGAATCGTTCACGGGGCCGGCGGCCTCCTCCACGTCGACGCAATCCAGGCGCTTGGAAAAATCCCTTTCGACATCAAGGCCATGGGCGCAGACCTTGCGACCTTTTCTGCGCACAAGATCGGCGGCCCCAAGGGCGTTGGCGCGCTGGCCGTGGCAGAGGGCGTGGCCGGATTGGCGCCGGTGCTGCGGGGCGGCGGGCAGGAGCTGAACCGGCGCGCGGGAACTGAGAATGTCGCCGGCATTGCCGGCTTCGGGGCAGCGGTGAGGATCGCCCTTCAGGCTTTGCCGGAGGATGCGAAGCGAATGGCAACCCTAAGAGATCACTTGGAAAATGGCATTCGCACGATTGCCGGCGCGATGGTTTTCTCAGACGACGTCAAGCGGTTGCCGAATACCCTCCTTTTCACCGCGCCCGGACTGAAGGCCGAGACCGCGGTGATCGGCTTCGACCTCGAAGGCATCGCCGTATCCTCGGGCTCGGCCTGTTCCTCCGGCAAAGTGCAGCCGTCTCATGTGCTGTCGGCTATGGGGTATGATGCCACCGTCGCCCAAGGAGGGGTGCGTCTTAGTCTGGGCTGGTCCACGGGACCGGATGACATCAACAGGGCGTTAGAGGCTTGGCGAAAGCTCGGTAATACCCTACTTAGAGACTAAGCGACGAAACACGGCTTGAACGGTTCTAAGCACGTGCTTTCGATCAAAAAACATCGTAATACTCGTTTGAGTTTGATCCACCGCGGTCCTTGAAACCGCGAGCGGAGGATAGAATGCCAGCCGTGCAAGAGACGGTCGAGCGCGTGAAGCGCATCGACGTCGATCAGTATCGTTATGGGTTTGAGACCCTGATCGAGTCCGACAAGGCCCCCAAGGGGCTGTCGGAAGAGACCGTCAAGTTCATCTCCGAGAAGAAGAACGAACCCGCCTGGATGCTCCAATGGCGGCTTGAGGCCTATCGGCGCTGGCTGACCATGACCGAGCCGACCTGGGCCCGCGTCGACTATCCCAAGATCGACTTCCAGGACCTCTATTATTATTCGGCGCCGAAGCCGAAGAAGACGATCACCTCGCTGGACGAGATCGATCCCGAGATCCTGAAGACCTACGAGAAGCTCGGCATTCCCCTGCGGGAAGTCGCCATGCTCGAAGGCGTCGAGCCCAAGCCCGGCGAGCAGGATCCGGCGCGCCGCAAGATCGCGGTCGACGCGGTGTTCGATTCGGTCTCGGTTGCGACCACGTTCCAGGCCGAGCTGAAGAAGGCCGGTGTGATCTTCATGCCGATCTCGGAAGCGATCCGCGAGCATCCCGAACTGGTGCAGAAATATCTCGGCTCCGTGGTGCCGACCTCGGACAATTTCTACGCGACCTTGAACTCGGCTGTGTTCTCGGACGGCTCGTTCGTTTACGTGCCGCCGGGCGTGCGCTGCCCGATGGAGCTATCCACTTACTTCCGCATCAACGAGCGCAATACCGGCCAGTTCGAGCGCACGCTGATCATCGCCGACAAGGGCTCCTACGTCTCCTATCTCGAAGGCTGCACCGCGCCGCAACGCGACGAGAACCAGCTCCACGCGGCCGTGGTCGAGCTCGTCGCGCACGATGACGCCGAGATCAAATATTCGACGGTGCAGAACTGGTATCCCGGCAATTCGGAAGGCAAGGGCGGCATCTACAATTTCGTCACCAAGCGTGGCGATTGCCGCGGCGACAATTCCAAGATCTCCTGGACCCAGGTCGAGACGGGTTCGGCGATCACCTGGAAGTATCCGAGCTGCATTCTGCGCGGCGACAATTCGCGTGGCGAATTCTACTCGATCGCGATCTCGAACGGCTATCAGCAGGTCGATAGCGGCACCAAGATGATCCATCTCGGCAAGAACACGTCGAGCCGCATCATCTCCAAGGGGATCGCGGCCGGCAAGTCGCAGAACACCTACCGCGGCCTCGTCACCGCGCACCGCAAGGCGACGGGCGCGCGCAACTTCACCGCCTGCGATTCCCTGTTGATCGGCGACAAATGCGGCGCGCACACCGTGCCGTACATCGAAGCCAAGAACTCGTCGGCGACGTTTGAGCACGAGGCCACCACGTCGAAGATCTCCGAGGACGTGCTGTTCTACTGTATCCAGCGCGGCCTCACGCAGGAAGAAGCTGTCGGCCTCGTCGTCAACGGTTTCGTCAAGGATGTGCTTCAGCAGCTGCCGATGGAGTTCGCGGTGGAAGCGCAGAAGCTGATCTCGATCTCGCTCGAAGGGTCGGTCGGCTAGCTCCGACCCCCGCGGTGCGCATTGCGCGCCCTATGCATCATTTGAATAAACTGGACACCAAGATGGCTTTGCTTGAAGTGAAAGACCTGAAGGTTCGTGTTGAGGAGCAAGAGATCCTCCACGGGCTGACGCTGACCGTGAACGAGGGCGAGATCCACGCCATCATGGGGCCGAACGGCTCCGGCAAGTCGACGCTCTCCCACGTCATCGCCGGCAAGCCCGGTTACGAGGTCACCGACGGCCAGATCCTGTTCAAGGGCGAAGACCTGCTCGAGATGGCCCCCAACGAGCGCGCTGCCAAGGGCGTGTTCCTTGCGTTCCAATATCCGGTGGAGATCCCCGGCGTCGCCACCATGACCTTCCTGCGCACCGCGCTGAATGCGCAACGCAAGGCACGTGGCGAGAGCGAATATTCGACGCCGGACTTTCTGAAGAAAGTTCGCGAGGTCTCGAAGTCACTGAACATTCCGCAGGACATGCTCAAGCGCGGCGTCAATGTCGGCTTCTCCGGCGGCGAGAAGAAGCGCAACGAAGTGCTGCAGATGGCGCTGTTCGAGCCGAGCCTGTGCATCCTCGATGAGATGGATTCCGGCCTCGACATCGACGCGCTGCGCATCGCGGCCGACGGCGTCAACGCGCTGCACTCGCCCAAGCGTGCGATGGTCGTCATCACCCACTATCAGCGGCTGCTGAACTACATTGTGCCTGATTTCGTGCACGTCATGTCGCGCGGTCGGGTCGTGAAGAGCGGTGCCAAGGACCTGGCGCTGGAGCTGGAGTCGTCCGGCTACGCCCAGTACGAGGACGCGTAAGGAATTTTGCAATGAACGTTGCTGTGGCAAAGACCGGAAAGGGCCGCGCGGTGAGCGATCTCTTCACCAGCGCCGAAGCCCGCTTGCCGGGACCGCCTTCCGTGATCTCGGTGCGCCGCGAGGCGTTCGAGACCTATGAGCGCCTCGGTCTGCCGCACCGCCGGATCGAAGAATGGAAGTACACCGATCTGCGCGCGCTGGTCGGCGAGGTGCTGCCGCTCGCGGCTGCGCCCGATGCGGCTGCGTTGAAGCGCGCCGCGGACGCCGTGAAGGCGCATGGGATCGAGGGCGCCCGCAAGCTGGTCCTGGTCGATGGCGTGTTCGCGGCCGATCTGTCCGACGTGAAGGCGCTCGCCGCCGAGGTCAGCGTCAAGACGCTGCGCGAGGTCCTGGAGAACAAGGCTAATCCTGCCGCCGCCGATCTCCTGCAGACCATTTCGAGCGACGCGGTCATCTCGCTCAATGCGGCCATGGCGACCGATGGCGTGGTGATTTCGGTCGCTGATGGCGCGCAGCCGTCCGCGCCCATCCAGCTGATCCATGTCGCGACCTCATCTTCGGCCTCGACGTTCACGCGTTCGCATCTGCGCATCGGCGAGGGCGTCCGGACGACGATCATCGAAAGCTTCGTCGCGGCCGGAAAGACGAGCGCTTACCAGGTCAACGACGCGGTGATTCTGTGGGTCGGCGACAACGCCGACGTCGCGCATATCCGCCTGATGGACGATGCGCCCGACGCGGTCAACGTCACCTCGCAGTTCGTCACGGTCGGCGCGAACACGAAGCTCAATTTCTTCAACATGACCACCGGCGGGGCCGTCAGCCGTTTGCAAGGCTTCATCACGCTGGCAGGCGAAGGCAGCGAGCTCTCGATCAATGGCGTAAACCTGCTGCAGAAGACCGAGCATGGCGACACCACGCTGGTGGTCGACCATGCCGTGCCGGGCTGCGTCAGCCGCGAGATCTTCCGCGCCGTGATCGACGACCGCGCCCATTCGGTATTCCAGGGCCGCATCATCGTTCGTCCCGACGCGCAGAAGACCGACGGCAAGATGATGATTCGCGCGCTATTGCTCTCCGACGAAGCGGAAGCCGACAACAAGCCCGAGCTCGAGATCTTTGCCGACGACGTCTCCTGCGGCCACGGCGCCACCGCCGGCGCGCTCGACGACAACCTGTTGTTCTATTTGAAGGCCCGTGGCTTGCCCGAGAAGCAGGCCCAGGCGCTGCTGATCCAGGCCTTCGTCGGCGAGGCAATCGAGCAGATTGCCGATGATGGCTTGCGCGAGCACGTGATCGGCATCGCCGAGCGCTGGCTGGAGCGGCGGTCATGAGCACGCATCCGGCGGTTTCCAACGGCTCCTACGACGTCGCGCGCGTGCGCCAGGATTTTCCGGCGCTGGCCATGCAGGTCTATGGCAAGCCGCTGGTCTATCTCGACAACGCGGCGTCCGCGCAAAAGCCGCAGTCCGTGCTCGATCGCATGACGCAGGCCTATACATCCGAATACGCCAACGTACATCGCGGCCTGCATTATCTCGCCAACGCCGCGACCGAAGCCTATGAGGGCGGCCGCACCAAGGTCGCGCAGTTCATCAACGCGCCGCGGACCGAGGAAGTGATCTTCACCCGCAACGCGACGGAGGCGATCAACCTGGTCGCCTCGTCCTGGGGCGTGCCGAACATCAAGGCTGGCGACGAGATCGTCATCTCGATCATGGAGCACCACTCCAACATCGTGCCCTGGCATTTTCTGAGGGAACGCCATGGTGCCGTGATCAAATGGGCGCCGGTCGACGACGAGGGCAATTTCCTCATCGACGAGTTCGAGAAGCTCTTGACCGCGAAGACCAAGCTGGTCGCGATCACGCAGATGTCGAACGCGCTCGGCACCATCGTGCCGGTCAAGGACGTCGTGGCGATCGCCCACGCCCGCGGCATTCCCGTGCTGGTCGACGGCAGCCAGGGCGCCGTGCATCTGCCGATCGATGTCCAGGACATCGGCTGCGACTTCTACGTCTTCACCGGCCACAAGGTCTACGGGCCGACCGGCATCGGGGTGCTCTGGGCCAAGTACGACCACCTCGTCGCGATGCGCCCGTTCAACGGCGGCGGCGAGATGATCCGCGAGGTCTCGCGCGACATCGTCACCTATGGCGATCCTCCGCACAAATTCGAGGCGGGCACGCCCGCGATCGTCGAGGCCGTGGGACTTGGCGCCGCCATCGACTACGTCAATTCGATCGGCAAGGAGCGTATCGCCGCGCACGAGCACGATCTCGTCACCTACGCCCAGGAAAAGCTGCGGGAGATCAACTCGCTGCGGCTGATCGGCACCGCGCGGGGCAAGGGCCCGGTGATATCCTTCGAGCTCAAGGGCGCGCACGCCCATGACGTCGCCACCGTGATCGACCGCCAGGGCATCGCGGTGCGCGCCGGCACCCATTGCGTGATGCCGCTTTTAGAGCGGTTCAACGTCACGGCCACATGCCGGGCGTCGTTCGGCATGTATAATACGCGGGAAGAAGTCGATCATCTGGCACAGGCGCTGTTGAAGGCGCGGGATTTGTTCGCATGAGTGACACGGCCGAAATCAAAGCCAATCCGATGGAGACCCGGTCGGCGCTGCCGCCTGAGGAGACCGAGCGTTTGACCACCGAGATCATCGCCGGGCTCAAGACGGTGTTCGATCCGGAAATCCCGGCCGACATCTACGAACTCGGCCTGATCTACAAGGTCGAGATCAAGGATGATCGCTCGGTCGACGTCCAGATGACGCTGACGACGCCGAACTGTCCGGCCGCCGGCGAGCTGCCCACCATGGTCGAGAACGCGGTCGCCAGCGTTCCCGGCGTCGGCGTGGTCGACGTCAAGGTGATCTGGGAGCCGGCCTGGACGCCGGAACGCATGAGCGACGAGGCCCGCCTCGTGCTCAACATGTGGTGACGCGTAACCTTGGCTTTAGATACTTAGAAGATCCTTGGCATTGAGGATCCCTGGCATTGAATTCGCTCCGGAACGGACCACATTACTGACATGACACAGATATCGTCAGGCTCGACACCAGCATCCAGTCCGAAGCCGCGGCGGCCCCGCCCGCAGGTGATGCGGCTGACGGATGCCGCCGCCCAGCGTATCAGCGAGCTGACCCAGCGCGCGGATTCCGAGATCGTGGGCCTGCGGGTCGGCGTCAAGAACGGCGGCTGTGCCGGACAGTCCTACACTGTCGAATACGCCCATGATGTCCGCCCGACCGACGAGGTCGTCGAGGACAAGGGCGTCAAGATCCTGGTCGATCCCAAGGCCGTGCTGTTCCTGCTCGGCACCGAGATGGACTACAAGGCCGACAAGATGCAGGCCCAGTTCGTCTTCAACAACCCCAACCAGATCTCCGCCTGCGGCTGCGGCGAGTCGGTCGAGCTGCGCCCGGCCAAGATCGACGGGTAGGGCCCGCTGTCGTCCTGGCGAAAGCCAGGACCCATACCGCGTGATCTCTCGTCGGTAAGAGATGTCGGTACCGGCGTGGCGCGACTGGCAGTCTTCGCTAAACTACTCCCTGGGGTAATGGGTCCTGGCTTTCGCCAGGACGACCGTGCGGAGACAGGTCAGCCATGGACCGCGAATTCCTGATCGACCTGTTCGCCGATTTCGGCCCCGTCGCCATCCGAAAGATGTTTTCCGGCTACGGCATCTCCGCCGACGGCATCAACTTCGCGCTCGCATTGCGCGCCGGCCTGTTCTTCCGCGCCGACGAGATGACCATCCCGGACTATGAGGCGGAAGGCTCGAAGCCGTTCCAGTACTCGACCCGCGCCAAGACCGTGCTGGTGAACTCCTACTGGGAGCTGCCGGCCCGCCTGTTCGACGATTCCGAGGAGCTCGCGCAATGGGCGAAGGCCGCGCTCGCCGCCGCCCAGCGCGCCAAGGTGAAGAAGCGGCCCAAGGGGAAGAAGGCGACGGCAAAGAAAGTGGCGCAGAAGAAGCCGGCGAACAGGAAGGCCACCAAGCCTGTGAAAGCGCCAACGAAGAAGGTGAGCAAGAAGGGCCCAGTTCGGAAGCGCGCCAAGCGAACGGGTTAAGCTCAGTCCACAGCCTTCGTCAGGCCGACCCTCATATCCTTCGCCATATAAACGCAGGTGCCGTCGGCAAGCACGCGGCCGTCGGCAAATCCCAGAACCAGCTTGCCGCGCCTGACCTGGCGCATGGCGACCTCGTAACGCACGCGTCGCGTCTCGGGTGTGATGGATCCCGTGAACGCGACCTCGCCGACGCCGATGGCGCGGCCCTTGCCCGGTGAGCCCGACCATCCCAGCCAATAGCCGATCATCTGCCACATGGCGTCCAGTCCCAGAGAGGCCGGCATCATCGGGTCGCCGCTAAAGTGGCAATCGAAGAACCAGTGACCCGGTGCGATATCGAGCTCGCCGACGATGTGGCCCTTGCCGAACTCGCCGCCGTCCAGGCTGAGCTCCGTGATGCGGTCCATCATCAGCATCGGCGGTGCCGGCAATTGCGCATTGCCGGCACCGAAATAGCCGCCTTCGCTCGATCTCAGCAGGTCGTCCCTGGTGTAGGAGGGTTGCGGGGTGTGAAAATCACGTGGGTTGGCCAAGGCGACAAGTCCTCCGGATGCTCGCAGTCGGGCGCCTCAAGACGGCGAGGGAGATGTCGTTCGTAAGGTCGGAATGTCAAGCGCAGGTGGCGGTGCGCAGTTTCGGCGTCACGCCACCCGGTTGTGCGTCTCGACCGCGAATTCCGGGTCGGCCTCGCAGATCACGCGGTTGCGGCCGTTGCGTTTGGCGGCGTAGAGGCAGGCATCCGCCCGTTCGATCAGCGCATCGGTGTCGTCGCCCTGCTTGAGCATGGAGACGCCGACGGAGATGGTGACGCGGCCGAGGATTTCGCCGGTCGACTTCTTCTTCAATTCCTTCGCCATCACCGCGCGGCGGATGTGATCGGCCACGGTGAGGGCCTGGCGCAGCGCGGTGTTGGGCAGCACGACCGCAAATTCCTCGCCGCCATAGCGCGCGGTGATGTCCTGGCCCTTGATGGTCTGCTTCAGAGACAGGCCGACGAGCCGCAGCACCTGGTCGCCGGTGAGATGGCCGTAGGAATCGTTGAACGACTTGAAATGGTCGATGTCGACCAGCAGCAGCGACAGCGGGTCGCCCGAGGCGAGCGCGCTCTGCACGACCATGCCGATCATGCGATCGAAATATTTGCGGTTGCCGAGCCCCGTCAGCGGATCGGTCAGGCTCTCGGCGCGGATCGCCTCCAGGCTCTGCTGGAGGTTGCTGATCTCGCTCTTCGATAGCGCCAGCCGGCCTTCCAGCGCCTTGTTGGTCTCGCGCATCTCGTCGGTCGAGCACAGCAGCGTCGCGACGATCGATTTGATCTGCTCGCGGCTCTTGGCCGATGACAGCTTTTCGGTCGCGCCCGACAGGCTGGCATCGTAGGAGCCGGTCATCCCGAGCGCATCGCCGAGAACCTTCATGACATCGTCGATTTCGCCGATGACGCGCGCGCCGACCTTGTCGATGCGGTCGGTGGTCTTGATGTGGGAGAGGTAGGTCTCGTAGATCTGCTCGAGATCGGCTTCGGTCAGCTTGCCGCTGCGCGCCAGCGTCTCGTTGATGATCTTGTTGAGCGGGGCGTTGTAGCCGGTGGCGTAGACGTACCAGATCTCGTAATTGCGGGGAATTGCCGTCTGCCGTAGCGATCGGATCTGACCGAGCGCTACCTCGGCGAACGCCATCGTGCGTTCGTGTTCGTCGAGCACCTTGACCACGGAACATACCCCACAGTGATCGGCGCGCCGTCGACCGCAGCAATTCTTAAATTATGTTCGTAGGCTAACGGACGATCGTGAACGCCCCGTAAATATACGTGCACGAATGCATCCAAAAAGTTGCGCATCGGCTTTATTTCAACCAAACCTTGGCGCGCATCGCGCTTCAGGCGCCGGCGGGGGAGCGAACCGGCCGCAGCAGGAACGCCGGCAGATGCGAGTGGTCGCCCGGTTCGCTGTCGGCCTCGCGTTGGCGGCGCGGCTCGGGACGGCCGATCGACGGCACATGCGACGGAGTGGCCTGCTGGCGCGCGCCGTCACGCGGTTCGGATGACTGCCTGGCTTCACGCGGAGGCCTTGCCTCGCGTGCGGGCCTTGCTTCGCGTTCAGGTCTTTCGCGTTCAGGTCTTGCCTCGGGAGCAGGCCGTGTCTCGGCTGAAGGCCTTGTTTCAGAAGCCTGTCTTGCCTCGCCACGCGGTTCGCGCGGCTCATGGCTGCGCTCACGATCGCGACCGCGCTGCGGCTTGCCGCGTCCGCCGCGCGAACGTTCACGGCCGCGCTGCTCGCGCGGGCGCTCGCTCGCATCGGAAGCCTCGGTGCGGACTTCGTAATCGCCTTCGGCGCGCGGAATGCTCTGGCCGATCAGCTTCTCGATCGCCACCATCGACTTCTGGTCGAGCGGCGTGACGAGCGAGATCGCCATGCCGGACCGGCCTGCGCGGCCGGTGCGGCCGACGCGGTGAACATAGTCGTCGGGATGGTGGGGGACGTCGAAATTGAAGACATGGCTGACCTCGGGAATGTCGAGGCCGCGGGCAGCGACGTCGGATGCGACCAGGAGGGGCAGCTCGCCCTTACGGAACTGTTCGAGCGCCGCCGTGCGGGCCGACTGGTCCATGTCGCCGTGCAGCGCGCCGACGCTGAAGCCGTGCTTTTGCAGCGATTTGTGAACGACGGCGACCTCGCGCTTGCGATTGCAGAAGATGATCGCGTTCTGGAGATCCTTGGCCTCGCGCAGCAGTAGGCGAAGTAGCTCGCGCTTCTCATGCGCCTCGCGTCCGGCCGGGACCTGACACTGCGTAACGGTGACAGCGGTGGTGGCGGGCTTCGACACCTCGACCTTCTGCGGATTGTGCAGGAAGGTTTCGGTGATGCGCCGGATCTCCGGCGGCATGGTCGCGGTGAAGAACAGGGTCTGCCGCGTGAACGGCACCAGCTTGCAGACGCGCTCGATGTCGGGAATGAAGCCCATGTCCAGCATGCGGTCGGCTTCGTCGATGACGAGCAGCTCGACGCCGGTGAGCAGCAGCCCGCCGCGCTCGGTGTGGTCGAGCAGGCGGCCGGGAGTGGCGATCAGCACGTCGACGCCGCGCGTCAGCTTGGCATCCTGGTCACCGAAGGAAACGCCGCCGATCAGGAGGGCGACGTTGAGTTTCTGTCCGGCGCCGTAGCGGTCGAAGTTTTCCTTCACCTGCGCCGCGAGTTCGCGGGTCGGCTCAAGGATCAGCGTGCGCGGCATGCGCGCCCGGGCGCGACCCTTTTCGAGAATGGTGAGCATCGGCAGCACGAAGGCCGCGGTCTTGCCGGTGCCGGTCTGAGCGATGCCGAGCACGTCCTTGCGAGCGAGGACGTGAGGAATCGCCTGTTCCTGAATGGGGGTGGGGGTGGTGTAACCGGTGGCCGCCACTGCGGCGAGGACCTTTTCGGACAGTCCGAGATTGCTAAAAGACATTGAGCCTCTGGTCGAAACCGCCGTTCGGAATCGAGGGTAATAAGGCTGTCGCGTTTCACCCCGAAACGGCGCGCTCTCAAAGAAGCTGGGGGTGCTGACTCACGCGAACAAAGCGCCAGGCTCAGGAATCGCTCTTCGATCTGAGCCGCGTCGCTCCGGAACATAGGCGGGAATCAGCCAAAGTCAATGGAGCAGCTGCGGGAAGGCCCTAAAAAACCTGGGGTTTTCGCTCAAATAGCGGGCGCGGCTGCGGTTTTCCGCCCAATCCAGCGGTCGGCCGGAGCTGCCCAAACGTCGGCTAACGCCCTTCCGGACCCTGGGCGCGGAAGTCGCCGGGGGCCATGCCATAGGCGGCGTTGAAGACCCGGTAATAGGTCGCCAGGCTGTCGAAGCCGCAGGAGGTCGCGATGTCAGCGATCAGCCGGTCCGGGGCTTCGCGCATCAGGCGGCGGCTCTGTTTCAGGCGTTCGTCCGTCACGGTTTGCGAAAAACTCTTTGCCGCGCTTTCGAACAGCATGTGGAGGTGACGCACGGATACGCCGAGCAGCTCGGCCACCATCGTCGGCGCCATGTCCGGGTCTTGCAGGTGGCGCGCGATCAGGCGCCGCGCCTGCGAAAGTCGGGCGGTCCGCAGTGCGGCCTGCCCGAGGCGGCTGCCGGGCCGCATAATGCCGCGCTCGATCAGCGCCAGATGGGCGAGGGCTTGAACCAAAGAGGCCTGGACGACGGAAGCGGCATCGGCGGCGCCGTCATCACCCGCGGCAGCCCCACCGAGATCGGCAAAGCAGGCGCCGAGCAGGGGCGCCAGGCTGGGATCGTCGAAGGTCCGGGGCGCAAGCTCGCGCATGCGCTTGTCCTGCGTGGGGAGGCCGCTGATGGGGATCTTCAGGATCCGCAGGTGGAAGCCTCCTGCGCCCAGCGGCGCGGTGCGATAGGGCAGGTCGGTATGGCTGGTGGCGAAGCTGCCATTGGCGATCGCGAAGTCGCTTCCACGCAGGCCGCCGAACCAGCCGCCGCTGCCGAGCTGCTGATAGACGCAGATGCTGTCGCTTGGCGCGTCAGCGATGTCGGTCGTACTGCGCTCGACCGTGTAGTGCGAGGCCTTCAGCTCTACGAGACCGCCGCCGCCGAGCTGGTGCAGCGAGAATTCGCCGAAGAAGTCCGCGCGGCGTTCGCGCTCGAGCTCGGCGGTGACACCGAACAGGCCCTTGGCGCGCACCTCGCGCCAATAGTCGAAGCGGTCGTGCGGCTCGACCTCGTCGGTGCACCAGCGATACACGGCGGCCCTCGCCTCCAGCGGAATTGCCCACAAGAATTGCGCTTAAGAAACAGCAGATTCCGGCGGGATCTGCCATAGGCTAGACGACAGAACCTGAGTCCTCAGGGCTGTTGAACCGGCGATATGGCTGGGCCGACTATCACATCAACGGCGGGGTTCCAATGAACCGCCGTTCGAGGGAGCCGGCATGGGCCGTTCTGGGGGAATTTTTCGATGACGCGTCGGCTTTTCAGAGTCCTGGCGGCACTTGGCCTCGCGGCAAGCCTGTGCGGCTTCGCACTTCCCGCCTGCGCCGAGAAGCGCGTTGCGCTCGTCGTCGGCAACAACGACTACAAGAACGTTCCGAAGCTGCTCAAGGCGGTCAACGACGCCCGCACCATGGGCGATACGCTGAAGCAGCTCGGCTTCTCGGTGATGGTCGCCGAGAACCAGAGCCGCCAGCAATTTTCCGAGACGCTGCTCGCGTTCGATCGGGCGATCGAGCCCGGCGACACCGCGTTCTTCTTCTACGCCGGCCACGGTTTCGAGATCGCCGGCCAGAACTATCTGCTGCCGACGGACGTGCCGGCGGCCACGGAAGGGCAGGAAGAGCTGGTGCGCGACGCCTCGATCCTGGCCGACCGCATCGTCGAGCGCCTCCAGAACAAGAAGGCGCGAACCTCGATCCTGGTGTTCGACGCCTGCCGCAACAACCCGTTCGAGCGCAAGGGCACCCGCGCCGTCTCCGGTGGCGGCGGGCTTGCCCCGATGGTGCAGCTGCCCGAAGGCGTGTTCTCGGTATTCTCCGCAGGCCCGCGCCAGACCGCGCTCGACCGCCTCTCCAACGACGACGCCAATCCCAATTCGGTGTTCACACGCACCTTCGCCAAGGAGCTGCTCCAGCCCGGCGAGAACCTGGTGCAGGTGGCGCAGCGCACGCGCCGCCTCGTCAGCGAGATGGCCGACACCGTCAAGCACAGGCAGGTGCCGGTCTATTTCGATCAGATGGTCGACGACGTTTTCCTCAGCGGCATCGCCAAGGACGCGGCGGCCGCCGCGCGCCCCGCCGATCCGCCGGCGCAGAAGCTCGCGGCGCTGCCGCCGGTGTCGGTGCCGCGCGTGCCGAAGGAGGAGACCACCAACGCGCCGATCGCGAGCTTCTCGCGCCACAATGGCGGGTGGAGCGTGGTGTTCTCCTTCGCCGATCCGACGCTCGGCATTTCCTGGCGCATGGCCGGCAATGCCGATTTCCGCGAAACCGGCTTCATCGATACGCTCGACCCGCGCACGCGCAAGAGGCTGCCCAACCCGTCGATCGAATTGCCGCCAGACGCGCAGGCCGGCACCATCGAAGTCCGCTATGTCGATCAGTCCGGCGACATGCAGGGGCCGTTCCCGATCAGGTTCGATCCCGAAGCCGCGCTGATCCGCGACCAGCGCAAGATCCTCGACATGACCGCGACGAGCTGGCTGTCGTTCCGCGAGTTCAACGGGCTGCTGGTTTACTACACGCACCTCGTGTCCTACCGCTGTGCCATTCGCGAGGTGCGCATCGGCATCGACACCGCCGTTCCGAACCAGGTGTTGAAGATGCCGGGCTGCGACATGCGCGACCCCAGCGCGATCAGCGCCGGCATGCCGCTCTACATGAAGCTCGCGCCGGCAACGCAGTTCATCTCGGTGGAGCTGACCTATCGCGACGGCAGCGTGTCGGAGATCAAGAGTTTCCGCAGCGCGAACCGCAGCAACAATTGACGACGCGGGCGCAGGCGCCGAGCACGCTTCCGCTACCCGCGGCGCTTCCTGATGAAGCGCTTGATGGACTCGACGGCCTCGATCAAGGGCGGAGCCAGCGAGAAGAACGCGCCCATCGCGATCGAGATGATGACGTGGCGCAGCAGGAGCTTCTCCTGCTCCTCGAACGGATAGCCGTTCTGGTCGATCGGCACGGGCGCGAGCGCGCCGGTCTGCCGCGGGCTCGACTTCCGCGGCTTGCGCGGCGGAATCATGATCACGACGAAAAGCACGTTGATCAGGATCCAGACGCTGAGCACGATAAGGACAGTCCGCACTGTAATTCCCTGAAATCAATCGTAATCTGCGGCGAGGCTAACGGCCATTCGCAATTGCGGCAAATGAATCCTGTTTGCTGCACCGCACAGAAAACTTAAGTCGTAAACGAGGATCCGGCCGTGAAACCAGATACATCGCAGCCTCCGCAGGGTTCCTCCGTAAAAGTGCGGTGCTGCATTGTCGGCGGCGGACCGGCCGGCATGATGCTCGGCTATCTCCTCGGGCGCGCCGGCGTCGATGTCGTGGTGCTGGAGAAGCATGCGGATTTCTTCCGCGACTTCCGCGGCGACACCGTGCATCCCTCGACACTTCAGGTGATGGACGAGCTCGGCCTGATCGACGGCTTCCTGAAGTTGCCGCATCAGCGTCTGCAGAAGATGGACGGCCTGTTCGGCGGCACACCCGTTCGCATCGCCGATCTTAGCCGGCTCCGCACCAAGTACCCCTTCATCGCCTTCATGCCGCAATGGGATTTTCTGAATTTCCTGCGCGAGGCCGGCCAGCGCTTCGCCTCGCTGAAGGTGATGATGAACACGGAAGCCGTCGATCTGATCCGCCGCGGCGAGACGATCGCCGGCGTGCGTGCGAAGACGCCGGAGGGGCCGATCGACATCGAAGCCGATCTCACCATCGCCTGTGACGGCCGGCATTCGACCGTACGCGAGCGCGCGGGTCTAGAGGTCGAGGAGATCGGCGCGCCAATGGACGTGCTGTGGTTCCGTGTCGGCCGCAAGGCGGACGAGACCGAGAACCTGTTCGCGCGCGTCGAGCCCGGCAAGATGATGGTCACCTTCGACCGCGGCGATTACTGGCAATGCGCCTATGTCATCGCCAAGGGACAATACGACGCGGTGAAGGCGAGGGGGTTGCAGGCGCTGCGCGACGAGGTCGTTCGCATGGCGCCGATCCTGAAGAGCGGCATTGCCGATGTGAAGAGCTTCGACGATTTCAAGCTGCTCACCGTCGCGATCAACCGCCTGACGCGCTGGACGCGGCCCGGCCTGCTTCTCATCGGCGATGCCGCGCATGCGATGTCGCCGGTCGGCGGCGTCGGCGTCAATCTCGCCGTGCAGGATGCGGTCGCGACCGCAAATCTGCTGGCGGACAAGATGCAGCACGGCTGCCCGTCGGAGGACGAGCTCGATGCCGTACGCCGTCGCCGCGAGTTCCCGGTGAAGATGACGCAAGCGATGCAGATGATCGTGCAGAACAACATCATCAGTAGCGCCTTGCAGGGCGGCGACCGGCCGCTGAAAGTGCCCCTGATCGTACGCCTCCTCACCGCGCTGCCGTGGCTCCAGGGCATTCCGGCGCGCCTGCTCGCGCTGGGCGTCCGGCCCGAGCACGTGCACTCGAAGGCTGCGCCGGCACCGTAGTGCAAGGGCTCGGTAGGGATAATGCAGCGTTAAATCGTGTCCGGCGCGTTGCCTGTGTGCCACAGCGGCAACGGATTAAAGGCGCGCGGCTTGCCAATCCGACGTCTTAACTTTCTTGATTCAAATTTGAGTAAGAACTGCGTGTGAGCGTGCACCCATCAAAGGACACGGGGTGTACCATGCGTAACAAATTGATTGCCGCCTTCGCCTGCACGACCGCTCTGGTTTCGACCGGCGCTGCTTCCGCCGCCGATCTCGGTGCGCGCTACACCAAGGCGCCGGCCTATATGGAGTCGATGTTCAACTGGACCGGCTTCTATGTCGGCGGCCACATCGGCGGCGCATGGACCAACGAGCAGTTCATCAACAACGGGACCGGCGCGCCGTTCGGCGATCTGACTCCGGGCCAGGGCTACCGTCAGCGTAACTCCGGCATCCTGGGCGGCGCCCAGATCGGCTACAATTGGCAGGCCAACAACTACGTGTTCGGCATGGAGGGCACGATCTCCGGCCTCGACAACAAGGGCTCGTTCTTGAACACCGCGTTCGGCGCGGGTGACGACGTGTTCTCCTGGCGCGCCAACGTGCTTGCAACCGTCGTTGGTCGTGCGGGCTTCGCCGTGCAGAACAATTTGTTCTACATCAAGGGCGGCTATGCCGGCGTGAACAACCGTCTGTCGGTCACCGACACGGTCGGCCCGGCCACCGGTTCAGGCGGTCAGACGCATTGGGCCAACGGTTGGACCGTCGGCGCCGGCTGGGAATACGGCATCACCCGCAACTGGATCGTCGGCCTCGAGTACAACTACGCAGCCTTCGGCGGCCAGACCTATCAGCTCGGCGGCACCTCGGGCAATTACAGCTTCGATGCCAAGCCGCGCGACATCCAGTGGGCCGTCGTGCGCGCGAGCTACAAGTTCGACGCGCCGGTCATCGCCCGCTACTGAGTGGGTCAACGAACGAGCGATCAGCAAACAAGAAAATCACGGCCAACACTTAAAAGCCCCGGCATTGTCCGGGGCTTCTTTTTTGTGTGCAGGTTTCTCGCGTACGTCCTACGCCATCACCGAGAACCCGCCGTCGACCGGGATCGCGGTGCCGGTGACGAAGTTCGAGGCGGCCGAGGCAAGGAACACGGTGATGCCGGCGAAGTCGTCGATATCGCCCCACCGGCCCGCAGGCGTGCGTGCCAGCACCCGCTCGTGCAATCCTGATACCTGCTGCCGCGCACCGCGGGTCAGGTCGGTGTCGATCCAGCCCGGCAGGATGGCATTGACCTGGATATTGTCCGGCGCCCATGCATTGGCGCAGGCGCGCGTGTACTGAACGATGCCGCCCTTGCTCGCCGCATAGGCGGTGGCGAAGCTCGCGCCGAAGATCGACATCATCGAGCCGATGTTGATCACCTTGCCGTTGCCGGCCGCCTTCAGCGCGGGGTAGGCCGCCTTCGAGCACAGGAAGGCGCTGGTGAGGTTGGTCTCGATCACCTTGTTCCATTCGTCGAGCTCGAGCTCGTGCGGCGGCTTGCGGATGCTCATGCCGGCATTGTTGATGAGGATGTCGATGCGGCCGAGATCCCTGACGACGCGATCGATCATCGCCGCGACCGCCGCCTTGTCGGTGACGTCGGTGGGAACAGAGATCGCCTTCACGCCGCGCTGACTGAGATCGGCGACGGCGGCGGCGGATTTGGTTTCGTTGCGTCCGACCACGGCGACGTTGGCGCCGGCGTCGGCGAGGCCACGGGCCATGCCGAGCCCGATGCCGCCATTGCCTCCCGTGACAATTGCGACCTTGCCGCGGAGATCGAACCGACTGGATGTCATGCTGCTATTCCCTGGTTTCTTCTATTGGTTGCTCTGCCAGATCAGTACCAGCCCGAAGCCGGCCATGGCTGCGCCATAGCCGGCCCATTGCAGCTGGTTGACCATGAAGCTCGATCGCGGCCACGCGACGGTGCCCGTGCCCTGTCCGATCCAGAGCAGCCCGACAGCGAGGGCAAACAGGCCTGCGATCAGCAGAAATCTGCGCATGCATTCCTCCCCATCGGTCTGATTCTGTCGCGGCCGCCGCGATGAACCATCATCGGAGGCCGCGAGAGCTTGGAAGCAGACTAGCCGCAGCTTCGGTCCGGGTACAATGGCCGTTACCGCATCTGGCCGGGCGGGCGCGCAATCTCCGTCCCCAACGAAAAAGCCCCGGCCGAGGCCGGGGCTTGACGTCTGATCGTGAGATCAGGACTTGTTCAACTCAGTACTTCGCGACGACCGGACCGGTCCAGTTGAAGCGATAGACCAGCGAGGTCGAGATCGTCTGGTTCCAGCTGTTGGCGCGGACACTGTTGATGAGCGGCACATTGCCGGCGTCAAGCAACTCCGTCTGAGTCTTCGCTTCGTAGAAAGCCGAACGGTACTCGGTCTTCATGAACCAGCCGGGCGAAGAGATGCCGAAGATGTTCAGGCTGTTCTCGACGCCACCGCCGACGAACCAGCCGTTGCGATTATAGCTGTTGAGGTGGACACCTGCGGGAACGCCGGCCAGCGTCATGAAGTTGGTTTGGCCGAAGTGGGCACCAGAGTAACCGCCGTTGACGTAGGACAGAACGTTCGGAGCAACCAGATAGCCGACGCGAAGACCAGCGGCCCAGGAGTCTTCAAGCTTCTGATTACCAGTGATGCCGAAGATCGGATCCTGGATGGTGGCGCGGATGCTGCCGAACTGACCGTCAGCGAACACGCCAGCGACCCAAGTGCCACTGAACTGCCAGTCGTAGCCGAGCCCGACCGTGCCGAACCAACCCGAGCCGCCCTGCCGCTGGCTGATCGTCAACGGGGTACCGGTAAGGGTGTCACGCACTTGCTGATCAGCATTCGAGAGACCGCCGCCGCCGCCACCGAAGATGTAGAAGCCGGTCCAGTTGGCGACGGGCGCCGCCATCGGGGCCTTCACGTAGGGGCGGGCCGCAAGGTCAGCGGCCGAGGCCGAACCGGTCATCGCGGCAACCGCGGTCAGTGCGAGCAAAATCTTCTTCATTTTAAAATCCCCAAGCTTTGGTCTGTCTGGCAGGCGCGAGCGCACTGAAGTCCGATTGATCTGATGCCCGGACTATAGCCACTTCCCTCCGAAATGCTGTTGCAGGACAGGCACAGTCGCCGGGAAACGCCGCACGGCAGGGGGGCAGGCCGGTGTCGCCGAAATATAGAATAAACACAGCATTGTCATCGCGTTACGTCGATCTGTGGGTTTTGGATTTTGGTAACCTCTCGTTAGCAAATCCGGCTTTGTCCGAAATGGAGGCAATCCTGCATCAGTCTTGGCTCGGTGAGTCGTTGGCCGAGTCGCCGGGCGACGAGGCCGGGAATCAGCGAAGCCGAGGCGGACCGTTGGCAGGATCGCCGGGGAAGGGCGGTTGTCGTCCCCCAAAACAAAAGAGCCCCGGGCTTCATGCCGGGGCTCTTGATGGGACGCGGAGCGGGCAAGCGCCTGCGGATCAGACGTCGAGCAGATCGTCGTTGGCGAATTCGGCCTTGTCCGAGATGAACGCGAAGCGCGCCTCGGCCTTGGTGCCCATCAGGCGCTCCACTGAATCCGCCGTGGTGTCGCGGTCGTCGGCGAGCAGAACCACTTTCAGCATGGTCCGCTTGGCTGGATCCATGGTGGTTTCTTTGAGCTGCGCCGGCATCATCTCGCCGAGGCCTTTGAAGCGGTTGACCTCGACCTTGGCGTTGGCGTTGAACTCGCTCTTGATCAGCGCCTCCTTGTGCGCGTCGTCGCGTGCGTAGATCGACTTCGTGCCGACTGTCAGCTTGTAGAGCGGCGGCACCGCGAGGAAGAGATGCCCTTCGTCGATCAGCCGCGGCATCTGCCGGTAGAAGAAGGTGATCAGCAGCGAAGCGATGTGCGCGCCGTCGACGTCGGCGTCGGTCATGATGATGATGCGCTGATAGCGCAGATCCTCTTCGCGATACTGCGCAAGCATGCCGCAGCCGATCGCCTGAACGAGATCTGCGAGCTGCGTGTTTGCCGTCAGCTTGTCCTTGCCGGCGGAGGCGACGTTGAGGATCTTGCCGCGCAGCGGCAGCACGGCCTGGGTCTTGCGGTCGCGCGCCTGCTTGGCGCTGCCGCCGGCCGAGTCGCCCTCGACGATGAAGAGTTCTGAGCCGTCCAAACCGGCATCGCTGCAATCGGCGAGCTTGCCGGGCAGGCGCAGCTTCTTGCCGGCGCTCTTGCGCGCGGTCTCCTTTTCCTGGCGGCGGCGCAGCCGCTCCTCGGCGCGGTCAACCACGAAGTCGAGCAGCCGGTTGGCCTGGTTCGGATTGCCCGACAGCCAATGGTCGAACGGATCCTTCATCGCCTGTTCGACGATGCGCTGCGCCTCGGCGGTGGCGAGACGATCCTTGGTCTGGCCCTGAAATTCAGGCTCGCGCACGAACACCGAGAGCATCACGGCTGCACCCACCATCACGTCTTCAGACGTGATGGACGACGCACGCTTGCCTTGGCCGACGCGTTCGGCGTGATCCTTCAGGCCGCGCAGCAGCGCGCTACGCAGTCCGGATTCGTGGGTGCCGCCGTCGGGCGTCGGCACGGTGTTGGTGTAGGAGGAGAGGAAGCCGTCGGCATCTGCGGTCCAGGCCACGGCCCATTCGCAGGCGCCATGCGCGCCGTTGCGGCCCGACTTGCCGGAGAAGATGTCGGGATGCACCAGCGTGTCGGCGTGGATCGCGGCCGCCAGATAGTCCTTGAGGCCGCCCGGAAAATGGAAGGTCGCTTCCGCCGGCACGTCCTCGACGCCCTTGAGCAGCTCGGGCGCGCAATTCCAGCGGATCTCGACGCCGCCGAACAGATACGCCTTCGAGCGCGTCATCTTGAACAGACGCTGCGGCTTGAACGCGGCCTTGGCGCCGAAGATGTCGGTGTCGGGCTTGAAGCGTACGCGCGTGCCGCGGCGGTTGTTGACCTTGCCGAGATCCTCGAGCTTGCCCTTCGGGTGCCCGCGCTCGAACGTCATGCGATAGAGTTTCTGGCTGCGCGCGACCTCGACCTCGAGCAGCGAGGAGAGCGCGTTCACCACGGAGATGCCGACGCCGTGCAGTCCGCCCGAGGTCTCGTAGACCTTGGAGTCGAACTTGCCGCCCGAATGCAGCGTGCACATGATGACTTCGAGCGCCGACTTCTTCGGAAATTTTGGATGCGGATCGATCGGGATGCCACGACCGTTGTCGATCACGGTCAAAAAGCCGTCCGCGCTCAAATCGACTCCGATGAAGGTCGCGTGCCCCGCCAGGGCTTCGTCCATTGAGTTGTCGATGACTTCGGCGAAGAGGTGATGCAGCGCCTTCTCGTCGGTGCCGCCGATATACATGCCGGGCCGGCGGCGCACCGGTTCCAGGCCTTCGAGCACCTCGATATCGGCCGCGGTGTAGTCGGCCTCCGCGCCGCTCGCGCGCGAGCTCGCCTTGGCGGACGCGCGCGCTTTGGGCTCATCCCCGCCAAAAAACTCATCTTTGGCTTTTGGTTTCAACTGCTTGGACATGTGTCTTGATGTGCTTTCAGGGCCGCGGGAGCGGCGAATCGGTTAGGCCGACTATGCCACGGCTCGTTTGAAAAGGTCATCGCGTGCCGGCTGGGCGGGTGTGCGTGGCAGCCGATGCCAGCGATTTTACGCCACAGGCCCACCAATTCCCGGCAATTTGACGTCTTTGCCCGGTTCGGGGCGGACTTTGTGACTTGATGTCACACAAGCCCTTGGCTTACCAGTCTTTTTCATCGAGCAGGACCTCAAGGTGGGGCGGGAAGGCGATCTGGAATGGAGCAATATGCGCACGCACTGGCCGATTTCGTGCGCGCTCACCAGGCTTGGGCGGCCCCGATCGTGTTCCTGCTGGCCTTCGGGGAGTCGCTTGCCTTCATTTCGCTGCTGATCCCGGCCTGGGGCGCGTTGGTCGCGATCGGCGCGCTGATCGGCGCGAGCGGCATCAGCTTCTATCCGGTCTGGATTGCCGGTGGCATCGGCGCGGCACTGGGCGACTGGGTCTCCTACTGGTTCGGCTACCGCTACAAGGAGCAGGTCGCCCAGATCTGGCCGCTCTCGCGCTATCCGGAACTCCTGCCCAGAGGCGAGGCCTTCGTGCGGAGCTGGGGCGTGCCCAGCATCTTCATCGGCCGCTTCTTCGGCCCCTTGCGCGCCTCGGTACCGCTCGCAGCCGGCATTTTCGAGATGCCCTATTGGAGTTTTCAGGCCGCCAATTTTGTCTCGGCGCTGGTCTGGTCGGCGGCGCTGCTGCTGTTCGGCGACGTGATCGCGAAGATCATGGAATGGATATGGCGCGTGGTCTGACGTCAGAACCTTGACGGGAACCGCAACTGGCCTTATAGCCCCGCGCCATGATCAACGCCGCGACCATTTTGTTCGCCCGTCGCCGCCGCCGCAGTCTTGCGGTTTGGGCGGTCGATCGCGTTTGAGATCATCGTCTTTGCCGCCGGATCCGATCCGCGGCATTCTCTCTCCTGTCAGCGCGATCTGATCCGGCGGCCCCCTAAGGAGGCCAGCAGGAGACCACGATGTACACGCCACCCTTTTTCAAGCAGGACCGCGCCGCGAGCCTGAAATTCGCAGGCGAGCGCGGCTTCGGCACCATGTGCGCTTTCGACGGCCACAAGCCGGTCGCCTCGCCAATTCCGTTCTACCTGACCTATGCCGCCGACGGCACGCCGCAGGCCGCCTTTCATGTCGCCCGTCACAATCCGCTGCTAAAGCTGGCGGACGGCTCGGCGTCCTGGCTGCTCGCGGTCAACGGCCCCGATGCCTATGTATCGCCGGACTGGTACGTCTCGCCGGATCAGGTGCCGACCTGGCTTTACCAGTCGGTGCATCTGAGCGGGCCGGTGCGCCTCCTGTCGGAAGACGAGCTGGCGGTGCAGATCGGCACGCTCAGCGAGAAGTTCGAGAGCTGGCTGTTGCCGAAGAAGCCGTGGACGTCGGGCAAGATGACGGCCGGCCGGCTCGAAGCGTTGAAGAAGGCGATCGTGGGTCTGGTCATGACGGTTGAGGAGGTCGAAGGCAGCTTCAAGCTCAACCAGCACAAGTCGGACGCCGATTTCGCGGCGATCGCGAATGCGCTTGGCGAAGGCGATGCCGACGCAAAGCAGATTTCACACTTGATGCGGCAGACCCGGCCGCAAATCTTCACCGATCAAGTTTTTGCAGACGACACCAACAAGCTCGAAAGGAGCGCGCCATGAGCCTTTCTGAAACCAGCCTCGCTGATACCAAGCAGGCCCCGAAGACGGGCGTTGCCGCCAAGCCCGCCACCGTCTTCGTCGACGGCGGCTCCGGCACCACCGGCCTCGGCATCAACGAGCGGCTGAAGCTCCAGAGTGACGTTGCGGTGAAGACGATCGCCGATGACAAGCGCAAGGACCCCGCGGCCAAGAAGGCGCTGATGGAGGAGGTTGACCTCGTCATCCTCTGCCTGCCGGATGATGCTGCCAGGGAAACGGTTGCGCTCATCGACAGCATGGGCGCCTCAGCGCCGAAGGTGCTGGACGCCTCGACCGCGTACCGGGTTGCGCCCGACTGGGCCTATGGCTTTCCGGAACTGACACCGGACCAGGCCGACAAGATCAAGGCGGCGAAGAAGGTCTCCAATCCCGGCTGCTATCCGACCGGCGCGATCGCGCTGCTGCGGCCACTCGTCGATGCCGGCCTGCTGCCGCAGGATTATCCGATCACCGTCAACGCGGTGAGCGGCTATTCCGGCGGCGGCAAGTCGATGATCGCGAGCTTCGAAGACGGCAGCGCGCCGTCCTTTGAGCTCTACGGCCTCGGCTTCGAGCACAAGCATCTGCCGGAGATGCAGCTCTATTCGAACCTGACGCGGCGGCCCATCTTCATCCCGTCGGTGGGAAATTACCGGCAGGGCATGCTGGTCTCGGTGCCGCTCCAGCTCGACACGCTGCCCGGCAAGCCCAGCGGTGCGGACCTGCAAGCCGCACTGGCAAAGCGTTACGTCGGCTCAAAATACGTGTCGGTGATGCCGCTGCAGAACGAAACGGCCAAGGGCGGCAAGCTCGAGCCGGAGGCGCTCAATGAGACCAACGTGCTCGAGCTCTACGTCTTCGCCAGCGACAAGTATCACCAGGCGGTGCTGGTCGCGCGGCTCGACAATCTCGGCAAGGGCGCGTCCGGTGCCGCCGTGCAGAATATGCGGCTGATGCTGGGATTGCCGGAGGAGTAGGGCACTGTGCCCCGGACGCAGCGCAGCACTTCTTCAGTGATGCGCTGCAGAGCCGGGGCCCATTCGTCTTGCTTCGCCTGTGGCTTTTTGGGTCCCGGCTCGCGCTTCGCGCGTCCGGGACACGAGAGACCTCAGTACTTCGCGACGATCGGGCCGCCGAACCTGTAGTTGATACGGGCGGTGATCAAGTCGACGTCCTGGCCGATGCGGTCGGTACGTGAGAACGTGCCCACGGGCGCCAGCACGCCGTTGGCCGTGAGGGTGACGTCGCGCTGTCCCATGAACATGTGGTCGTATTCGAGGCCGACCGACCAGTTCGGAGTAAAGCCGTATTCGAAGCCGACGCCGACCGTACCGCCCCAACGGGTCTCCTTGGCGCCATCGAACTCGGCCCCGGCCAGACCGCCCGTACCGATGCCGGCGTAGCGATCGCGGGCGACCGCGGCGCCGCCCTTCGCGTAGAGCAGCACGTTGTTCCAGGCATAGCCGATCTGGCCGGTGAACAGGCCGAAGGCGTCGACGCGGGTGCGGTTCGCGACGCCGAACACGGTGCTGGCATGCTGGCCGGAGAGGTCCGCCCAGTCGCCCTGCGCTTCGAGGCCGAACACGAAGGCGCTGCTCTGCCAGCGATAACCGATCTGGCCGCCGGCGACGGCGCCCGTCGCGTCATGGCATCCTTCCGCAATGCCGGGCGCGAAGCCAACCGTCTGGTCCCAGCACTTGCGTGACGTGCCATAGCCGCCGTTGGCGCCGATATAGAAACCGCTCCAATTGTAGACCGCGGCGATCATCGGCGGCGCCTTGGTGTAGGGGCGTGCGGCGAGATCAGCAGCGTTGGCTTGGGTCGCGACGGCTGCGAGCGAGATCGCGCCGAGCGCGGAAATCAACTTCCAATTCATGTCTGCCTCGAATCGATCAATTGCGATGTGCGAATATACCTCGGAATGCGCGACACTTTGTACCTGCCCAAGGGGCAGCATTGCAGTTTCTGTCGCGTTGTCACCCTTTTGCAACATCTGGTTGCGTAGCTGGACGGGTTGGGCAAGGTTGGGTCGCGGCGGCCGGGCGGAACATGCGCTTGATGCCGGGGCCGTCTGAAGGGCAAGGAGGCTCAGCGCGGGCCTCCAGGAGCAAGTGACGCCATGGACGAGACCACGCTGCAATTCTATCGGCACAACGCCGAGGCCTATGCCGGGTGGGCGAAGGCGCCCTCGACGCGGCTGCGTGGCTTTCTCGCCCTGTTGCCGCCCGGTGCTGCGATCCTCGAACTCGGCTGCGGTGCCGGCAATCATTCGGCCGTGATGCTGGCCGAAGGTTTCTCGGTGCGTGCCACCGACGGCTCGCCGGAAATGGCCGAGATCGCGTCGCGACGGCTCGGTCATCCCGTCGAGGCGATGCTGTTCGACGAACTGGATGCGGATCAAGCCTATGACGGCGTCTGGGCCAGCGCCTGTCTGCTGCACGCACCGCGCGACGAGCTCGCCGGAATTCTCGGCAGGATTTACCGCGCGCTCAGGCCGTCAGGCGTGTTTTACGCCAGCTACAAGATCGGCGATGGCGATGGCCGGGACAGCCTTGGGCGCTATTACAACTATCCGACGCCGGAATGGCTCGAGGCGGCCTACGCTGGCGCGGGTCCATGGATCACGTTGAGCTCGGACACCAACGTGATTCAGAGCTTTGACCAGACGCCAGCTAACATGCTGAATCTCGTCCTCCGCAAGCCCACCGCCTGATCTCTAGAGGATCTTGAAAATCGCCAGCGCCAGCACGGCCTGCGCGAGGAAGCCGACGGTGAAGGCCAACGTGCGGAATATCGGGATTCCGAGCGCATAGACGATCAGATGCGCGACGCGTGACCAGAAATAAACCGCGCAAGCAAGCACCGTCCATTTCGAGGAGTAGTCGATTGCGTTCAGGATCAGCACCAGCGGCGCGAACAGCACGAGGTTCTCGACGGCGTTGTCATGCGCGAACATCAGGCGGTTCGCCCATTCCGACTGCGGCTTGTCGCCGCGCGAGGGATTGGCCATCGCGCCACTGAGACCGCGAATCTGGCAGCGGTTGATGGTGTAGGGAATCCAGAGGACTCCGGTCAGGATCACCGTTAAAGTCAGCCAGAACAATTCACGCGTCATAACCCGATCCCCTCATCAATCGCTGCGACAGGCGTGGAGCTTATACAAAGCCGCGGACGATTCCGCTATGCGCGAACCCTGACATAGCTGCCGGGCGCGTCCTCGATCGGAGGCAGCGCTTCGCTGCCGACCGCGCGTGCCGGGACCTCTTCCGGATCGAGCCCGCCCAGCCATTCGCGCCAGTCCGGCCACCACGAGCCCTTGTGCTCCACAGCATCCTTCATCCATTGCGCGACGTTGACGTCCTTGACGTTGCCGTTGGTCCAGTACTGGTACTTGTTCGAGGCGGGCGGATTGACCACGCCGGCGATGTGGCCGGAGCCGGACAGCACGTATTTCACCGGGCCGCCGAAGAACTGCGAGCCGTACAGCACCGATTCGGCCGGCGCGATGTGGTCCTCGCGGGTGGCGAGGTTGTAGACGGGCACCATGACCTTGGAGAGGTCGAGCAGCGTGTTGTCGAGCACCATCGTGCCGGTGGAGAGCCGGTTCTCCAGGTAGCAGTTGCGCAGATAATAGGAATGGTTCGACGCGGTCATGCGCGTTGCGTCGGAATTCCAGTGCAGCAGGTCGAACGCGCTCGGCTGCTGGCCCTTGAGGTAATTGCTGACGACATAGGACCAGATCAGATCGTTGGAGCGCAGCATGTTGAAGGCCATCGCCATCTTCGAGCCTTCGAGCACGCCGGCCGCTTTCATGTCCTGCTCGAGGGCTGCGATCTGCTCCTCGTCGACGAACACGAGAAGATCTCCGGCATGGGTGAAGTCGACCTGTGCCGCGAAGAACGTCGCGGACGCCACGCGCTGGCGGCGCTTCTCGGCGAGCCAGGCCAGCGTGGTCGCGAGCATGGTGCCGCCGACGCAATAGCCGGCGGTGTGCACCTTCATTTCGCCGGTGACCTTCTCGATCACGTCCATTGCCGCGAGCGGGCCTTCCTTCATGTAGTCTTCCCAGCTCTTGGCTCCGAGCCGCTTGTCGGGATTGACCCATGAGATCACGAACACGGTGATGCCCTGGTCGACGCACCACTTGATGTAGGATTTCTCCGGCTTGAGATCGAGAATGTAGAACTTGTTGATCCAGGGCGGGATGATGAGAAGCGGCGTACGCAGCACCGTCTCCGTGGTCGGAGAATACTGGATCAGCTGCATCATCTCGTTCTGGTAGATCACCTTGCCCGGCGTCGTCGCCATGTTGACGCCGACGACGAGATTGTCCGGATTGGACTGGCGGATCTTCAGCATGCCGTTGCCGGCGGCGATGTCCTCGGCCAGCATCTTCAGGCCGCGCGCGAGATTTTCGCCGCTGCTGGCCAACGTCGCGCGCAGCACTTCCGGATTGGTCAGCACGAAGTTGGACGGCGACAGCGCGTTGGTGACCTGCTGGACGTAGAACTCGGCCTTGCGGCGGGTCTGCGGATCGAGCCCCTCGGCGTCGCGCACCAGCTCCTGCGCAAATTTGGTCGTGAGCAGATAGAGCTGCATCACGAAATCGAAGAACTGGTTCGACTTCCATTCCGGATCGGCAAAGCGCTTGTCGCGCGGTGAGGGCGCGATCGCTGGCGAGGCGTCCTGTCCGGCCATGCGGCGCGCCGCAGAACCCCAGAGGTCGAGATAGTCCTTGGCGAGCTTGGTCTGGAGATCGGACGCGCGTGATGTATCCGACAGCCAGTATTCCGCGACCGACGTGAAGGTCTTGACCACTTCCGTAAGCTCGGCCGGCGGACGATCCTGCACCTCGCCGCTCTCGCGCGGCTTCAGATACGCGGCGAGCGCCTTGCCGCCGCTCTCCATCGCCCGCGCGACATTCATCGCGAAGGCTTCCGCATCGAACTTCGTCTCGGGTTTGGGCGTGTCGGTCGTTGCCATGCTCATGAGCAGAACAGTAACGATTCATTCCGTATTCGTCACCGCGAAGCTCGCATGTTTGGCGTTAAACACTCTCGAAGATGTGTTGCAGTGCGACAAATCTTCTTGGTTCCGTCACAATCGAGCCGCACCCATCGGCTTGGTGATCCCGGGCTGTTTTCTCGCTCGCACCATTTGGGCAGCAATGGTTTGAGCTTGGGTGCGGACTTGGGTAAGGTTGCCCGGGGCCGTGCTTTGGGACGAGTAGGGGATTTCCCAAGTGTTGGCGTTGAGGGACCTGCAAAAGTCGCTGCTGATCTGTGGCGCGCTGCTGATGGCGGCGTTCGCCTTGGGCGGCTGCTCGAGTCAGCTCGCGGATATGACGCCCGCGGACGCGCAGGCGCATCCCAGGGAGCCCGGCAGCTATCTGCCAGTGCACGATCTGCCACCGGAGCGCGATCAAGCGGTCATCCCGCCAGACCAGCGCGCCAAGATCGAGGCCGAGCTCGCCGCCGCGCGCGACCGTCAGGCTGTTGCCGCCAAGGACGCGAAATAAGGCTCTGCAAGATCGCTGGCGCCTCCGCCTTGCCGTGCTAAAAGACCTCAGTTCAGCCGAGAGTCAGGGCGAACGACTTCAGTCGCCGTCGTTGATGATTACTCTAAGTATTTGATTTTGAGTAATTTTCACGAAGGGGCGGGCGCCCTTCCGCATGGTCGTCATGGCCTGTCGATTCTGTCCTGACCGGTTGCCCGGAGCCGAGAGAGCCATGGAAGATTTTTACCGCATCCGCCGCCTTCCTCCTTACGTGTTCGAACAGGTCAACCGGGCCAAGGCGGCCGCGCGGAATGCCGGCGCCGACATCATCGACCTCGGCATGGGTAATCCGGACTTGCCGGCGCCAGCGCATGTGCTGGAGAAGCTCAAGGAGACGCTTGGCAAGCCGCGGACCGACCGCTACTCGGCCTCGCGCGGCATCCCCGGGCTGCGCCGGGCCCAGGCCGGCTACTACGCCCGCCGCTTCGGCGTGAAGCTCAATCCCGACACCCAGGTGGTGGCGACGCTCGGCTCCAAGGAGGGCTTTGCCAACGTGGCGCAGGCGATCACCGCGCCCGGCGACGTCATCCTCTGTCCGAACCCGAGCTACCCGATTCACGCCTTCGGCTTTTTGATGGCGGGCGGCGTGATCCGCTCGGTGCCGTCGGAGCCGACGCCGCAATTCTTCGAGGCCGTCGAGCGGGCGATCGTGCATTCGATCCCGAAGCCGCTCGCGCTGGTCGTCTGCTACCCTTCGAATCCGACCGCCTATGTCGCGAGCCTCGACTTCTACAAGGACCTGGTCGCGTTCGCGAAGAAGCACGAGATCCTGATCCTGTCCGATCTGGCCTATGCCGAGGTCTATTTCGACGAGAACAGCCCGCCGCCCTCGGTGCTCCAGGTGCCGGGCGCGATCGACGTCGCTGTCGAATTCACCTCGATGTCGAAGACCTATTCGATGGCTGGTTGGCGCATGGGCTTCGCCGTCGGCAACGAGCGCGTGATTGCGGCACTCGGGCGCGTCAAATCCTATCTCGACTACGGTGCGTTCACGCCGATCCAGGTCGCAGCGACCGCCGCGCTGAACGGCCCGGACGATTGCATCAAGGAGATGCGCGACACCTACCGCAAGCGGCGCGACGCGCTGGTGGAATCGTTCGGCCGTGCCGGCTGGGAGATCCCGCCGCCGGAGGCTTCGATGTTCGCCTGGGTGCCGTTGCCGGAAGCCTTCCGCAGTGTCGGCAGCATGCAGTTCGCGACCCTGATGGTGGAGAAATCCGGCGTCGCGGTCTCGCCCGGCGTCGGCTTCGGCGAGCATGGTGAAGGATATGTCCGCATCGCCATGGTGGAAAACGAGCAACGGATCAGGCAGGCCGCGCGCGGCGTGCGCCGCTTCCTTGAAAGCGGCATCGAAACGTTGCACAACGTCGTTCCGCTCGCCAATCGGCGTTAAGTTCTCTTCCGCAGGTTTTCTAGAGCATCATGGTTGCACCCCTGAAAGTGGGCATAGCGGGGCTCGGCACCGTGGGCGCCGAAGTTGTCCGTCTGATTGAAACGCAGGCCCGCGTGCTCGCGAGCCGCAGCGGCCGCGGCATCCGCGTCGTCGCCGTCACCGCGCGCTCGAAGGCGAAGAAGCGCGGTGTCGATCTGCGCGGCGTCGAATGGGCCAAGGATCCGATGGCGCTCGCCACGCATCCCGGCATCGACTGCTTCGTCGAGCTGATGGGCGGCTCGGGCGATCCCGCGCTGTCGGCGGTCGAAGCCGCGCTCAGCGCCGGCAAGTCCGTCGTCACCGCCAACAAGGCGTTGCTCGCAAAGCACGGTCTCAAGCTGGCAAAAGCCGCTGAAAAGCACGGCGGCGCGCTGAATTTCGAGGCAGCCGTCGGCGCCGCGATCCCCGTCATCAAAACGTTACGCGAGGGTCTTGCCGGAACCGGCATCAACCGCGTCTACGGCATCCTCAACGGCACCTGCAATTACATCCTGACCCGGATGGAGCAGGAGGGCCTGTCCTTCGCCGAATGCCTGAAGGATGCGCAGCGGCTCGGCTATGCCGAGGCCAATCCGTCCTTCGACGTCGACGGCCACGACACCGCGCAAAAACTCGCCATTCTCGCCAGCCTCGCTTTCGGCACGAAAGTTGCTCAAAGCGCGGTGTATGTCGAAGGTATCTCCTCCATCGCGCCGGAAGATCTCCGTGCGGCTGACGATCTCGGTTACCGGCTCAAGCTCCTCGGCGTCGCGGTTCGCACCGCCAAGGGCATCGAGCAGCGCGTGCATCCGACCATGGTTCCAAAATCCTCCTCGATCGCACAGGTGATGGGTGTCACCAATGCGGTCACGATCGATGGCGAGGGCATCCCGCCGATCACGCTGGTCGGCCCCGGTGCCGGCGGCGCTGCCACCGCATCCGCCGTCGTCGCCGATATCGCCGATGTCGCGCGCGGCATTCGCGCCAATCCGTTCGGCCGGCCGATTTCGCAGCTTCACGATACCAAGAAAGCGCCGATGGAGCGCCACGAGGGTGGCTACTACATCCGGCTTCTGGCACGCGATTTCCCGGGCACCGCGGCTGCGATCGCGACCCGGCTCGCGGAGCAGAAGATTTCGATCGAGTCGATCGTGCAGCGCCATCCCAATGGCGGCGCTGCGCCGGCAAACGGCAAGGCGGTTCCGGTGCCCGTCATCCTGATCACCTATGCCACGCATGAGGACGCCGTGCGCCGCGCGCTCGCGGCCGTGCAGCGCGACAAGGTGATCAGCGGACGGCCGCAGGTGATCCGGATCGAGAAGAACTAGAGCATGCTCCGGATCCGAAGGACCGCGTTAGCGCAAAGTGTGAAGCGGTTTTCCGGAAAGAGCATGCTTAAACAATGACACGAACAATGACACGGTTCGAACGAACTGTGGGTGTTACGAGTTGATGCAGGCGGAGATTTCCGTCCAAAACTGTTTCGAAGGAGTGAGCCGATGTCGACCCATATTTCTGTCCCGCCGCACGCGTTGCTTGAGCGCATCCTCACGCTGGAGATCGTGCGTGTGACGGAGCGGGCGGCGGTGTCTTCGGCGCGGTTGCGCGGGCACGGCAACGAGAAGGCAGCCGACCAGGCCGCGGTGGACGCGATGCGGCGCGAGCTCAACAAGCTGCCGATCGAGGGCACCATCGTGATCGGCGAGGGCGAGCGCGACGAGGCGCCAATGCTCTTCATCGGCGAGAAGGTCGGCATGAACGCCGGCCCGCAAGTCGACATCGCGGTCGACCCGCTCGAAGGCACCACGCTGTGCGCCAAGAACATGCCGGGCTCGATTGCCACCATGGCGATGGCCGACGGCGGCACGCTGCTGCACGCGCCCGACGTCTACATGCAGAAGCTCGCGATCGGCCCCGGTTACGCCAAGGGTGTCGTCGAGCTCGACGCCACGCCGGCCGAGAACGTCCGCCGTCTCGCCAAGGCCAAGGGTGTCCAGCCGGACGGCATCACCGTTCTCGTGCTCGACCGTCCGCGTCACGCCAGCATCATCGAGAGCGTGCGCTCGACGGGCGCCGCCGTGCGCCTCATCACCGACGGCGACGTCGCCGGCGTGATCCATTGCGCCGACCCTGACAATACCGGCGTCGACATGTATCTCGGCACCGGCGGCGCGCCGGAAGGCGTGCTCGCGGCCGTGGCGCTGCGCTGCATCGGCGGCCAGATGCAGTGCCGCCTCATCCTCGATTCCGACGAGAAGCGCGAGCGCGCCGCCAAGATGGGCGTCAACGATCCCAAGATGATCTACGGCATCGAGGACATGGCCCGCGGCGACTGCCTGTTCGCCGCCACCGGCGTCACCACGGGCTCGCTGCTGTCAGGCGTCAAATTCCGCAAGGACGGCGTGATCGAGACCGAGACAGTGGTGATGCGTTCGGTCACCGGCACCGTGCGCTACATCAAGGCCGAGCACCGCGAGCTGGCGAAGTTCCACCTGGATTAAGTCCGCGACCGTCCCGCGCGCGATCGTTCGGCCAGTTTGGCCGGACGTCGCCGTGTATGGCACCAGGTGGACGTCTCCGCTAAGGGCTGCGCGGCGCCGCCGGCATGAACAAGAACGCATCGCACAAGGTAAGGGCGATTTTGACCGCGTCTTGGAGCTTGCCAACTTCCTCAGCCCAAGGCAGCAAAAAAGACCTCGCTGACGCGGTGTCTCCGCTCGCGAGCGCACGGCGCGCATTCGTGTCCGCCTCGGCATAGGCGTCGGTTGCAAGCATTTTGGACAGCTCTTGCGACAGGCCGCCATCGAGACTCTCCAGGCGAGCTTCCGAAACGTAATGATCTGGCCGTAGCTCTATAAGGTTTTCTGACTTCGTCGGATCGAAAAGCCCGACCTTGCCCAGCATGACCAGAAGCGGGTGATTTCGCGCGAGAGATGACGGAATGATCTGGTAGGTCTTGAGCCTTCCAGCTCGGTCTTGAAGAGAAAAGAACGAAACGACTGGCCCGATCCCAAAGCGCGAGTTGCGGTGGAGCACCGCAACGTGACCGACGTTCTCGTCATCGTCTTTGTACACCGTTCCGCTTTCGATGTTTTTGTCGAGGCCATTTGCAATCAAATAGGACGAAGCGTTGGCAACGCGAACGGTGACGCCGCGTTGGTCAAGTCCGTCCACCTCAAATTCGATCTCGCGTCCCGTGAACGCGGACAATCCGACCGTGTAGGCTCCGACGGTCTTTCCGCAACGGAAGGGAACGATTTCCATCCACAATCCGAACGGATGATCGGGAAACGGATCGAACGAGCGGCGTGACTGCTCGAGCCACATCTCGGGGGAGCGGCCAACATTTCCACGCCAGACGACGGCGAGACAGCCAGGCAGTGCTTCGAGCACGGCGCCGACAAAGGCCGTCGTAAGGCGCGTACTCTCAACGAACCCGAGCGCCTTCGTTTCGGCGTTGTTTTCGGCGGAGCCCATTGTCGAGACGACGAGATGCGCGCGGTGGCGGCCGGCGGCGTGGACAGCGTCGGGCCATACCCAGGAGGCCCGCTGCCACAATTGCTGATCGAAAGGCATGGGCGCAGTGATGAAGAGGATGGTCATGAGATGATCGCCGACGCGGATGAACATCGGACCGTCGGTATCGTTACTTGGTGCGACTGGGCTACGGTCCCACCGCAGGCCGGGATGACGAACGCGTAACGTCTCGATTAAAGCTCCTTCATCCGGGAGGCGGGCCTCCTCAAGCAATATATATGCAACAGGGATGGCGGTCATGGCAGATGCGCTTGCACTCCGACTGGTTGAGGCCGGTCACCTCGCTCGTCTTGGGCGTGCTTGATGTGGCGGACTACCGCTATTGTTGCATAAAAAGGATCATGCTTTAAAGCCCTCGATCTCAGCCGGAGCCAGCTGGAGCCAACCGGGACGCAGGAAAATCAGTGGAGCAAAGCATGACCACAACATCCGATCTCTCCGCCGTCAAAGCCCTCGTCTTCGACGTGTTCGGCACGGTCGTCGACTGGCGCACCAGCCTGATCACCGACTTCATGTGGTGGGCCAAGGGCCGCGGCATCTCCGCCGACTGGACCGCGTTGGTCGACGGCTGGCGCGGCATGTACATGGCCTCGATGGACGACGTGCGCAAACATCCCGAGCGGGGCTATGTCATGCTCGACGATCTGCATCGCCGCTCGCTGGAAAAGCTGGTCGAGCAATTTTCGATCAAAGGCCTGACCGAAGCCGATCTCGATCACCTCACCAGAGGCTGGCACCGCCTGCATCCGTGGCCCGACAGCGTCGCGGGCCTGACGCGGCTGAAGACGAAGTTCGTGATCTCGCCGCTGTCGAACGGCAACGTCGCGCTGCTCACCAACATGGCGAAGTTCGCGGGGCTTCCCTGGGACCTCATCATGTCGGCCGAGCTGTTCGAGCACTACAAGCCCGATCCCGAAACCTATCTCGGCGCCGCGCGTTTGCTCGGCCTCAAGCCGGATGAGGTGATGATGGTCGCCGCCCACAATGGCGATCTCGCCGCCGCCCAGAAGAACGGGCTGAAGACTGCCTTCGTGGCAAGGCCGACCGAATACGGTCCGCTCCAGAAAGTCGATTTCGAGGCCACCGGCAATTGGGACATCGTCGCCAAGGATTTTGGCGGGGTCGCCGAAAAGCTCGGCTGCTAGCATGATCCGGAAAAGTGCGAAGCGGTTTTCCGAAAAGATCATGCTCAAACAACAACCTAAAGCGCGATGATGATTCATCCTCATCTCATCGCGCTTTAGGGCGCGGATTTCCGGAAGGCGATGTACGGCATCGGTGACCCGGGCGGCGCGTGCTTCGCCCGGACCAGATCCGACGATTACAAAGTGATCTGCATCGGTTCGGGATAGTAGTGGAAGCCGTCACCGGCGTGCGCGTTACATTTGGCCTGCGCCGATAGTCGAATGCTGCGCCGGTTCAGACAGGCGGGCAAGTGGAATTGGTTTGGTGATGATCGCGGCTTGTCAAAGTTGGATTCGCAATTCCGGCGCGCGACAAAAGACGTTCGTTGCCGACGTTGCTCTCGTCAGCACGATCCGACTGGTGCGGCCAAATGCAATCAATGATTGTGTCGCGATTGTGTCTGCTGGCCGCGCGATGCGGCAGGACCGCACGAATCTTTTTGCGTCACGCAGGCGCGCGCGTGCCCAGGCGTTCGACGAAGCGCACGAGGTAGCCGTCCGGATCCTGAACCAGGAATTCACGCTGTCCGCATTCGAGGTCGCCGACCCGATACCAGGCTTCATTCGGCTGCTCGTAGAGGGGCCAGTTGGCGTCGCCGAGAGCCTTCAGCGTCGGATCGATGCGATCGACGACCATCTGAAAATTGACGCCGCGTCCGAACGGGCGCTGCATTTCGGCGGCCTCCCAGCGTCCGTTCAATTCGCAGAGCATCACTTGCAAACGCCCCCTGACGAGATAGGCAAATCGCGCATCGGGGCGGTCATAGGCGATTTCGAAGCCGAGCAGGTCTCGCCAGAACGACAGGCTGGCCTGAATGCTGGAAACGCCGAGTTCGGGAACGAGATCGGCAAAGCCGCCTTGCGGCGCACTTCCCGTGCTGTCGGAGGTCGCGCGAGCGCCGGGGTCTGAAAGTAACGGGTTGGACATTGCGGCCTGGCCTGATGTCGTCATCGATATGCGAGGCGGTTATGGCAGCGAAATGGCGCGACGGATAGAAGCCGAAGTGTCGAACGTATGTCTCACGCAATTCTCAGTGTGAGGTCATTGCCTTCCGTTTCGGCAAAGCCCGCCCGCAAAACCTCTTCACGCTTGTGCCGCAGATGCGCGCGCAGGATGTGGGAGAGGCCGACGCCGTCGCGGCGCTGGAGCGCGTTCAGGATCGCTTCGTGCTCGCTGACGGCGAGCGCCCAGCGCTGCGGCGTCATCGGCGTCACGTAGCGGGCGCGGCGGATGCGCGCGGTCACGGACGCGTAGAGCGTGGTCAGCGCCGGATTTCCGGCCGCGGTGACGATGGCTTCGTGAATGGTGCGGTTGCCGCGGTAGTACTGGATCAGGTCGCCCTCGCGATAATGCCGCACCATGTCCGCGTGCACGGCGGCGATCGCGTCGAGCTCGGCGTCCGTGATGCGCTCGCAGGCAAGCTCGCCGGCGAGCGCCTCGAGACCCTGGCAGACCTCGAACAGGTCGCGCATGTCCTTGTCGGTCAGTTTTGCCGCGCGCGAGCCGCGATGCGGCAGGAGCTGCACGAGGCCCTCGGCGGCCAGCACCTTGAGTGCCTCGCGCAGCGGCGTGCGCGATATCTCGAGCCGCTCGCACAGCTCGCGTTCGGGAATCCGCGCGCCCGGCGGGATTTCGCCGTCGAGCAGGATGGCGCGGATGCGGCCGACGACTTCCTCATGAAGCATGGGTCTAAGTCCGTTTGCATTCAAAAATGAAGATATATGCGGGGTATTGCAAGTTCCAGCTTGAAAATTGATAATTTTGCATTCAAAAATGTAAAAAAGCAGAAGGGCATGAGGAAATGGACCAGCAGATCGAGGCGGAAGACCTCGTTTTCGAGCGCCAGGACGGCATCGGCCGGATCACCTTCAACCGCCCGCAGGCCCGCAACGCCTTCACCTTCGCGATGTACGAGCGCCTCGATGCGATCTGCGAAGAGGCCAACAACGATCATGCGATCAAGGTATTGGTGCTGCGCGGGGCCGGCGACAAGGCATTTGCCTCGGGCACCGACATCAACCAGTTCCGCGAATTCAAGTCGCCCCAGGACGCGATCGACTACGAGAACCGCATCGATCGGGTGCTGACCTCGCTCGAACAATGCCGGGTGCCGACCATCGCAGCGATCAACGGGTTCTGCACCGGCGGCGGCGCGGGCATTGCCGCGGCCTGTGACCTCCGCATCGGCACCAGAAGCACGAAAATCGGCTTTCCCATCGCCCGGACGCTCGGCAATTGCCTGTCGATGTCCAATGTCAGCCGTCTCACCGCGCTCATTGGCGCCGCACGCGTCAAGGATCTGATCTTCACCGCGCGTCTCGTCGATGCCGCGGAGGCTGCAAGCGTCGGGCTGCTTGGCGAGGTCGTCGAGGACATCGCGGCACTGGGCAAGCGCGCCGATGAGGTCGCACGGCTGCTCGCCAGCCACGCGCCGCTGACGCTGACTGCGACCAAGCAGGCCGTGGCGCGCCTGCAAAGGCGGCTGACGCGGGACGAGGGCGAGGACCTCATCCTGATGTGCTACACGAGCCAGGATTTTCGCGAAGGGCTCGATGCTTTCCTTACCAAGCGCGCGCCGCAATGGCGGGGCCAATAGGACAGGCCGATGCAAAGCGATCGATCGCAATCAACCTCCCGCAGTTCGGGACCGCTCGCCGGCCTCAAGGTCATCGATCTCACCCATGTCATGGCAGGGCCGACCTGCACCTTGATGCTGGCCGACATGGGCGCCGACGTGATCAAGATCGAGAAATCACCGAACGGCGACGACACCCGCCACTCGGTGCCGCCGAAGATCGGCGACGAGGCGGCCTCCTTCCTGATGATGAACCGCAACAAGCGCGGCATCGTGCTGGACCTCAAGACCGACGGCGGCAAGCAGGTGCTGCGGCGACTGATTGCGGGCGCCGACGTGCTGGTCGAGAACTTCGCGCCGGGCGCGATGGAGCGTCTCGGCTTCGGCTACGAAGTCCTGCACAAGCAGCATCCAACGCTGATCTATTGCTCGCTGTCGGGCTTTGGCCGTACCGGACCCTACAAGCACCGCCGCGGCTTCGATCTGGTCGCCCAGGCCATGAGCGGCATCATGAGTTTTACGGGCGAACGCCCCGATGGTCCGCCCGTGAAGTGCGGACCGCCGCTGTCCGACATCACCGCCGGTCTGCTCGCGAGCATGGGAATCCTGGCGGCCTACACCCATCGCCTCAAGACCGGCGAAGGGCAGTGGGTCGAGACCTCGCTCTACGAGGCGGCACTGGTGCAGACCTATTGGCAATCGACGATCGCGCTCGCCGCCGGCACCGCGCCGCGCGCGATGGGCTCGGCGCATCCGCTCAATGCGCCTTATCAGGCTTTTGAAGCGTCAGACGGCTGGCTTGTGGTCGGCGGTGCCAACAAGAAGCACTGGCTCTTGATGCTGGAGGCCCTTGGCGCGACCGAGCTTGCCTCCGATCCGCGCTTCGTCACCGGGGCCGACCGCATGGCGCATTTGAAGGAGCTCGAAGCCGTCCTGAGCGAGTGCTTCCGCACCCAGACGCGGGCGCACTGGCTCGCGGCGCTGGACGAGAAGGGCGTGCCGTGCGGACCCGTCCACGACATGCTGGAGGCGCTCAGCGATCCGCAGACGCTGGCGCGCGAGATGGTCGTCGAGGTCGAGCATTCCACGCTCGGTCCCGTGAAGACGATCGGCTTGCCGGTCAAGTTTTCGGAGACCCCAGGCAAAGTGCGCACGGGCGCGCCGGTCTACGGTGAGCATACAGGCGAGGTGCTGGCCGAACACGGGTTCGACCAGAAGCAGATCGAAGCGCTCGAACAAGAAGGCGCAATCGTCCTGGCATCGGGAAGACGCGAGGAACGCGTCGCCTGACCGGACGTCGAAAACGACAATAACAAAAGACAAAAATCAGCTGGAGGAAATCATGGGTCGGACGTCAACATTTCTGCTCTGCGCGGCCGCAACCGTGCTCGCCGGCACGATGCCGGCGCTCAGCGCCTGGCAACCGCAAAAGCCGATCGAGTTCGTGGCGACCGCCGGGCCCGGCGGCGGCACCGACAACCTCGCGCGCGCCGTGCAGAACATCATCACCAAGCACAAGCTGACGGAGCAGCCGATCGTCGTCGTTAACAAGGGCGGCGGCAGCGGCGCGGAAGGCTATGTCTACGGCAAGGCGTCCGCCGGCGATCCCTACAAGGTGATCTTCGGCACGTCGAATGCCTGGCAGCAGCCGCTCGTCTCCAAGGTCGCCTTCAACTACACCGATCTCACCCCGATCGCGGCGATGGCGCAGGACGAGTTCCTGCTCTGGGTCAAGCAGGACGCGCCCTACAAGACGGCGGCGGACTATCTGAAGGCGGCCGCATCGGGCGAATTCAAGATGGGCGGCGCGCAGTCGAAAGATACCGACGAGGTGCTGACCCGCATGATCGAGAAGGCAGGTCATGTCAAACTGACCTACATCCCCTTCAAGAGCGGCGCCGAGACCGCGGTTCAGCTCGCCGGCGGACACCTCGATTCCCACGTCAACAATCCCAGCGAAAGCCTCGGGCAATGGCGCGGTGGAACGCAGCGACCGCTTTGCGTTTTCAGCCCGAAGCGGTTGCCACAGGGCGTCAAGATCACCGCGACTGAAGGCTGGGGCGACGTTCCGACCTGTGTCGAGCAGGGCCTCGACATCAAGCAATATGAGCAGCCGCGGACGGTGTGGCTGCCCGGCAAGGTCACCCCGGACCAGGCCGCGTTCTATGTCGACTTGATGAAGAAGGTTCAGGCGACGCCGGAATGGAAGGACTACATCGAGAAGAGCTCCCAGATCGACACGTTCCTGACCGGCGCCGAGTTCGACAAGTTCATCAAGGACGACCTCGAGCACGTCAACCAGGTTGCGGGCGAGCAAGGCTGGCTGGTCAAGTAAGGCGGTGAAGCTCCTTCGAAGGAAGTGCAAATGCATATGATAAAAAACGCGGCGGGCAGGGGGCTTGCGGCCATCCTTCGAGACGCCCGCCTGCGGCGGGCCCTCAGGATGAGGTCGTGCTTCGCGGCGAGATATCAGACCCTCATGGTGAGGAGCCCGCCGAAGCGGGCGTCTCGAACCATGCAGGCCGAGTGCGTGCGGCAGCTTCTCCGCTGTCACATGCGATAGCCCTGCCTTCAAGGTATCACGCCATGATATCGCGCCGCGCTCTCGAACTTGCGACCGCCGTCCTCACCGGCAGCTTTGGTGTGGCCGTCGTCGTCTCCAGCCTCGACAACGGCATCGGCTGGTCCAGTGCGGGCGTTGACGCCGGAACGTTCCCATTCCTGACCGGAATTATCATCCTGCTTGGAAGTCTCTACAATCTGGTGCGGGGTATCCTGCCCGCCACCACTCTCGCAAATGTTCCCATCGCGATCACGCCGATCGAGCTGCGCCGGCTTGCCGGCCTGTTCGTGCCGGCCGCGATGTTCGTGGCCGCGATCCCGTTGCTCGGGATGTACGTCGCCTCGTCGCTCTACGTCTTCGCAGTGCTTGCAATCCCCAAGCACCAATCCGTGCCACGTGCGCTGGCCATGGCGGCGGCGACGGCGCTCGCGCTCTACGTCGTGTTCGAGCGCATGTTCCAGGTGAGCTTGCCGCACGGTGCGCTCGCCTCCACGTTCGGCTTCTGACGGAGAGGTCGATGGACAATCTTGGGGAACTGCTTCACGGTTTCAGCATCGCGGTCACGCTCCCGCATCTGGCGTTGATGGTGATAGGTGTTCTGCTCGGCATTCTCGTCGGCGTGCTGCCGGGGCTTGGCGCGCCCAACGGCGTGTCGTTGCTGCTGCCGCTGACCTTCGGCATGCAGCCGGTCTCTGCCATCATCCTGCTCTCCAGCATGTATTGGGGCGCGCTGTTCGGCGGCTCGGTCACTTCGATCCTGTTCAACATTCCGGGCGAGCCGTCGTCGGTCGCGACCACCTTCGACGGCTATCCGATGGCCCGCGACGGCAGGCCGACGACGGCGCTCGCCACCGCCTTCGGTTCGGCGGCGTTCGGCGCGCTGATCGGCGTCATCCTGATTACCTTCCTCGCATCGTGGGTGGCACAGGTCGCGCTCGCCTTCGGGCCGGCGGAATATTTCGCGGTCTATTTCCTGGCCTTCGCCAGCTTTGTCGGCATGGGCGGAGCGGCACCGATCAAGACCGTCGTCGCGCTGGCGATCGGCTTTGCGATCGCCGCCATCGGCATCGACACCGTCTCCGGCAGCGTGCGCCTCACCATGGGTATCGACGAGCTCGTCAAAGGCGTGAACTTCGTCGTCGCGGTGATGGGCCTGTTCGGCATCGGCGAGCTGCTGGTTGCCGTCGAAGAGGAATTCCATGCCCGTGCGGTCTCCTCCAAGATCGAGTGGCGCGAGGTGTTTCGCGCGATCGGTCGCCTGCCGCGGCATGGCGTTGCGCTGCTGCGGAGCGCTGCAATCGGCTGCTGGATGGGGATCACACCGGGCGGCCCGACTGCGGCATCCTTCATGAGCTACGGCATCGCCCGCCGTTTCTCGCGTCGTGGCCGATACTTCGGCACCGGAGAGGTCGAAGGCATCATCTCGCCGGAGACGGCCGATCACGCGGCCGGCACCAGCGCGCTGCTGCCGATGCTCTCGCTTGGCATTCCCGGCTCGGCGACCGCGGCCGTCATGATGGGCGGGCTGATGATCTGGGGCCTCAATCCCGGGCCGATGCTGTTCGTCGACCAGAAGGACTTTGTCTGGGGCCTGATCGCCTCGATGTATGTCGGCAACATCGTCGCTGTCGCGCTGGTGCTGCTGACCGTCCCGGTCTTCGCCGCCCTGATGCGGATTCCCTTCGTGATCATCGCGCCGCTGATCGTGATCATCTGCGTCGTCGGCGCCTATTCGGTGTCGAACTCCTATCTCGACGTCGTCATGATGCTCGGCTTCGGGATCGTCGGCTATCTTTTCAAGAAGCTGTTCTATCCGCTGGCGCCGCTCGTGCTCGCAATCGTCATCGGCGACAAGGCCGAGGATGCGTTCCGGCAGTCGATGCTGATGTCGAAGGGATCGCTCGGGATCTTCTTTGCTAACAAGCTGGTGACAGGCCTGATCGTGGCCGGCATTGCGCTGTTGCTGCTTCCGCTCGTGCTGCAGCTCCAGCGCCTCTGGCGCAAACCCGCATCCGCCGCGACCGAGACAACGGCCCAAGAGACAGCTCGAGAGAAGGTGATCATATGACCGCAAAGCCGCTCATTGCACTGGCAATGGGAGACCCCGCCGGCATCAGCCCGGAGCTGACCGCAAAGCTCGTGGTGCAGGACGACATCCGCGCCCGCAGCCGGATCGTCGTGATCGGCGACCGCCGCATCTTCGATGAGGGCGCGCGCATTGCCGGCGTCAAGCCGGAACTGACCATGGTGGAGCAGGGGGCCGACGTCCGCGCGGCGGAGGGTGAGACGCTGTTCGTCGATCTCGGCCACCTCGATCCCAGCGACCTCCAGCAGGGTATTGCGAGCCTTGCCGGCGGCAGGTTCGCGCTTGCCAACTACAAGCACGCGCTCGAATTCGGCCGCGACAGCCGCGTCGATGCCGTCTGCTTCACCCCGTTCAACAAGCAGGCGATGCGGCTGGCCCGCGCCGAGTATGACGACGAGATCGCGTTCTCCGCGGAAGTGGTCGGACTCAAAACTCCCGCAAGCGAGTTCAATGTGCTGGACCGACTCTGGAACGCACGCGTGACGTCTCACATCCCGCTCAAGGACGTCGCCGCGCGACTGTCCGGCGAGCGCATCCATCGCGCGCTCGAGCTGACCGATTCATGCATGCGCAATGCCGGCTTCGCCCGGCCGCGCATCGCGGTCGCCGGTCTCAATCCGCATGCCGGCGACGGCGGCAATTTCGGCCGCGAGGAGATCGATGTCATCGCGCCCGTGGTCGCGGCCGGCCAGCGTGAGGGTATTGCAGCCGAAGGGCCGTTCCCTGCTGACACGGTGTTTTTGCGTGCCAAAGGCGGCGCCTTCGATGCAGTGCTGACGATGTATCACGACCAGGGCCAGATTGCGATGAAGCTGATGGGGTTTGATCGCGGCGTGACGTTGCTCGGCGGCTTTCCGTTCCCGATCTGCACGCCCGCCCACGGCACCGCCTACGACATCGCCGGCCAAGGCATCGCATCAATCGGCGCCAGCCGCGCCGCGCTGCTGCTGGCCGCGGAGATGGCGGCTCGTCGCGTCGCCTGATTTCTCCGACGGGAGGAGGGCGCCTGCTTGTGTGCCTGCGGTGGCCGCGCGCAGTTTCGGGCTTTCCGGGAAGAAGTGGAAACTTCCGCCGTCGTAACGAGTTGCCGTTCCATGAACGTCTCCATCTCGGAGTTGGAACATGGTAGGCGACGACCCGCTACGAACGGCGGTGGATATTGCTTGGTCCGTTTACCGCGCCCGGCATCGCCACGTCGATGCCGCGGATAGTCGTCGCTGCCTGCTCGAGCGTCATCTGCAAGGGAGATGGGAAGCGCGCGGGAGCGATGCCGAAGAACTCATGGGAGAAGAACTCTTGGGATTCGGGATTGCCTACCTCGATCGGCTTCCCGACGACGAATGTTGAGGCTCATGGAAGGGCTCGCCTGCCGGGTCGCGGCCGCAAGTGCCAGGCCGAATTGGACGCTGCTCGCGATTTCGAACCTTCTGTCCGCCGCGATCATGCTGATCGTGCGTGCGGCGGTTTAACGGGTAGCTTCCCATGCGCATCGCTCAGCTTGCTCCCCTCGCCGAAAGTGTACCTCCGAAGCTCTACGGCGGCACCGAGCGGGTAGTGGCCTGGCTGGTGGATGGGCTGGTCGAGCTCGGCCACGAGGTCACGCTGTTTGCCAGCGGCGATTCCAGGACGAACGGTGCGCTTCATCCGGTTTGGCCACGCGCGCTGCGTCTCGGGCGGAAGGGGGCGGACCCGACCGCCGCGAGCGCGATGCTGATGGAGGCGATCGCAAGGCGTGCGATGGAGTTCGACGTGATCCACGCGCATATCGACTGGCAGTCCCTGCCGTTGCTCAGTCGTCTCGGCGTGCCGTTCCTCACGACCATGCACGGTCGCCTCGACTTGCCTGGGCTACCCGACGTGGCTCGGCAATTCCCCGAAGCATGCTTCGTGTCGATTTCCGATCATCAGCGCCTGCCGCTTCCGGCTGCGAAATGGATCGGAACCATCCAGCACGGGCTGCCGTCCGACTTGTTTCGCCCGTCCTATGAACAGGGGGCCTATTTGGCGTTTCTCGGGCGTCTCACCGCAGACAAGGGTCCGGAGGACGCTATCCGCATCGCGTGCGCGGTCCAGATGCCCCTCCGCATCGCCGCGAAGATCCCGCGCGCCGAGACAGCCTACTTCAGGAAGCACATCGAGCCCAACGTCGACGGCAAGAACATCCAGCTTGTTGGTGAAGTCGATGACGCGAAGAAACAGCCCTTCCTTGCCGAAGCCGCTGCGCTGCTGTTTCCGATCGATTGGCCGGAGCCGTTTGGGCTGGTCATGATCGAAGCGATGGCATGCGGAACCCCGGTGATCGCCTATCGCTCCGGCTCCGTCCCCGAAGTCGTCGAGCACGGACTGACAGGCTTCATCGTCGATAACGAGGAGCAGGCCGTCAGGGCAGTCGGCGAATTGGGCAAGCTGGATCGAAGGAAGGTGCGCGCCCGCTTCGAGGAGCGCTTCTCCGCGAGCCGAATGGCGAGGCAGTACGAAGACCAGTACCGCAAGCTGGCTGCCGCCGCGGCTCGGGAATTCATCACTGAACCGTCGGTAACGTGAAAGGACACGGCGATGTCGCTCGGAAAAGCGAGGCAGATTTGCATCTTTCTGGTCTTCGCTCTGGCGGCGCCGCCGGCGTTCGCCGCGGCGATGGACGCCGCCGCCATCAATTCCGCCCAGCCAACCAACAAGACTCTCTCGAACGAGAAGCCGACGCCGGCCGGCGTCCGGCTGCAGGTCCTCCTGGACAGGGCGCATTTCTCGCCCGGCGAGATCGACGGCAAGTTCGGAGAGAACGCCAGGAAGGCGCTGCGCGCCTATGCGGAAGCGCAGCAATTGCCGAGTTCGGAGGCTCTCTCGGAGGACGTCTGGAAGGCGTTGCTGGCGGACGACCGGCCGGTAACGGCGACCTACACGATTGCCCAGCAGGACGTGGCGGGTCCTTTCCTGAGCAAGCTTCCGTCTAGGATGGAGGAGATGAAAGAAATTCCGAAGCTCGGATTCACGAGTCCGCGCGAAGGATTGGCCGAGAAGTTTCACATGGGCGAGGAGCTCTTGGCGGCGCTCAACCCCGGGCGCCGCTTCGATCGGGCCGGCGACACCATCGTCGTCGTGGATACTGCGAGTGGAGGCGCTGCGCTTGCCAAAGCCGACAGAGTCGAGATCGACAAGAGCCGACAGACGTTGAAGCTGTTCGACAAGTCGAATGCGCTGATCGGATTTTATCCAGCGACGGTCGGAAGCGAAGAGAAGCCATCGCCCTCGGGCACGCTGAAGGTCACGGAGATCAACCGCAATCCGCATTATCGCTACAACCCCGGTTATCACTTCAGGGACGTCCGTTCGCGCAAGCCTTTCACCATCCAGCCCGGTCCGAACAATCCGGTCGGCACGGTGTGGATCAACCTGTCCGCCGAGGGCTACGGCATTCACGGCACGCCTTCGCCGACGAAGATCTCCAAAGCGGAATCCCACGGCTGCGTGCGTCTCACCAACTGGGACGCTGAACGCGTCGCAGCCAGTGTCTCGAAAGGTACGCCGGTCGCGTTCGTGGCGAGCGCCGGTTGACGCCAGCGTCTCGTTCCAGCGTCGCTGTCTGCTGATCTGGCGCTACTTCGCGAGGGGCGTCGTCAGTTCCTTGTCGCCAGTATCCACCACGAACACGGCGAGCAGCTTCGCTGGCTCGGTGTCGCTGGCATTGGCGCTGACGGCGTGGCGGTCGCCGGGCTTTTCAGAGAAGTTCTCTCCCTTGTGAAAGACCTTGGCGGGACCGTCATTGACCTGACTGCGGATCGCTCCTTCCAGGACGGTGGCATAGATGAAAGCCGAGGGCGCGTGGATGTGGGCCGGCGAGGACCCTCCGGGGACCATACTCGACCAGCACGCCCTTCATGCTCTTGCCCGGGACGTTCGGCAGCGCCTGGTCGAACACGACCGTCACCTTGGCCGATGGCGCGGCCGTCTCGGCTGCATGAGCCGCCAGCAATGACGCGGTATAAACCGCAATTGCGATCAGCAATCTGCGCATGGGATTCCCTCCATTGCCGTTTCTGTCGTGATTTGCGCGACTTGCGGGTCTTCAGAGCCTCGCGAGCCATGTTGCGAGCGGCGTTTTCCCGAGCCGCGCCTCGCCGAGCGGGTTCAGCGATTTGTCGTCGATGGGAGCGCCGTAGTACGGTGCCTTTGGGTCTCCCACCACCGGTCGAGTGTCGCCGGACGCCTTTAGGCGCCGTGCGATGAATTCATTGAAGGGAGCCTTCTCAGGTCCTGCGATATCGATCGTGCCGTTGAGCGGCTGGCCCATCGCGATCTCCGCGAGGCGATCAGCCACGTCGTCGGCCGCGATCGGCTGAAACAACGCCGATGGAACGACGATCCGGCCCTCGGTCGCACCCATATCGCCGATGGCGCCGAGGAATTCGAAAAACTGGGTGGCGCGCACGATCGAGTAGGGCACCGGAGATGCCTTGACGATGGTCTCCTGCGCGAGCTTGGCACGAAAATAGGCGATGTCGGGCGAACGATCGGTGCCCACGATCGAGAGTGCCACATGATGCTTCACGCCCGCGGCCGCCTCAGTCGCGGCGAGGTTCTTGCTCGAACGCTCGAAGAATTCGAGCACGGCGGCCGGCTCCCAGGACGGCGCGTTGGCAACGTCAACGACGACATCGGCGCCCGCCAGCACTGCTGCGAGGCCTTCCCCGGTCACGGCGTTGACGCCTGATTTTGGCGAAGCCGCCACGGCCTCGTGGCCTTGCTGCTTGAGCTTCGCTACGAGCTTGGATCCGATCAATCCGGTCCCGCCGATCACGACGATCTTCATGGCATGTCTCCTCGGGATGTTGCGAGCGTGGGATGGTCAGGGCCAAGTGGTGTCCACGCTCTGCTGATGTAGGCCGCGTTTTACAGGAGCAATGCGGCACGCTCTTGCCTGGAATCGGCTTGCGTTGCCGAAAAATGCTCAAGACATTGCGTCGCGATGCGACAGCAATCGGTAAGGGATTGTTCCCTCGTGTCTTGAATGTTCGCCTGTATCAGGCGAGGCCAGCGGCCAGGCAGCCTGGACTATGCAATCGTTGCAGATTGCCAGTGTTTTGCCCGACGAGTCAAACGATCGGGCGGGACGAAAAAGTCTAGCATTATCAGCCCCCGCGCTACTGTGCATGGGGTTGTTTTTCAGATTTTAAGTTGGGCATGAGGCGGACGGCATTTTGCTGTTCAGCACTGCTTGATCAGCCTCACGCCCCGCAGACGATCACGCCGTACCAGCCCAAGCCCCGATAGGTCTCGTAGCCGGGCGTCGCATGGAACGCGACCAGCGTGCCCGTGCGATCCTGATAGAAGCCGGAGCGCTGGCCATTGAGCGACAGCGAGATGCGTTCGCTGAGAATGCCTTGTCCATCGGAGGCGGCGATGACGCGAAGATTGGAGTCGACCAGCAGCACGCGCGCCTTGTCGCTGTCGCCGACGCGCACGCCTTGCACGATAGCGCGGGCCTGTGCCTCCCAGTCGAAATGGATGGCGAGCACGCCGATCGGCGCGCCGTTGGCCTGGCCGCCGGCGCGGACGCTGGCGCAATAGGTCGCGACCTGCGCGTTGCCGAGCAGGGGCTGGTTCTCGACGTCGCCGGCGACATAGTCGTCGCCGGAGCGCAAGTTCTTCGCCTCGCGAAACCATTTGGTGTGGGCGACGTTCTGGCCGACGGCGCGAAAGCGGTCGGCGCGGCCGTTGGCGATGACGTTGCCGTCGAGGTCGCAGAGCCAGAGGTCGAGATAGACGGTGTAGGCACCGAGGATCACGCCGAGACGCTGCGAGGCATGAGAGACGGCCGCGGCGCTGGGCGAGGCCGCGCAATCGACCAACGCGGAATCGGTCGCCCACCAGCGCACGTCGCAGGTACGTTCATAGAGGTTGCGGTCGATCAGCTCGATGGCGTTGAGCGACAGGTCGACCATGCGCTCGCCGCGCGAGCGCTGGCTCATCCGGTCGATCGAGGCGACGAGATCGCCGGTCCGTTTCGTCAGCTGGCTTTCGAGCTCGCGGGCGATGGTCTCGACCTGCTGGCCGACGCCGCGCACCTCCTGCGCCACCACAGCGAAGCCCGCGCCCTGCGCACCGGCGCGCGAGCTCTCGATCAGCGCGTTCAGCGCCAGCATCTTCATCTGGTTGGTGATCTGCTGGATCGCCTTGGTCTTGTCGACCGCGATCTGGTTGACCTCCGCCGTGAGGCGGTTGATCAGAGCGGAGATGTCGGAATCATCATCGGCGGGTTCGTTGGCGATCGGCTTGGCTTTGAGACCCAGCGCAGCGGACATCGGGGGGCTTCCCTTGGCAATAAGGCCTGATCTGCAACGAACCTGGAACAATCACTGACAGATCGAATACGAGTCTTTTTCGAAGATTCCGCCTAACGCCTGCTTAATTTGCTGTTTTGCGGAATGCTCAAATGATAGTCAGTCCGCGTAGCAAAGCAGCAATCCACCGCTTTGTGCGGCGCAGACATTGCAAACCTCGGAGGATTCCGGGTCAATCGTCCGCCGGTTGGCCGATGCCACACCTCCGGCACCAGGTTCCTCAAACCGACCGCTATTCATGACGCCGCCCGCCACCGCCTTGCCCGTCGAAGTGCCCCAGGCGTTCCTGGGAGTGGCGCGCTCGCTCACTGACAAGCTCTGGCGCGACCGGCTGGACGCGCGCGGGGCGGCCAAGGCGCTCGCCATCGTGCAGCGGCACCAATTACCCGAGCTGCTGGCGCGGGTGCTGGCGGGCCGCGGTGTCGACATCGATGCTGTCGCAGATTTCCTCGATCCGACCATCCGCAAGCTTCTGCCGGACCCGTTCACGGTGACGGAGATGGAAGCCGCAGCAAAGCGGATTGCGGATGCCGCCGCGAAAGGCGAGAAGGTCGCGATCTTCGGCGATTACGATGTCGACGGCGCGACCTCGGCGGCGCTGCTGGCCTGGCATCTGCGCCATTGCGGCCTCGATCCGCTGATCCACATTCCCGACCGCATCTTTGAGGGCTACGGGCCCAACACGGAAGCTGTGCGTGGGCTGGCGGCAAAGGGGGCGACGCTGCTCGTCACCGTCGATTGCGGCACCACCAGCATCGAGCCGCTCGCCGAAGCAAAACGTCTCGGCATGTCCGTCGTCGTGATCGACCATCATCAGGCCGGCACGGAGCTTCCGGAGGTTGACGCATTGGTCAATCCGAACCGGCTCGACGATCTCTCCGGCCTCGGCCATCTCGCCGCCGTTGGCCTCGTGCTGGTGACGCTGGTCGCGGTCAATCGTGAACTGCGCCAGCGCGGCTTCTGGAATGCGGAGATGCCCGAGCCTGATCTGCTCGGCATGCTGCATCACGTCGCGCTCGGCACGGTTGCCGACGTCGCGCCGCTGATCGGTCTCAACCGCGCCTTCGTCGCCAAGGGCCTGATCGCGATGCGGCGGCGCGACCATGTCGGCCACACCGCGCTGATGGATGTGGCGCGGCTCAACGGCCCGCCGGAGGCCTGGCATCTCGGCTTCATGCTGGGGCCGCGCATCAATGCCGGCGGCCGCATCGGCCGGGCCGATCTCGGCGTGCGCCTGCTGCTGGAAGGCGACAGCGTCGAGGCCGCGCGGATCGCCGCCGAGCTCGACCGGCTCAACAGCGAGCGCCGCATCATCGAGCAGGCGGCCGAAGCGCAGGCCGAAGCCGAGGCGCTCGCCTCGATCGGCTTCGAGGACAAGATCGGCGTGATCGTGACGGCCTCCGAAGGCTGGCATCCCGGCGTGGTCGGTCTCGTTGCGTCCCGGTTGAAGGAGAAGTTCTCGCGGCCCGTCTTCGCGATCGCGCTGGAGCCCGGCGGCATCGGCACCGGCTCCGGCCGCTCGATCACCGGCGTCGACATCGGCAAGGCGGTGCGGCAGGCGGTCGCCGACGGCATTCTGCTCAAGGGCGGCGGCCACGCGATGGCAGCGGGCGTCACGCTGCGGAAGGAGAAGCTCGCCGAGTTTCGCGCGTACCTCGAGAATGCGCTGGCGCGTGACGTTGCCGAGGCGCGCCACGTCAACGAGCTCTATATCGACGGCGCGGTCTCCGCGCGCGCGGTGACGACCGAGCTTGCGACAACGCTCAACCGCGCAGGTCCCTTCGGCAGCGGCAATCCGGAAGTCGTGTTGGCGCTGCCGGCGCATCAGCTCGTCTATGCCGACGAGGTCGGACAGGCGCATTTGAGGCTACGCTTCAAGTCGGGCGACGGCGCCATCGTCAACGGCATTGCGTTCCGTTCGGTCGGCCAGAAGCTCGGCAACGCGCTTGTTGCCAATCGCGGCCAGCAATTGCATGTCGCGGGATCATTGTCGGTCGATCGCTACCAGGGCGCCGAGCGCGTGCAATTCCGCGTCATCGACGTCGCGCTACCCGACCAAGGGCCATCCATGATTAGATAACGGCCTCAAACAACAAAAAAGGGAGTGAAGATGGCGGGGCAGGTCGAGGGCAAAGTGGCGCTGGTGACGGGCGGCGCCTCCGGAATTGGCGAGGCCATCGTCGAGCTGTTCGCGCGCGAGGGCGCCACCGTCATTGCCTCCGACATCGACGAGCTGCGAGGCCCAGAGCTCGCCAAGCGCATCACCAAGGCCGGCGGCAAGGCGATTTTCCTGGAGCAGGACGTCACCAGCGAGGAGCGCTGGATCGAGATCGTCGCCGATATCGCGACGCGCTTTGGTCGGCTCGATATTCTCGTCTCCAACGCCGGCATCGGCATTGCCGTGCCGTCGATCGTCGACATGACGCTCGGTGACTGGCGCAAGCAGAGCGCGATCAACCTCGACGGCGTCTTCCTCTCGGTCAAGCATTGCCTGCCCTTGATGCGCAAGACCGGAGGCGGCTCGATCGTCATGATGTCCTCGCTTGCGGGCCTGCGCGGCTCGCCCGGGCTGTCGGCCTATTCGGCGACCAAGGGCGGCGTGCGGCTGTTCGCAAAATCGATCGCGATGGAGTGTGCGGCGGCCGGTGATGGCATCCGCGTCAATTCCGTCCATCCCGGCATCATCGACACGCCGATGTGGGGCAAGATCCCGACCGGGGCGACCGGCAACCACGGCAACGCGCCGATCGATCCGGACGAGCGTGCGCGTGTCGTCACGCCGCTCGGCCGCGCCGGCCAGGCTGGGGAGATCGCCTCCGGCGTGCTGTATCTGGCCTCCGATGCCTCGCGCTACGTCACGGGCAGCGAGCTCGTCATCGACGGCGGCATGAACGCCGGCGGCGTCCCCCGGCGGCAATAAGCCGCCGCGCGGGCTGCGAAGGGCAGGGTGGCGCCCGCAGGGGCTGACGCGCAGGCGCAGCCCCTGTAGAACGCTGGAACCTTCCGACCGACAGAGGTGTCCTCCCGCCATGGCGCACAGCCTTCACTCTTCGTCATCCACGCCAGCGCCGTTCCGCTCGAACCGGCCGGATCTCGTCACCGATGCGATCCGCAGCGCGCGCGAGGATCTTGCCGCCTGCTTCCGGATGGCGGCGCGCAACGGCTTTGAGGAGGGCATCTGCAACCACTTCTCGGCCGTGGTGCCGGGCCACGACGATCTCTTCCTGGTCAACCCCTACGGCTACGCCTTCCGCGAGCTGACCGCGTCGAAACTGCTGATCTGCGACTTCCACGGCAACGTGCTCGACGGCGAGGGCGTGCCCGAGGCGACCGCGTTCTACATCCATGCCGAGATGCACAAGCGCCTGCCGCGCGCCAAGGTCGCCTTCCACACCCACATGCCCTACGCCACGGCGCTGTCGATGACGGAGGGCGATCCGCTGATCTGGGCCGGCCAGACCGCGCTGAAATTCTACGGTCGCACGGCCGTGGACCGCGACTACAACGGCCTCGCGCTCGATAACCGGGAAGGCGCGCGCATCGCATCGGCCGTTGGGGATGCCGACATCATCTTCATGAAGCATCACGGCGTGATGGTGCTGGCGCCGACCATTGCGGAGGCCTGGGACGATCTCTACTATCTCGAACGCGCTGCGGAGGTGCAGGTGCTGGCGATGTCGACCGGGCGACAGGTGCTGCCGGTCGATCCAGCGATTGCGGCTGAGACGTACAGGCAGATGCGTGAAGGCGATTCCGAATCCGCGCGGCTGCATCTTGCGGCGATCCGTCGCCAGCTCGATGCTGAGGAGCCGCAGTATAGGCACTGAGCCTGCCTACGACCCCTGGCGCAGCTTGGCCAGCACCTTCAGCCCGCCGTATCCATCCGCAGGCGCAATTCCCGCGCGCTGCTGAAAATCCTTGATCGCCTTCATGGTGTCGTTGCCGACGCGGCCGTCGGTGCCGCCGGTGTCGAAGCCCGCCTTGGTCAGTCGCGTCTGCATCTCCTGCACCTCGGCGAGCGTCAGCGCGCGCTCCGAACCCGGGAACGGCTGGATGAAGGGCGGCGCGCCGAGACAGCGGTCGCCGAGATGGCAGATCGCCAGCGCATAGTTCATCGAGGGATTGTAGCTCTTCACCGCGCTGAAATTCGGTCCCAGCAGAAATGTCGGCCCGCCCGCAACCGGGGTCCACATCTGCGCGGATGCGGAGGCTTGCGGAAACGGCTGGCCGTCGGCGCGGGTGACGCCGGCTGCCTGCCACGCCGCATAGGTCCGGCTGCCGCTCATCTCACTGGGCGCGCGCACCTCATAGCCCCAATGCTCGCCGCGGTGCCATTTGCCGCGGTTGACGAGATATTTTGCGGTCGAGCCCAGCGCATCGTCGGGCTTGCCGAACGGCGACACCTTGCCGTCGCCGTCATAGTCGATGCCGACATTGAGCCAGACTTCCGGCATCCATTGCGAATGCCCCATCGCGCCAGCCCAGGATCCCTGCATCTGCTCCGGCGTGCTCCAGCCCTTGTCGACGATGCGCAACGCGTTGATCAGCTCGGTCTCCCAATAGGCTTTTCGGCGCGGCTCGTTCCAGGCTAGTGCGGCGAGCGAGGGAAACACCGGCGTCATGTGGTTCTGCTGCACCAGCGGATCGCCATAGGCGGACTCGACGCCCCACAGCGCCAGCAGCGTGCCGCGCTCGACGCCGAAATCGCGCTCGATGCGCGCGAGCAGCGCCTCGTTGTTCTTCAGCGCGATCTTGCCGTTGATGATGCGCCAGTCGGAGACGCGACGGTTGATGTATTGCCAGACCTGCTCGTGGAATTCGGGCTGGTTGCGCATCTGCTTGAACACGCTCATGTCGGGCTCGACCCGCGCCATCGCGCGCTGCCAGGTCGCGGCCGAGATGCCCTTGGCCGCTGCACGTGCGTGAAAACCCTCGCGCCATTCCTCAAAGCCCGGAGGCGCGGCCAGGGCGTATGTGGGTGACGCGGCTAAGGCTGCCGCGCCGAGCGCAGATTTCAGCAGGGTGCGGCGGGTGGGCGTGGCCGAGGAATCAGCTTGTTTCATGGACGCATTGTAGCGGGAAACAAGGCTCCTGTGAGTCGGTTCCAGGAACAGGAGGAACAGTTATCGTCCCGGCATTCGCCGGAACAAAGCTGCGCGCTGCCGCATTCCCCCTGCACGCGCACGCAGTCCGTTCATCGAGAATTCGGGGTGGAATGAAGATACACGCGCATGCGGAAAGCCATGTCGTCGAGCTGGACGACGGATCGCAATGGCAGATCTTTCCCGGCGATCTCGCGACCACGCTGAGCTGGAAGCCTGAAACCGATCTGCACCTGGAGCGAAGCGGCGACCGGGTGAGTTCCCATGTGCTGGTGAATGCCGCCGATCAAAGCCGCGTGCGGGTGATTGCAGCGGGCGAGACCTGGCCTGATGGCGAGGTTAAGAAAGTGTTGAAGGGCAGGTAGGGTGCGCCTGCAACGGGTCGGATATCCCCCATTTTGAGCCTGTCACTTTACGGTCGGTTCGCTTCCGTCTGCGTATAATACGCGCATGCGAGAGCTCTTCGACATCATCCGTGCCAATCCCTGGCCGTTCGGCGCCGGGTTGTTCGTCGTGATCCTGATGATCATTGCCGAGAACTTTGGCCGCGGTATTCGAGGCGACGGCGCCGTCAGCGATTTCTCGGATGCCGATGGCGGCGACGGAGGAGGCGGCGACTAGATTCGCCCGCGGCGAACGCAGATCGCTTAATCCTCCTGCAAATCCGCCGCGATTCCCGCGAGCCAGCGCCGGACCGCGGTTTCCGCCTTGGTATCCAAATCCTGAGCTAGGCGCTTCTCCAGCGCGATCACCCGTTCGCGGCACGCCTTCAAAAGCGTCGCGCCGCGCGGCGTCAGCGTCCATTGCTGAATACGGCCGTGGACGGGATGGGGCGTCATCAGAATCGCGCCGTCACGTTCGAGATTTCGAATGATGACGCCGACGGTCTGGGGCGTCAGGAAGGTGAGGCGGGCAACGTCGGCTCCTGACAGTCCCGGATAGGCATTCAGCATGGTCAGCACCGCGAATTGCGGCGACGTCACGCCGAGATCGGCCAGCGCCCGCTCGGTCGTCAGACGGACGGCGGCGTGGGCCTGGCGCAGCAGATAGCCGAGATAACCTTGCTCGCCGCGTTTGCCTTCCCCTGGGGCTGGCACGCGCACCGCTGGAGCAGCCGTGGGTGCCTTCCGCCGGGATTGCGATCTCGTGATATCAGCCGACTTGCGCATCATGTAAGGGCTCTTATAATGTATCAGTACTCTTACAATACCACGAGGTGAACGGCAATGTCACACGCCCGCAGCGAGTACGAGGATTTCAAGAAGATCGCGCCCGATGCGTATGAGCTGGTGCTGGCGCTGGGACAGCTCGCGGCCAAGGCGGGCCTCGACAAGCAGCTGCTCGAGCTGGTCAAGCTCCGGGCATCGCAGATCAATGGCTGCGCCTTTTGCGTGCAGCATCACATCCTGCTTTCGGAGCGGATCGGCGTGCCCGTCGACAAGCTCAATTTGGTCGCGGTCTGGCGCGAGGCGCCGATCTTCTCCTCGCGCGAGCGCGCGGCGCTGGCCTGGGCGGAAGCGCTGACGTTGCTGCCGGGCGGCGTCAGCGAAGAAGTGTACGCCGAAGCAGCCCGCGAATTCTCCCAGACCGAGCTGACCTACCTGACCTCGGCGGTCGCCTCGATCAACGTCTGGAACCGTTTTGGCGCGGCGTTTCGCTGGACGCCGGCGAAGCGGCCGGTCGCGGCGAATGCCGCGGCGTCCTGATTGCAACGAAGGGAGGTTGTCTTGACAGCAATGAGTTTGCCCACCACACAGCGCCCGGTGCCCTCGCGCTCGACGGCGCTCGCCGTTGTCGCAGGGCTCGCCTGCGCGCTTGCGATCGGCAAGGCGTTGCCGGTGACGATGGACACCCTATCCGGCGCAGTCTCGCCGCTCTGCGCGACGGCCGCCGAAAGTTCGCCGCTCGACAAGGTCGAACCGATCGGCTCCTACGCGCTGCCGAACGTGCCGGGCAAGCGCGTCACCATCGTGCGCGTGTTCTACGGTCCCGGCGGGTTCTCGCGGCCGCATCGTCACGCAGGCTCGGTGACCGCCTACATCACCAAGGGCGAGATCCGCTCCCAGCTCGGCGGCGCTCCGGTCGAGACGTTTGGCGTCGGCCAGTCCTTCTTCGAGCCGCCCGGCTCGACGCATCTGGTCTCAGCCAACGCCAGCGCCACGGAGCCCGCGGAATTGATCGCGGTGTTCGTGGCGGATGAAGGCGCGCAGCTGACGACGTTGTTGGAGTAGTTCGTGCAGACTTGGAGCCCGGCTGAGCGAAGCGACACCCGGGAACAGTCTTAGCTGGAATCCTGGACGTCGCATCGCCCATCTGAGTTACAGAACCGGCGTGCCCGCTATTCTCGGACGATACCTTTCGTCAGCCTCCGTAAGACGCTGGATCGGGATTGTCGGACGGATTCTCAAAGGACTTCTTCATCGAGACAGGCATCGGGACGTGGAAGTTCAAGCCGCGCGGCGGCACCGGCTCCATGAACCATTTGTTGTAGATCTTCTCGATCTCCGGGCTCTTGTAGAGTTTGGCAGTTGCCCGATCGACCACCACCTTGAACGGTGCGTCGTCCTTGCGCAACATGATGCCGTAGGGCTCCGGATCGGAAAACGCGCCGGTGCTGATCGCGTAGAGCGACGGATCCTTCGAGGAGGCGATCATCGCGGCGAGCTGGATGTCGTCCATGACGAACGCTTGAGCGCGGTCGGTCTCAACCATCAGGAATGCCTCGGGCACGTCCTTGGCGTTCATCACGGTGATGCCGAGCGAGCGTACCGCATTGGCCTTGTTGAGCTGGGTCAGGTTGGTCGAGCCCGAGACGGATACGACGGCCTTGCCCTTGAGGTCATCGACCTGGTCGAGCTTCAGCGCCTTCTTGGATACGAAGCGGCTCGCCGTGAGGAAATGTGTGTTGGTGAAGGACACCTGCTTCTGGCGATCGGCATTGTTGGTCGTCGAGCCGCATTCCAGATCGACGGTGCCGTTCGCCATCAGCGGAATGCGGCTGGAAGAGGTGACGATGTTCTCATTGACCTCGAGCTTGTTCAGCTTGAGCTCGGTTTTGATCTCGTCGACGATCTTCATGCAGATGTCGATGGCGTAACCGACGATCTTCTGTTTGTCGTCGATATAGCTGAAGGGCACGGCACTGTCGCGTATCCCGAGTGTGATTGCGCCGGTGTCTTTAATCTTCTTCAGCGTGCCGCTTAATTCCTGGGCATGAACCGGAACGGCGAACGCGACGGCCAGAATGGCCGCCGTGGTGAGACAACGCATGTGCTTCCCTTCATCCTATTTGCCTGCCGAGAGCCAAGCAATTCTGAGGCCAGAGAAGGTTAGGGTCATGCGGGCGAGGCCGGAATCCGGTCCGGTCAGACCTTGCTTGTTGTCATTGGCGTGTCATCAAACAGGTTGGCGAGACTGCCGGCGGCGCGAGCAGCTCCTCAATTCTCTTCGCCGCCCGATCCTTCACGCTGGTCCGGCTTGATCACGTCCTCCGGCATCGCATGTGCGACCGGCTGCGGAGCACCCGCGATCTCCGGGCCGACCTCGCGGCCGCGGGCGCGAATCAGGCGCTCATAGGCCGAGACCAGCGTGACGTAAGGACTGACCCAGATCCAGCCGTCGCGGGTGAACACCTGCACGTCGAAATGCAGGTGCATCGAGGTGCCGGCCGGATGGTCGAGATAATTCGAGACCACGCCGATCTTCTCGCCCTCCGATACGATGCGGCCATTGAGCAGGCCATCGGCGTTCATCGCCTGAGGGTTCATATGCATGTAGCGAAAGCGGATGTGCTCGGTCCGGCTGTTGACTTGAAGCGTCGCGGCCTGGTCCTTGGCGGCGCGTATCACCCTCGCATCGCGCACGGCGACGACGCCGCGCTGCTTGGGATCGCAGGTTTCGCGGCCTTCGCCGGACGGTGGGCACTCGGCCGCGCGGATGTCCTCGCCCTGGTGGCCATAACCGCCGCCGCATTGCCAGACCTCGAAACTGCGGGATTCGCAGAAATTGTCGCGCCAGGGATAGGCGGTCGTGCTCTCCATCTTGTCGCGCTTGGCATAGGATTGCGAGCGTACGAACGCGGGCACCTTCTCGAGGGGAAAGCGGATCTGTGCATAGGCCATCACGTCGGGATGGCCGCCCTGCTTGCGATAGCCGGTGTTCGGGATGATGTCGCCGCTCGGCCGGTAGGTGAAGTCCGGGGAACGCTCCGCGGGACGATCGAGAATGTTGGAAGCAGTGTCCGTCAGCGGCCGCATGCGCTGGCCGCCGGCCACGCGCAGCGCCTTCAGGAAACGCTCGGCGACCGGATAGGCCTCCTTGCAGGCAAGCCGCCGCGGCTTGGCGACGCTGTCGAGGCATTGGATCGACACCACATAGGCGACGCCGAAACGGGTGAAAGCGTAGCGCACGTAGCCTTCCCGGATGAATTTGCGCAGGTCCGGGTAAAGCGCTGCGAGCGGTTTGACCGGCTCGCCCTTGCCGCCTGAGGGATCGGCGATGTCGTAGACAAGCGCCGAACCCGTGATCTGCACCTCGACCGGCCTTGCGAACACCCGGCTCGGCATGCCGTCGCCAGCGCCGGGCTCGAACGAGAATGTCGCGCTGTAGCCGGCAGGGCCGGCATCGAACATGTCGACAGAATTGAAGTCCGCCTGGTAGCGCGACAGCAAGAGTGTCGCCGGCGCGCCATTGCGCTGCGCCTCGAAATAGGCGGCGGCGTCGAACGGCAGCAGCACGGGCACGGAGCTGCGAGCGATGCCGGTGAAGAATTGCGAGGAGATCGCGTTCAGCTCCACCAGCGCCGGCATCGCACGCGGATCGTAGCGCGGCACCGAACGGCGGGGTGCGAAGATGAAATCGTCAACGGCCCGGGGATGGGCGTTGATTTCGGAGCGGAGCTGGTCGAGCGCCGCGCGCCAATCGACGCGCAGGGCCGTGAGCGAGGCGCTGCGGAATTCATCCGCTGCGAGCGGAGTGGCGATGAGGAGCGAAAGCGACGCCAGAAGTTGCGAGACGAAGCGGAAACCCTTCCCAACCACTGTCTCGCCCCCCGGCGGCACCTGTTGCGCTCGCTCCGCCCTCGCTTAGTCCTTGGCGCGCTCGGAGTAGGAGCCGTCTTCGGTCATCACCACGATGCGGGTGCCGACCGCGATGTGCGGCGGCACGGTGGTGCGCACGCCGTTGGACAAGATCGCGGGCTTGTAGGACGAGGAGGCAGTCTGGCCCTTGGTCACCGGCTCGGTCTCGACCACTTCCAGCGTCACGCGCTGCGGCAACGCGATCGACACCACGTTGACGTCGTGCGTCGACAATTTGACTGTCATGCTCTCCTGAAGATAGGCCGCGGCATCGCCGATGACGTCCTTGGTCACCTGGACCTGGTCATAGGTCTCCGGGTTCATGAAGTGAAAGCCGTCACCGTCTTCATAGAGATAGGTGAAGTTGCGCTCTTCGATCGTGGCCTTTTCGACCTGATCGGTGGTCTTGTAGCGCTCGGAGATCTTTACGCCGTCCGAGATTCGGCGCATTTCGATCTGGCTGACGGGGGTGCCCTTGCCGGGATGGATGTTCTCGGCGGTCACGACGACATATAGCTTGCCGTCTTGCTCGATCACGTTGCCCTTGCGAATAGAACTGGCGATGACTCTCAAAGCTGTATTTCCTGCTTGCTTGGCCCGGCTCAGGCCAGGACGTGGTCAAATTGATGGGGGACCTGGGGCCCCAAATCAGACCACGGCACCCGTTTCGGGCCGCAACATACTGATTTTGCCGTTGGATGCCAGCATTTTACTGGCCTGCGGGGCGGCCGGTTGATGGCTGGGGACAAGCCGATGTCGCCGTTCTGGTCGCCTGGGCGGCATCTCGACCGCCGGCCGTTCCTTCAGGCCAGGGGGGCCATCACCGGGACTCTACGGGGCTTTTTCGCCGAGCAGGGCTTCGTCGAGGTCGAAACCTCCGTTCTCCAGGTCTCCCCGGGCAACGAGACCCACCTGCACGCCCCGCGGACGGAGGTCATGCGGCCCGACGGCAGCCGTGTGAGCCGATACTTGCGGACCTCGCCGGAATTCGCCTGCAAGAAGCTGCTGGCGGCCGGGGAGACCCGGATTTTCGAGTTCGCCCGGGTGTTCCGCGACCGCGAGCGCGGCGACCTGCATCTGCCCGAATTCACCATGCTGGAATGGTACCGGGCAGACGCCCCTTATGACGCCATCATGGCCGACTGCGTCGTCGTCGTCGCCCGCGCGGCGCAGGCGACCGGTGTCGGCACCTTCGCCTTCCGCGGCCGGACCGCCGATCCCTTCGCCGAGCCGGAGCTTGTGACGGTCGCCGGCGCCTTCGAGCGGTTCGCCGGGATCGACCTGCTTGCCACCATTTCCGGCAGCGAGGGCGACCGCGCCGCGCTCGCGCAGGCGGCTGCCGGCAAGGTCCGCGTGGCCGAGGACGACACCTGGTCCGACCTCTTCAGCAAGGTCCTGGTCGAGCATGTCGAGCCGCATCTGGGGCAGGGGCGTTTGACCATTCTGTTCGAATACCCATCTCCAGAGGCGGCACTGGCCCGTGTGAAGGCCGGCGATCCCCGCGTTGCCGAGCGGTTCGAGGTCTATGCCTGCGGCGTCGAGCTCGCCAACGGCTTTGGCGAACTGACCGACGCGGAGGAGCAGCGCAAGCGCTTCACGGAATCCATGGCGGAGAAGCGACGCCGCTACGGCGAGGCCTATCCGCTGGACGAGGACTTTCTGGCCGCTGTCGCCGAAATGCCGGAGGCGAGCGGCGTCGCGCTCGGCTTCGACCGGCTGGTGATGCTGGCGAGCGGCGCATCGCGAATTGATCAGGTGGTCTGGACGCCGCCTGCAAATGAAACGTTAAGTGAGACATGACGAAGAGCAATCTTGCACGCACATTGCGCGAGCCGGCCGAACTTGTGGCCGACCAGCTTGTAACTGCCGAAGCGCTACCCGCGCTCGAACGCGTCGCCGCGCGCTACGCAGTTGCGATTACGCCGGCCCTGGTCGAACTGATCGACAAATCCAATCCCGACGATCCGATCGCGCGGCAATTCGTTCCGACTGCCGCGGAGCTGGAGATGCAGCCGGGCGAGAATGCCGATCCGATCGGCGATCATCCGCACTCGCCGGTTCCCGGGATCGTGCATCGCTATCCCGACCGCGTGCTGTTCAAGCTCGTTCACGTCTGCGCGGTCTATTGCCGCTTCTGCTTCCGCCGCGAGATGGTCGGACCCGGCAAGGAGAACGCGCTCTCGGACGGCGCCTACCGCGCGGCGATCGACTACATCCGTTCGCACAGCGAGATCTGGGAGGTGATCCTGACCGGCGGCGATCCCCTGATGTTGTCGCCGCGGCGGATGAGCGAGATCATGGCCGATCTTGCCGGCATCGATCACGTCAAGATCATCCGCCTTCACACCCGCGTGCCGGTGGCTGATCCCGCGCGCATCAGCCACGAGATGGTCGCGGCGCTGAAGGCTGAAGGCGCGACCACCTGGGTGGCGCTGCATGCCAACCATGCGCGCGAACTGACGGGGCCGGCGCGCGCCGCCTGCGCGCGGCTCGTCGATGCCGGAATTCCCATGGTGAGTCAGTCCGTGCTTTTGCGCGGTGTCAACGACAACGTGACCGCTCTGTCGGATTTGATGCGAGCCTTCGTCGAATGCCGGATCAAGCCCTATTACCTGCATCACGGCGATCTCGCGCCAGGCACGGCGCATCTGCGAACGACGCTCGCCGAGGGCCAGGATTTGATGCGGCAGTTGCGCGGACGGGTGTCAGGACTGTGTCAGCCTGACTATGTCATCGACATTCCCGGAGGCGCCGGCAAGTCGCCGGTGGGGCCGAATTACGTGTTGCCGATGCAAAATACCGCACCTGATGCGGGTGATGCGGCATCGGAAACGCGCTATCGTATCGTGGATTACTGCGGCGACGTTCACCTCTATCCGCCCGAGACCTGAGCGGTCGCGATGGAGACGCCGGCTTGAGCAATGGAGGAAAGACATGAAGAAGATCATGGTGGCAGTATCGCTCGTGGTCTTGCTCGGCGGCGCGGCGGTTGCGCAGACCGGCAGCCCCAAGGGATCGACATCGGGCGGCGCGACGTCCGGATCGTTGCCACAGGCGCCGGTCGGGCATCGCCAGGTGCGTGCCGCCGATGTGCCCAGCGAGAAGAACCTGAGCGACCCGAACGATCCCCTCAGCAAGGAAAATCAGGCGCTCGACAAGAAGATCAAGAGCATCTGCCGCGGCTGCTAGGCGCCGGAGCAGCGGGCAGGGTGCGACAGCCTCACCCCGCCCGCAATCGTTCGGTCAGGCGGAGCGCTCGTGCAGCCCTGCGCGCTTGGTGTTGCGCCGGATCTCGACCGCGTCAGCGAGCTGCGCGAGCACGGTTGCCGTGGTCGCCCAGTCGATGCATCCGTCCGTGATGCTCTGGCCGTAGGTGAGCGGCTTGCCCGGCACCACGTCCTGGCGCCCGGCGACGAGATTGCTCTCGACCATCACCCCCATGATGCGGCTCTCGCCGCCGGAAATCTGCCCGGCGATGTCGGCCGTCACAAGCGGCTGGTTGTCCGGCTTCTTGCTCGAATTGGCGTGGCTCGCATCGACCATCACGAGTGGCGCGACGCCGGACTTCGCCAGATCGTTGCAGGCCTCCGCGACGCTTGCCGCATCGTAGTTCGGCTTGCTGCCGCCGCGCAGGATGATGTGACAGTCCTCGTTGCCCGCAGTCGAGGCGATCGCAGAGCGGCCGAGCTTGGTCACCGCCATGAAATGATGCGGATGCGAGGCCGACTTCACCGCGTCCGCCGCGATCCGCACATTGCCGTCGGTGCCGTTCTTGAAGCCGACCGGGCAGGACAGCCCGGAGGCCAGCTCGCGATGGATCTGGCTTTCGGTCGTGCGCGCGCCGATCGCCGCCCAGGACACGAGGTCCGCGATATATTGCGGCGTCGTCATGTCGAGGAATTCGGTGCCGGCGGGCAGGCCGAGATTATTGACCGCCGAGAGCACGTTGCGCGCCAGCCGCAGACCCCTGTTGATGTCGAAGCTGCCGTCCAAATCAGGATCGTTGATCAGGCCCTTCCAGCCGACGGTGGTGCGCGGCTTCTCGAAATAGACCCGCATCACGATCTCGAGCTGGTCGGCGAGATCTTCGCGCAAGCACGCGAGGCGCTCGGCGTATTCGAGCGCGGCCCTGGGGTCATGCACCGAGCAGGGGCCGACCACGACCAGCAGCCGATCGTCCTGGCCATTGAGGATCGCATGGATGGCGTTGCGTGCCGCCATCACCACGCGCGTCGCGGTGAGCGTGCGCGGGACTTCCCGCATCACCTCTTCCGGCGTGCTCAGCTCTTTCAGTTCGCGGATACGAAGATCGTCGGTCGTGCTCAGCACGGCGGGCTCCTGTCATTTTGAGAACCTGCCGGCCAATAAAAAAGCCGCCAGGTCTGGCGGCTTGTTCGGACGTTTGCTGCAATATTTCAGATTGAGCGCGATCCTCCTGCCGCCAGCGAGCTGTCGTAGCTAAAGTACCAAAAATAGCTGGTGACGAGGGTGATCATGGCCAGTCATATAGCGCGCGATTGGCGGGTTGTCACCCCCCCAATCGACGTGAGAGCCACCGGGCGCCTCAACTGTTGCTGTTGCGTGCCGCCAGCGCCATGCCGATCAGCGTGGCGCCGCCGAACAGCAGGTTGATGCCGACGAGGATGCCGATTGCCCATTCCGCCGAGCTCGGCAATCCCGTGATCACCATGAACGAGATCGCGATGTCGACGAGGCCCGAGATCAGGAGCCACGACCAGCGGCCACCCGGCTCGCGGCGGTGCTCCAGCGCGTACATGATGGTGGCGACGCCCTCGGCGAGGAAATAGGCGCCGAGCACGATGGTCAGCGTCAGCACGGCCTGCATCGGCCGCGCCAGCAGCAGCATGCCGGCGAGCACGGCGAGCGCGGCCGAGATCAGCGACCACCAGAAGCCCGGCGTGCTGCGCGCCCAATAGGTGGCGATCAATCCGCCGATGCCGCTGATCAGGAACATCCAGCCGAGGAAGATCGCGATCGCAAGGCTCGCAAGCGGCGGCAGGATCAGTGCGGCAACGCCGAGAACGGCGAGCAGGATACCTTCGAACAGGAAGGCTTTCCAATGTGCCTTGACCGTCCGGCTCATGGCGGATTGCAGCCGGGAAAAATCCTCAGGTGATGTCATCGGCAGACTCCAGATCGGCAGGCTCCAGATCGACAGGCGTGTGCTTAATCTAGTATGCGCACACCGCGCTTGCCATCCCGCGGTTCAGCCGCCGCCGTGCGCCGACGAAAAACCTTCCCCGCTGGTGCGGATGCGATTGCGTCCGAGAACATAGATCGCGGTCGTGACGATCAGAAGGGCGAGGCCGAGCAGGATCGAGACCAAGCCGATCGGGATCAGGGCCAGCGTCAGATTGCGCTCGGGGTTGATGAGCCAGTGATGAATCGAGGTCAGCACGAAGGCGAGACCGAGAAAGCCGACGCCGCCGCCGGCGAGCAGCAGCGCCCACATCCGGCGCAACTGGCTGAGCCGCTCGCGCGCGATTTCGGTCCGGGGCGCGTGATGGCGCGCGACACGCCGTACCAGCCGGATGGCGAAGGCGATCGAGCTGAAGCCGATCAGCAGGCTCGCGCCGCCCAACCACATCCGCAGCGTCGGATCGAGATCCGGCATGCGCTGGAGTGTGAGCAGGGGAAAGTCGAAGGCCGAATGCAGGGCGAGCGGGCCTGCGAAGATCAGCAGGCGGCTGGAGAGGCGGGCCCAGTCGCGATGATGGCGGTTCGCACCCAGCGCCGTGCCGGCGCGCGCGATGGTCAGATAGGCGCCGGCGATGATGCCGAGCGCGCCGTGGAACGGCACGGTCAGCACGCTGCGCAGGGCGGCCAGCGAGCGCCACATCTCGGCATGCTGGACGAGATAGGCGAGGTTCTCGTAGGCGGCAAAGCCCAGGCCGACCGCGGCACCATAGACCACGGTGTCCATCGGATTGGCGAAGGTCCGCCGCTTGGTCGAGGCGACCAGCACGATGGCGATCACCTTGACCGCTTCCTCCGGCAGCGCGACGCCGAAGATCGAATGCATCGCCAGCGCCGCCCAGGGATTGTCGGGGGCCGCGACCATTCTGGCGAAGGGGGCGCGGGCGAGGCCCAGCAGCGAAATGCTGGCCGCGCCGAGCAGGAACGCGGTCCAGACCTGGGCCGGCGGTCCCGGACGTTCCTCGGCGGCAATGACAAGCCACAGCATCAGCAGCGCCGGGGCGATGGCGGCCGTTCCGATGACGGTGGGTAACGCTTCAATCAGGTACATCGGCGCCGAAAATAGGTTCCCTTGATCCGCTTATCCACATTCACCGATGCGACCATGTGTCATGCGCTTGCTGTCGGCTCCCTTAACAAGCGCGACAGCCGGCGTTCATCAGGACCGCCGGCGCGGTGTAGAATACGGAGCGCAATCAATCGCATGACAGAACCATTTCGTCAGCCATGGAAACGGTCGCGCGCCCGCCACCGGATCGCGATTTGTAAGTCAGATCAAGGTAATGTGCAGGTTTCTTCGATTCACGATGCACGTGTCGCCGTGGCAAGTCCAGAGCCGGGATGGCGCCGTCCGGGCAGCGTACGGCCGGTCGGGCCGGACTAGTCACGCTTCGTCGCGCGGGATGGTGACGCGATCCGGCGTGTCCGTACCTGCTCCAGCTCCCAGAAGGCGCGTATGAGGCACGTGCCCAGGCAGAACACGATGAGCAGCAGCAGGAAGGCTTGGTCGACGGCAGGGATCTGTATCATGGCGTTGATCAAGCAACGCGCATGCCATGCGTTCCCGCAATGGCCTGCGCTGTGCGCAGCCGCGCCTTCATAACGCGCGGCCTGCGCCGGACAGATCGGCGGCGGAAATGGCTGTTTCCAGCCTTCAATGCGTGGTCAACGGCGGCGGTGCGTCGGGCGCGATGTCGAAGGCGCCGAGATGGAATTTGCCGCCGATGGACTCGTCCGGCTCGGAATGTTCCGCCATCAGCGTGAACGCGGCCTGCGGGTATTGCTTCCAGATTTCGAGATCGCCGGCGGTGATGGTGAGCCAGCCGAACGTGTACATATAGCGTCCGGGCTCGGTAACCCGGCCGACCCTGTCCCAGGTGATCTTGTCGATTGTGATCTTGTCGACTGCCATTCGGTCCCCCGATCGCAAGTCTGCAAATGATGTCCGGCACGAGGCGCGGACCTTCAAAAGCTGATCCCGGAATGGGGCTGCGATAGGGCGACGAGGCGGAGGATCAGGCCGATTGCAGCAAGGGCGTACGGACGATCAGCCGAACGAGGTCGTCCCGCGACTGCTTTTCGGCGAATTTGACCGCAAAGCCGTCGTCGAATTTGCGGATCACGCGCCCGACGCAGGCGCCGACCGCAAGCGGAGTTCCCATAGGCGGGTCGTATTCGCAGGATATCGCGACACCGGCCGTGGAGACGTCGATGATGAAGCAAGGATGGGTGCCGCCGTCGGCGAGCGTCAGGAAGGTGTGCGCGACCTGCGGAACGAAGCGCGCGTCATTCCGCAGCTCCTCGACGCTGGCGTCCTTCTGCTTCTTCTCGAGCCAGGTCAGCTTTTCCGACATCCAGGCGCGCCGGGCCCGCGTCATGTCGAGCTCCATCAGGAAGCCCGACTTCAGCGTCGCGCTGATGGTGCACTGGAATTCGCCAAAATCCTGGAAATAGGAGGTCACGCGCTCGCCGACCTTGCCGACCACCGGCACGTCGACCATCATGCGGAACGGCGAGACGCGGCTGGTGCGGCAGGCGAAGGTACGGAGCTTGCCCTCGCAATCGTACCAGCGCGGCAGCGAGTAGCTGCCACTCACGGTGACTTGCACTGCACGCTGCCTGAGGAAGTCTGCGACGGACATGGGCGCCAATCGTGTTTCGGAGTATTTCCGTAATTCCACGGTAGCGATCAAATTCTAAGCAAATGATACCGGCACTCACGAGCAGGGGTAAATTTCCGGTAAATGCGCGGATCGGGGCGGGCGGCATAGCGCCGCGATTATGAGGCCCGTGATCTCACAACCGCGTCATCCGAGCAGCACCAGCAGAGCCAACGCGCCAATGGCCATGACGAGCTTGATCGTCGCGCAGGCCAGGCCGTCCGGTCTGCTCTCAAATCCGAACCACGGCAGTGCACGCCGCATCGCGCGCGTTGCGAATGCTTCGACGATGGCGAGCAGAAGAGCGATGCCGGCGATGAGGGACCATGATGCGTCCGGCAGCATCCATGCCGCGAGCCACGCGGGGACGGACGCTTTCAACGACGCCAGCAGCGCGAACCATCCGAACAGAGATACGAAGCCCTTGATGATGTCGGGCCCGATCGTGTCGGGCTCGAAACGGATGCCGATGTTTCCAAGCGCGCGTTCGATGCGCTCGCTATCGGTGAAGAAGAGGAAGGCGCCGAGGTAGAGCGGAACGCGCGACTGAAAGAGCAGCGCGACGATGCCGAACAGGACGGCGTAGCCGTAGGCGTCAGCGAGGATGGTCGTGCCGGCCATATGCGACGGCTCCGGCGCGGCCGTCGCCTGGCGCTGCGGAAGCGATCTGGCGCGTGCCATGTGCTCCAGCATTCTGGCGCGCCGCTCCGGCGCGTAAGCTGCCGTACGGTGCATCCATGGCGGCGGCGCCGGCGAGGCAATTCCGGCCTGGTCGTCCGAGGGAGATTTGCGCTGCGCCATGGGCCTGCATCCGGTTCCAACAGGACATTGGTCGGAGGCGAGGGGCAGGGAGGTTCATGTGAGGGCGGCAGATTTCGCCACGTCATCCGATGGCCGGATGATGGCGCTCCCTAGCGGAATCGAACCGCTCTCTCCACCGTGAAAGGGTGGCGTCCTAACCGATAGACGAAGGGAGCAAACCCAGGGGCCCCGCCGCTCTTCGCGGCACGGCCGCTGGCCGTCCGAACAGGGCCCGGCGGCTGCAGCGGGCGAACCTATAATGGCCTTTGGCGCCCTGGGCAAGCCGTTCGGGAACGGTCTTTTGGCACCGGTGGATAGCATCCCCCCGGGATCATTCGGGGGGCGAATTCAACGGTTTCTTAGGGTTCCCTCGCTAGCGCTGGAATGGGAGAATTTCAGCCAATGCCACAGCCCAAGAAGCGCGCGGCCCGCAAGTCGTTGTCGCAGCACGCCTGGATCACGCTCGACGGCGGGTTCGCGGCACGGCATTGCCTGGTCCAGGACATCTCGAGCTCCGGCGCGAAGATCACGCTGGACGACGATGCGAGCCAGCTCCCGGGCGTGATCCGGATGGCGTTCGCGCGCGATGCGCGGACCGGGCGGAGCTGCCAGGTGGTCTGGCGCCGCGGCAAATCGGCCGGCGTCAAGTTCATCTGACCCCGGGCGAAGCGACCCCGATGGCGCGCGGCGCCTGTCCGGGCTAGAACGGCCCGCATGCGTGCGCCGCTCCTCATCCTGATCTCGTTGCTGACCATCTCCGCGGCCGCGGCGGAGGCCTTGCGCCTTCCGCCTGCGGAGCGCCCCCAGGCCGGCAAGGCCTTGCCGCTGAAGGGTGCAGGCGGGACGGCCAAGGCGGGCTCCTGCGCATCCTACGGCCGTGGCTTCCATATGGTCGAGAGCACCGGCACCTGCGTCAAGATCGGCGGCTCGATCAGCGTCGAGACCACGGTCAGGCGCTGACCCCAATGCCGCCGGATATCATGTCGTCGGATATCATGCGGCCCGAGATCATCGTCCCGTTCGTGATGTATTGCGCGCTGTTGTTGTGGGTCGGCCGCGGCCTGAACTGGACCGCGCGGCTCGCCACCGCGGCCGTGACGCTGGTGCTGATCGTCTGCGTGCTGCTGGTCGAGCGCGGCTGGCCTTAGAGGCATGATCCGGAAAAGTGCGAAGCGGTTTTCTGAAGAGATCATGTTCAAACAACAGGGCCCCCAAACAAAAAACGCGAAAACAACCCCATGCACAGTAGCCGCCAGGTCCCGGCGGCGCGCGGCAAAATGCCGATTCATCGTGCTCTCGGCGGACTTTAAGCCGCGTCACCGCTCACGACATCGGCGGTGCCACATACTGCGCAAATCCGGGCCGTTTGCCGAGTTCGGCGAGCCAGCGCGTCAGATGCGGCTGCGCGGGCCGGGCGATGCCTTCGACGCCGAGCCAGCGCCGCGCATAGACGCCGATCGCGATGTCGGCGAGCGTGAACGCATCGCCGTCCATGAACGGGCGCGATGAGAGCAGGCGGTCGGCGATGGCCCAGACCTCGGCGGCGGCATCGGCATCCCGCTGCACCTGGATCATGTCGCGCTCAGTGGGCGCCGTGCGCACGATGCCCCAGAACACCGGGCGGTCGACCGGCTGCACCATCGACAGCGTCCAGTCGAGCCAGCGGTCGACCGAGGCGCGCAGCTTCGGCGCGTCGGGATAGATCGGCGTGCCGCGGCCGTGCGCGAGGCAGAGATAGCGCATGATGGAGTTGGACTCCCACAGCACGAAGTCGCCCTCGACCAGCGTCGGGATCCGCGCATTGGGGTTCATCGCGAGATAGTCGGCCTCGCGGGTCTTGCCGAAAGCCATGCCGGCGTCGATGCGCTCATAGGGCAGGCCGAGCTCGGTGAGGCACCACAGCACCTTCTGCACGTTGACCGAATTGGCGCGGCCCCAGATCGTCAGTTTTTGGTCCGGCACATCATCCTCCCGCGGCTTTTCTTTCGGCGCGGTGATAGCGGAATTCTGCCTTTTGATCGATGCGCGATTGCGGCGAGCCCCTCATGCAAAAAGCTCCGCCCGGGGCGGAGCTTTCCGTAAGCCAAGTGAACCTTGAAGCAGTAAACCTTGAAGCAAGTGAACCTTGAAGCAGCAAGCCTTGAAGCAGCAAGCCTTGCGATCAGTGGCCGAAGAACAGCCACAGCAAAATGATCACCGGGATCGGCACACCCAGCAGCCACAACAAAATACCGCGTCCCATCGCGTCCTCCTCCATTCGCATTGTCGAAGAGAGAACGCGAGGGACGAGGGCTGGTTCCTGCGCGAAGGCGCTACCAATGACCGGTGTTGGGCATCGACGACCACGGCTCCTGCGGCGGCTTCGGCTCGCCCTTCTGCAGGATCTCGATCGAGTGCAAATCGGGCGAGCGGACGAAGGCCATGTTGCCGTCGCGCGGGGGACGGTTGATGGTGACGCCCGCCTTCATCAGCTTCTCGCAGGTGGCGTAGATGTCGTCGACCTCATAGGCGAGATGGCCGAAGAAGCGGTCCTCGCCATATTTTTCCTCGTCCCAATTCCAGGTGAGCTCGACCAGCGGCGCGCCGCGCGATTGCGGCTGCTTCTTCAGCGCCTCGATATCGTCCGACGAGCACAGGAACACCAGCGTAAAACGCCCCTTGTCGTTCTCGATCCGCCGCACCTCCTTCAGTCCCAGCGCATCCTGGTAAAACTTCAGCGCAACATCGAGATTGCGCACGCGCAGCATGGTGTGGAGGTATCGCATGGTTGTTGCTCCCTTGACGGGTGGGGTTTTGCTTTGGGCCGGGACGGCGGGGGTAGGAGATAGCAG
>NZ_JARWCR020000038.1:0-80920 GCF_029846695.2 Bradyrhizobium nivariense | reverse complement strand
ATCATCAAGGCATTCCGGCAGCAACGTCGTCTGCTGGCGATCCACCCCTTGAACGAAACCCCGCATCAATTCCCCCCGCGATTCAGCAAGAGAATCATAGCATCGACGGAGTTTTTACACAGCCTGGACCCATAGCTGTGTCTTGACGGACGTCTTGCGAGACATCCGTTCGCCGTGCATGATGCATTAGAATCCAAATACAACCGACAACGCACGAAACAATTTCGGTTCACCATGGCGGATATCGTCCGTACAGCCGGCACGCCTGACCTAGACGCCATACGCGCCAATTGGAGAAAACGCGATGATCCGTCGTGCCCACGCGTCAGATATCTCTCGGGTGGCTGCTCTCTATCACGCGGTTTGGCACGAGACCCAAGCTCCCTTCATGCCCCACGCAGAAATTATCCGTCGGTCCATGGAATTTTTCATGGCAAGGATGGCGGCACTCTTGCATTCGACTTTGGTAACAGAACTGAACGAAGAGGTCGTGGCATTTTCGGCGTGGAGAAGTCAGCTTTTGGGCCAACTTTTTGTAGCGATGCCACATCGAGGGACGCACGTCGCGTCAAGTCTGCTGACAGCCTCTGAAATTGAGATGGCCAAGGGAGGCATTGCCGAGGCAGAACTGCACTGTGTCGTTGGCAATGAACGTGCGCGCCGCTTCTACGAGCGCATGGGCTGGCATCACAAAGCTGAAATAATGGAGCAGGTTGCCGGTGAGCACGGGCAAATCGATGTACCGTTCTGGTGCATGACCAAGGTTCTCACCATCTAGCACGCGTCCATCGACCACTTCCGCTCTTGGCCCGAAGGTGAAGATCGTGATGGGGTCCTGCATGTCAGCAGTCGAGGCTAGACAGGACATGCGGAGACGCGGTCTAATCGACCCGAATGACCATAGCCGACTTGCATGACTCGCCTGCAGGACGATCACTTCGCCAAGTAAGTGAGTTCGATCTCTGATCGGAATGGAGTCAATGCCGAGACGTTACTCAAGGGCGTTATGCTCAAAGTGTAGAGACCCTCATCCAAGGATAACAAAGCGAGTTCACGAGCACGGAAGAAAGCTGTCGATGCGACGATCCCGTCCGCTCTAAGGGTCTGATCGTGCACGACGCGTTTCTCCTGATCGTGGACGGTTACGCGAAACGTCGTCGGCAGCTTGCCGGACGGCAAACCTGTGTTGATCGGCTGTGCGGCGGGACCGCCAAGGAGAGCCGTAAGAGCAGCCTCCTCCTTTGCTCCCGTGAAATAGACCATGAGGTTGAGCTGATATCGCTTTTTTCCGATGATGCGGCCTTGAAAGGTGAAGGGTGATCCCTCCACTAGCCGTACCGGAACGGTAAATCGCGGGATATCATGGTGCGCCCATTTTAGGTATTGGACATACGGAGACTCGCCGTACACCCAGCCCCCAGCAACTCGGAAGACACCGGCTGCCAATAGGAAGAGCAATACCGCACCAAGTGTTCGATGCCATGTACGCGTCAGCATCTTTTGGTTGTGCTATAGGAATGCCTAACCTCGCGTAAATGATCCGCCGCTTGTGGCCCCTAGCTGGCCTGTAGGCGATGTTCAGCTTAATTCCGCAAAGCGTCGGCAAGCCGACATCGCTCAGGCGCACCAATGAATCTCGATTTATGAGTGTACGGCCTGATCTGCGCTTACGAACGCCGCCTCCATTGCCTTGCGCGTCCTGATCGTCTCGTTGCCTGCGTCGAACTCGACATCGCTCCAGCGCACGATCTCGCCATGGGCGACGGCGTGTTTCAGTTTCAGCCGATGCGCCAGGCCGATCGGCAGCGCGCTGGCCTTGAGGCTTGCGGCTGCCGGCACCAGCTTGCCCCATACCGTGTAGCCGCCTTCACCGTCCAGCATCTCGCCGGCGCGCAAGTCGCGTTTTGCCACCGAGGCGACGTCGCCGCGGAAGCCGTAGGGCTGCCCGGTCGGCTCGCCCCGCAGCGCGGCCGACAGGACCGAGATGTTCAACTCGAGGCCGATCAAATGATAGGGCTTGTACATCGCCGCGAAGCGACCGCTGGCGTCGGTCTTCAATCCGTATTGCCTGAAGCAGTCGGCGGCGTAGTCGTTCGGCGCCTCCAGCACGACATAGACGCCCCAGCGCAGATCGCGAAACACCGGCCGTCCGTCGCGCTCGAGTGAGGAGACCACCTCCACCACGCCCGACCGCTCCAGCACGCCGCCTCTGTCGCGGGGCCGCATGATATGGGGTAGGTCGTCGACGCCGCAGGGCGGAAACAACAGGCCCTCCGCGGGCACGTCCAGTCCGCAGGCATTGGCGATCGCGGCCATCTCGATCGCCGACTTGGTGCCGTCGAGAAAGGAGTTGAACATCTGCGGATTCATCCCGGCCGACTGCGCCTCGCCCGCGGTCAGCCCGTAATGCTGCCAGACGCTGTCAGGCGTCACGTCGTGATAGGCCGGCAGATACTTTGTCCCTTTGCCGGCGGCAACCACGTGAAAACCCGTGGCGCGGGCCCAATCCACCATCTCCGCGGTCAGCGCCGGCTGGTCGCCATAGGCGAGCGAATAGACGACGCCGGCCTTGCGGGCTTCCTCGGCGAGCAGCGGACCCGCCAGCACGTCGGCCTCGACGTTGACCATCACGATATGCTTGCCGGCCGCGATCGCCGCGCGCGCGTGCTTGATGCCGACGGCCGGATTGCCGGTCGCTTCCACCACCACGTCCATCGCGCCGCCGGCAATGGCGCGGGCGCCGTCATCGGTGAAGACGGTCGCGGCGATGCGGGCCTCGTCCCACCCGACCGTGCGGCAGGCCTCGCGCGCACGATCACGATCGATGTCGACGATGATGGGTACCTCCAGCCCCGGCGTGTGCGGCACCTGCGCCAGAAACATCGAGCCGAATTTGCCGGCGCCGATCAGCGCCACGCGGACGGGCTTGCCGGCGGAAGCGCGGACCTGGAGGAGGCGGAAGAGGTTCATGGGGAATGTCCGATTATGGTCGTGTCCCGGACGCGATGCAGCCTAGGCGATGCGTAGCATCGTCCGACAACGCTGCTTCGCAGAGCCGGGACCCAGAAAGAAACTATCCATGCGGCATGGGCCCCGGCTCTGCAGCGCATCGTCGAAGAGACGCTGCGCTGCGTCCGGGGCACGAGACCTGTTTACTCCGCCGCCTGCCGCGGCGCACGCGCGAGCCGCACCAGCGCGTCGTCGTCCACCGTCTGGATCGGTGCAAAGTCGCGATGGGCGATGTACTCCGCTCGCGTCGGCGCGCGGATGTAGTTCGAGACCGCGTTCAGCGTCAGGTACACGATCTTGCGCGGGTAGGGCGTGATGTTGCCAGCCGAGCCGTGCACGAGATTGCCGTGGAACATCAGCATGCCGCCTGGCTTTCCCGTCGGCGCCACGATGCCGCCCTGCTTGACCAGCCGCGTCACTGTGTCCTCGTCGAGCGTCCACAGCGGGTAGGACGTGGTGGCGAGGTCATGAGACGCCTGGAGATCGCCGGCGTCCTGGCTGCGCGGCACCAGCATCAGCGGGCCGTTGATCGGCATCACCTCGTCCAGAAAGATCGCGATGTTCATCGCGCGCGGCTCGGGCATGCCGTCGTCGCGCTTCCAGGTGCCGTAATCCTGGTGCCATTGCCAGACGTCGCCGGTGAAGGCCGATTTCGCGTTGATCTTGAACTGGTGCATGTAGACCTTTTCGCCGAACAGCTGCTCGACCGGGTCGATCATGCGCGGATGCGCGCCGAGGATGCCGAACGCCTCGTTGTAGAGATGCGCGGCAAAGGCCGTGCGCGGCGCGCCGCTCTTCTCGCGCCAGACTTCGGGCCGGTCGGCGTCATAGATGCCGACCGCCTCGCGCGCGAGGAGATCGACCTCCTCCGGGCTGAACAATTCGGGCAGGAACAGCCAGCCCTCGCGGTGGAAGAACTCCAATTGCTCCTGGGACAGTTTCATGGGTCGTCCTCCTTGTGTTGTTTTTCATTGTCGTCCCGGCGTGAATGCCTACGCCGCCGCCTCGTCCGTCGCCCTCAATCTCTCCTCGGTCATCCGTCCCGCTGTCTGCGCATGCGCAAGCGCCGCACGTTCGGCCGCCTTCGCGTCGCCAGCAAGAATGTGTCCGGCAATGTCGGCATGCTCGGCCCAGGCACTGCCGCGATAATCGAGCTCGGACAGCACCGTCGCCATCGAGCGCCGCATATGCGGCCACTGCGGTGTAATCGTCTCTTCGATCACGGGATTGCCGGCGAGCCGATAGATCGCGCGATGAAAATCGACGTCGAGCGTGATGAGCTCGGCCAGCGTCGTGTTGCGGTCGATCCGGCGTCCGGCGGCGAGCGCCGCCTCCAGCCGCGCGCGTCCCGCCGCGTCGGTGCCTGCGCGCTCCGCGGCAAGCCGGGCGGCAAGCGCATCGATGGCGCCGCGCACCTCGTAGAGCTGGCGGATGCGTGCGGGATCGAGCTGGGTGACTTCGAAGCCGCGCCGGCCGCTCTCGGCGACCAGCCCCTGCCGGTGCAACAGGTGCAGCGCATGCGACACCGGCTGGCGCGACACGCCGAGCCTGTCGGCGAGCTCATTCTGCCGGATGCGCTGGCCGGGCTGCAGCGTGCGGTCGGAGATCGCCTCCAGGATCCGCGCATAGACCTGGTCGATCAGGTTCGGGAGCGGGTCGAGAGGGATCACGCCGGCGTCTCCGAGGGCCATGGAAGGGAATACAGAATTCCGTATTCGAAAATACCGCGGGAGGGTAAGGGCGTCAAGCGCGACCAACGCGGCGTCTGACCTCGTTTTTTGCACTCCGCCAAGCCATTGATATTGCTAGGGTCGGCTACTGTGCATGGGGTTGTTTTTCGAGAAAAAGAGGGCGAGGCCGCCTACTCCGCCAAAAACGCGACCACCGCCTCGCCGAACTCCAGCGGTGCCTGCTCGAACATCCAGTGGCCGGCATTGGGGATCACGGCCGTCCTGCTGCCTGCGATGTGCTCGGCCAGCACGCGCCACATCACCGACAGGCTCCCCGTCGTCGTGCCGCCGCCGATCAGCAGCGTCGGTGTCGTGATCGCCCGCGCATCCGCGAGCGTGTAGGGCCTGCGCTGCTCGTTGATCTGGCCGAGGAAGGTGATGGCGTTGTCGCGCAATTGCTGCTTCGCCGCCGCCGGCACGCGCCGCCACGAGCCGTCGCCTTCGATGCCTTCATAGAAATTCTGCAGCGCGCCCTCGAGATCGCCGGCGCGGATCATCTCGACCGAGCGCGCCGTGCGCGCGGCCAGCGGCGGATGTGCGGGCGTGCCCTCAGGTAACGGCAGGCTCGCATCGAGATCGCCGCCGGGCTCGGCCAGCACCAGCTTGCGCAACAGATCGGGCCGCGCCTGCGCCACGCGAAACGCGATGTGGCCGCCGCGCGAATGGCCCATCAAATCGACCGGTCCGGGCCTGACCTGCTCGATGAAAGCGATCACGTCAGCGACGTGCTGGGCCATCTTGTAATCGTCGCCGACGGCATCCCAGTGCTCGGGAAAGAAATGCCGCAGGCTGACCGAGGTCACACGATGCGCCTTCGACAGCGGGCCGAGCACTGAGTACCAGGTGCGGAAATCGCCGAGTGTGCCGTGCACGCAGACCAGCGGCGGCCCCTCTCCGACTTCGAGATAGGCCATGTCGTATCCGTTGACGCGAAATGTCTGCATGATCAGCTCGCCAAAAAGTCCAGGACCACTTCGGAGTATTTTTGCGGCGCCTGCTCGAACATCGGGTGGGTCGCGTTCGGGATGACCGCCGTCCTGGAATACGGCACATGCGCGGCGAGCGCATGCAGCACTTTTGGCAGCAGGCCCTTGGTCCGGGCGCCCAGGACGAACAGCGTCGGCATCTTGATTGATTCCGCATCCGCCTTCGAGAACGGTGGGCGATTGTCGCGGACCTGGCCGATCAGGGTGAAGGCGTTGTCGCGCAGATTCTGCTTCACCATCGCCGGCAGCCGCGGCCAGGTGCCGGGTCCCTCCAGGGTGTCGACGAAGACGGCGAGGCCGCCATCGACATCGCCGGCCGCGATCTTCTCCGCCGAGGCGGTGAAGCGCGCCAGCAGCGGCGAGGGGCCGCCGGCATAATCCGGATCGAGGCTCGCATCGAGCTCGCCGCCGGGCTCGGCCAGGACCAGCCGGCGCAACAGCTCCGGCCCCCGTTGCGCCACGCGGAAGCAGATGTGCCCGCCGCGGGAATGGCCCATCAAATCGACCGGGCCGAGGTCGAGTTCCTCGATGAAAGCGATGACGTCGTCGACATGCTGGGCGATCGAATAGGTGTCGCCGACGCCATCCCATTGTGCCGGGAAGAAATGCCGCAAGCTGACAGGAATCACCCGGTGCCGCTGCGTCAGCGGCCCGAGCACGCAGCCCCAGGTGCGGAAGTCGGACAGAGAGCCGTGCACGCAAACCAGCGGCGGCCCCGCCCTGGCCTCGCCCACGTCGAGATAGGGCATGTCGTATCCGTTGACGTGGAGGCTTTGCATTCTGGGCTCGCGAAAAGGGGGGCGGAACTCCTGTGCAAGATTCCCGGAAACCGGGTGGATCGCAACTATTTCCAAGCCTAGATTTGGGCTCAGATCACTTTGGGGGCATGCAAGGGAACGCAAGCCAGGGACCAAGCCATGACCGACCAGCATTTTGCCCTGTTCGATAGCAAGATCGGCCTATGCGCCATCGCCTGGGGTCCGCGCGGCATCAACGGCACGCAATTGCCGATGGGCGGTGAGCAGAAGATCCGCACCCGCATCAGCCAGCGTCATGCTGACGCCAGCGAAGCCGAGCCGACCGCCGAAGTGCAGCAGGCGATCGACCGCATCACAAAACTGCTCGCGGGCGAGCCGGATGACCTCACCGACATCCCGCTCGATCTCGACGGCGTGCCCGACTTCAACCGCGGCGTCTACGAGATCGCCCGCACCATTCCGCCGGGCAAGACCGTCACCTATGGCGACATCGCCAAGCAACTCGGCGGTGTCGAGCTGTCGCGCGACGTCGGCCAGGCGCTCGGCCGCAACCCGTGTCCGATCGTGGTGCCCTGCCATCGCGTGCTGGCGGCCGGCAACAAGCCCGGCGGCTTCTCTGCCAATGGCGGCGTGGTGACGAAATTGAAGATGCTCGAGATCGAAGGCGCGCTGGTGAATCACACGCCGAGCTTGTTTGATTGAGGCGAAGCGCCGATTCCGGGCGCGCTAAATCTTCGCCGTCGCCTTAGGCCAATATTTATCGCGCAAATGGCGCTTCACCAGCTTGCCGGTTGGCGTGCGCGGCAGCTCGGCTTCGAAATCGACCGAGCGCGGGCATTTGATCGCGGAGAGACGGCTCTTGCAGTAGGCGATCAGATCGGCCTCGAGCTGCTTGCCGGCGCGCTTCGGATCGTGCGGCTGCACCACCGCCTTCACCTCCTCGCCCATCTCCTCGTTCGGCACGCCGAACACGGCGACGTCGGCGACTTCAGGGTGGGTGATGAGCACGTCCTCGGTTTCCTGCGGGTAGATGTTCACCCCGCCGGAGATGATCATGTAGGACTTGCGGTCGGTGAGAAAGAGGAAGCCGTCTCTGTCGAGATAGCCGACGTCGCCGAGCGTCGACCACCCTTTTGCGTTGTAGGCTTTCTTCGTCTTCTCGGGGTCATTGTGATAGGTGAAAACAGGCGCATCGGCGAAATAGACCGTGCCGATCTCGCCTGTCGGCTGCTCCTCGTCGTTCTCGTCGAGAATCTTGATCTTGCCGACCACGGCGCGGCCGACGCTGCCGCGATGCTCCAGCCATTCCTTCGAGTTGCAGACGGTGACGCCGTTGCCTTCGGAGCCGGCGTAATACTCGATCAGGATCGGCCCCCACCATTCGATCATCTTTGCCTTGACGTCGACGGGGCAGGGGGCGGCAGCGTGGATCGCGCCCTTCAGCGTCGAGACGTCGTAACGGTTGCGGACCTCGTCCGGCAGCTTCAGCATGCGCACGAACATGGTCGGCACGAGCTGGGACTGCGTGACCTTGTATCTCTCGACCAGCTTCAAAAATTCTTCGGCGTCAAAGTGCTCCATGATGATGGAAGTGCCACCGAGCACGATCGCCATCATGTTGAAGCGCAAGGGAGCGGCGTGATAGAGCGGCGCCGGTGAGAGATAGGTGCTCTCGGCGTTCATGCCGCACATGTCGGCGCAGAGCACGCGCAGGAAGGCGTTCGGCTCGTCGATCGGCTTGCCCTCGAACGCCTTCTTGATGCCCTTGGGCCGGCCGGTCGTGCCCGACGAATACAGCATGTCGTAGCCGGCGACCTCGTCTGCGATCGGCGTTGTCGGCTGCGCGGCGGCTTCCTTGTCATAGGAGCGGAAGCCGGCTTGCGGCTCGTCCATCATGTAGAAGACCGGCTCGCCGGCCGCGCCCTTGATCAGGGCCTTGACCTGGTCCGCGCATTTCGGTGTCGTGATCACGACCTTGGCGCCGCAATCGGCGATGATGTAGTCGATCTCGTCCTGCTTCAGGTAGCGGCTGATCGCGGTGTAATAGAGCCCGCTCCGTTGCGCGGCCCAGCAGATCTCCATGAAGGCGAGCCGGTTCTCCATCAGCAGCGCGATGTGGTCGCCAGCCTTCAGTCCGAGCGAGCGGAACAGGTTTGCGCCCTGGTTCGAGAGCTCGTCGAGCTCGCGATAGGTGATCGCCTTGCCGGTCGCCGCCATCTGGTAGGCGATCTTGTCGGGTGTGGTGCGGGTGTGGATGGAGGGGTGGGTCATGATCGCAGGTCTCTCAACAAACAAGGTGTCATCCCGGCCTAGTGCGCAATTGCGCACGGGGGGCCGGGATCCATAGCCACCGATCCCAATTGCTGAAACGCGATGTCGCCCCTGCGCAGCTTAACCACAGGCTCGTGTGGTTATGGGTCCCGGCCTTCGCCGGGACGACACCATTAGCGAGGTAACGACTTACAGCCGCTCCACGATCGTCACATTCGCCATGCCGCCGCCTTCGCACATGGTCTGCAGGCCGTAGCGCTTGCCGCGCTGATGCAGGGCGTGGACCAGCGTCGTCATCAGCTTGGTGCCGGAGCCGCCGAGCGGATGGCCGAGCGCGATGGCGCCGCCATTGACGTTGAGACGCTCCGGATCGGCGCCGGTGGTCTTGAGCCAAGCGGTCGGCACCGAGGCGAAGGCCTCGTTGACCTCGAACAGGTCGATGTCGCCGATCGTCATGCCGGCCTTCTCCAGCGCGCGCTTGGTGGCGTGCAGCGGTGCGTCCAGCATGATCACGGGATCGCCGCCCATCATGGTCATGTGATGGATGCGCGCCAGCGGCTTCACGCCGAGCTGCTTGAGGCCGCGCTCGTTCACCACCATGACGCCGGAGGCGCCGTCGCAGATCTGGCTGGCGCTGGCCGCGGAGAGCTTGCCGTGCTCGGCGATCAGCTTGACGCCCTTGATGCCGTCGAGGGTGGCGTCGAAGCGGATGCCTTCGTCGACGTGGTGGGTGTCCTTGGAGCCATCGGCGCGGGTGATTTCGAGCGGCACGATCTCTGTCTTGAAATGGCCGGCCTGCGTTGCCGCGATCGCGCGCTGATGGCTGTTGTAGGAGTATTCGTCGAGGTCATCCTTCGACAGGCCGTACTTCTCGGCCATCATCTCGGCGCCGGTGAATTGGCTGAACACGATGTTCGGATATTTGTGCTCGATGCCCGGGCTCTTGTAATTGCCAAAACCGTTCTTGGCCGGAAGTTGCGACGACAGGCCCATCGGCACGCGCGTCATCGATTCCACGCCGGCGGCGATCACCACGTCCATCGCGCCGGACATCACGGCTTGGGCTGCAAAGTGCAGCGCCTGCTGCGAGGAGCCGCACTGACGGTCGATCGAGGTGCCCGGCACGCTCTCCGGCAGCTTCGAGGCCATGATCGCGTTGCGCGCGACGTTGTTGGACTGCTCGCCGACCTGCATCACGCAGCCCATGATCACGTCCTCGACCAGCGCGGGATCGACCTTGGTCCGGTCGACCAGCTCGTCCAGCACCTTCGCGGCGAGATCGGCCGGATGCCAGCCGGCGAGACGGCCCCCCTTGCGCCCGCCGGCAGTACGCGCAGCGGCGACGATGTAAGCCTCGGCCATGTCGGTTTCTCCCTGGATTGTTCTGTATCGCGTTGGATTGTCGGCGCGGATTTAAGGGGCGGGCGATCGTTTAGTCAATCGATCAATTAACTCTTGTGGGGAGGCGCTGCTTGGGCTTATCTGCGCGCTCTCGACGCACAGCAGAGATGTCCGTGACTACCAGCGTACCGAACAGGCTCCCCAGCGGCAAAAATTCCACGGCAGAGAAATTGCTCGTGGCCGCGAGCGAGTTGATGATCGAACGCTCCTCGATCGAGATTTCGCTCAGCGACATCGCGCAGAAGTCGGGCGCCAACGCCGCACTGGTCAAATATCACTTCGGCAACAAGGACGGCCTGCTGTTGGCGCTGCTTGAGCGCGACGCCGGAACGGAACTGTCCAATCTCGAATATCTGCTGGCGCAGCCGATCACGCCGACCGCGAAGCTGAAGCTGCATATCGGCGGCATCATCCGCGCCTATCACCGGTTTCCCTATATGAACCGGCTGATCCACTATCTTCTGCACGAGAGCGTTGCCGGCTCCGCGGACGAGGTCTCGAAATTCTTCGTGGCGCCGCTGCTCGATTTTCATCGCCGCCTGCTCGCCGAAGGCGTCAGCCGCGGCGAATTCCGCGCCACCGATCCGGTGCTGTTCTACACCAGCCTGATCGGCGCTTGCGATCATCTGTTCTTCGGCCGGCACGCGATGTCTCGCGCGACCGGCGTCGGCCCGGTCACCGATGACGTCTGCCGGCAATATATCAAGCACATGGAAACGCTGATCTGCGGTGGAATCCTCACAAAAATCGAGGAAGCTGCCGCGGCTGGATAATCCGGCCAAACTCTCAAAGTCTAGAGAAGAAACGCCCAAGGAAAAGGTCGAGGAAAGGTATTCGCGATGCAGTTGAAAGACGTAGCCGTTCTCATCACCGGCGGTGGTTCGGGCCTCGGTGCCGCGACCGCCCGCGCCATGGCCGCCAAGGGCGCCAGGATCGGCGTGATCGACCAGAGCAAGGAAAACGCCGAGAAGGTTGCCGCCGAAGTGAAAGGCGTCGCGCTTCATGCCGACGTCACCAGTGAAGAGCAGATCAAGGCGGCGATCGCGCAGGCGGAAGCCGCGCACGGCGTCGCCCGCGTGCTGATGAACTGCGCCGGCATCGGCGGCTCGCAGCGCATTGTCGGCCGCGACGGCGTCTACCCGCTGGAGAAGTTCGCGCGCATCATCAACGTCAACCTGATCGGCACCTTCAACTGCCTGCGTCTGTTCGCCGAGCGCCTCGTCACGATCGAGCCGGTCGGTGAAGAGCGCGGTGTCATCGTCAACACGGCCTCGGTTGCCGCTTACGAAGGCCAGATCGGGCAGATCGCTTATGCGGCATCGAAGGGCGGCGTCGTCGGCCTCACGCTGCCGGCCGCGCGCGACCTCGCGAGCCAGAAGATCCGCGTCAACACCATCGCGCCCGGCCTGTTCCTGACGCCGCTGCTGATGGGCTTGAACGAAGAGGCCCGCAAGAGCCTCGGTGCCCAGGTGCCGCATCCCGCGCGTCTCGGCGACGCCAATGAATACGGCTCGCTGGCCGTGCACATCGTCGAGAACCCGATGCTCAACGGCGAAACCATCCGCCTCGACGGCGCGATCCGTATGGCGCCGCGGTAGCTCCGCCGTCGTCCTGGCGAAGGCCAGGACCTAGTGCCACCGGCGTGAGTGGAAGCACGAGCTTAGCCAACGCCGGTGGTCCAACAACTCGGGCCTGTGGTTATGGGTCCTGGATCAGCGCTCGCTCCGCTCGCTTGTCCAGGACGACGATGGGGAGATTGCGCATGTCCCAACCGCTGCTGATCGAGCACAGTGACGGCGTCGACACGGCGACGCTCAATCGTCCGGAGAGCCTCAACGCGCTCGATCCCGCGCTGATCGACGCGCTCAACGTCTACTTCCAGGGCCTCCAGCGCAACCGCGACACGCGCGTCGTCGTGCTGAAGGGCGCCGGCAGGAATTTTTGTGCGGGCCTCGACCTCAAGGTCGCAATGCAGCGCCGTACCGGTCAGCAGGAGCCGCCTGGCGTCACCGAGTCGCTGGATTCGCAGCGGCGCATCGCCGACATCGTGATGCTGATGCGGCGCTGTCCGCAGCCGATCATCTCTCTGGTGCAGGGCGCGGCCGCCGGCGGCGGCTTTGCGCTGGCGCTTGCCTCCGATATCCGCATCGCGACGAGATCGGCGCGGATGAACTGCGCCTTCATCAAGCTCGGGCTCGGCGGCTGCGACATCGGCACCAGCTATTTCCTGCCGCGCCTCGTCGGTGTCTCCGTGGCCTCGGAGCTGATCCTCACAGGGCGCTTCATCGGTGCCGAGCGCGCACTCGCGGTCGGGCTGGTCTCCGAGGTCGTCGATGAGGACAAGCTGGATGACGCCGCCGAACCTTATGTCGACGCGATGATCACAGCGTCGCCCGTGGGCCTGCGCCTGTCCAAGGAATGTCTCAACATGAGCGTCGATGCCGGATCGCTGGAAGCCGTTATCGCGATGGAGGACCGCAACCAGGTCCTGTGCAGCCGCTCGGAGGAGTTTTCGGAAGGCATCAGGGCCTTCCTTGAGAAGCGAAAGCCTGTCTATATCAGGCGCTGACAACGAAGATCCGTAAAGGACGAGAAATTCCGGGAGACGCAAAATGAGCGGGAATGCGGCGGCGGTGATGACGAAACCCGCCTTTCGCAAGGTGGAATGGCTGGCGCGCGACATCGACGTCGAGCGCCGCGACGACGGCACGGTGGTGCTGAAGTCGCGCATTCCCTTGCAAACTTACGAGACGCACATTCCGGCTTCGCTCGCGAAATGGGCCAAGCAAGCGCCGGAGCGCATCTGGCTGGCGCAACGCGGCGGCCCCAACCGCGAATGGCGAAAAGTCTCCTATGGCGAAGCCAAGCGCACGGTGGATGCGCTGACACAGGCGCTGCTCGATTTCGACATCAGCGGCCGCCCGGTCGCAATCCTCTCCGGCAATTCGATCGAGCACGCGCTGATGACGCAGGCCGCGATGCAGGCGCGCGTTCCGGCCGCGCCGGTATCGCCGGCCTACTCCTTGATGAGCCATGATCACGTCAAGCTGAAATATCTGTTCGATCTGATCAAGCCGGCCGTGGTGATGGTGCAGGACGGCCCGACCTTCGAGAAGGCGCTGAAAGCGCTCGACCTCACCGGCGTCACCGTCGTTCACGTCTTACGGCCCTGCGACGGCATCGAGAGCGTCAGCTTTGCCGAGCTCGCGACGACACAAGTGACCGCCGATGTCGAAGCGTCGATCGCGAAGATCACGCCGGAGACCGTCGGCAAACTGCTGTTCACGTCAGGCTCGACCGGGATGCCCAAGGCCGTCATCAACACGCAAGCGATGATGTGCGCCAATGCGGCCATGATGATGCAGGTGCGGCCGCGCGATCCGGGCGGTCCGATCTCGACCATGCTGGACTGGATGCCCTGGAATCACACCATGGGCGGCAATGCGGCGTTCCATCCGATCCTGGTCGACGGCGGCACGCTCTATATCGACGATGGCCGGCCGATGCCGGGCCTGTTCGAGGAGACGCTGCGCAATCTGCACGAGATATCCCCGACCTATTACGCCAACGTGCCGGCCGGTTATGCCGCGCTGGCGGCGGCGATGGAGAAGGACGATGCGCTTTGCCGCTCCTTCTTCAAGAATCTCTCGATCATGGCTTATGGCGGCGCGCGGCTGCCGGATGATCTCTACGACCGCATGCAGGCCCTCGCCGTGAAGACTACCGGCGAGCGCATCGTGTTCTACACCGGCTGGGGCTCGACCGAGACCGCGCCGACCTCGACCGGCACCTATTGGGACACTGAGCGCGTCGGCCTGATCGGCCTGCCGTTCCCCGGCGTCGAGCTGAAGATGGTGCCGTGCGGCTCGAAATACGAGCTGCGCTTGCGCGGCGTCAACGTCACGCCCGGCTATTTCGGTCAGCCTGATCTGACGAAGAAGATGTTCGACGAAGAGGGTTTCTACTGCATCGGCGATGCCGGCATCTTCGTCGACGAAGCCGATCCCGTGAAGGGCATCATCTTTGCCGGCCGCGTCGTCGAGGACTTCAAACTCACCACCGGCACCTTCGTCCATGTCGGCTCGCTGCGTACCGATGCGATCGCCGGCGCGACGCCCGTCGTGCACGATGCGCTGGTCGCGGGTCAGGATCGTGCCTTCATCGGCCTGCTGGCGTGGCCGAACCTGCACGCCTGCCGCCAGCTCGTCGGCAATCCCGATCTCAGCTTCGAGGCTGCGGTGAAGCATCCCGAGGTGGTCGCTTGCTTCAGGCGTGGGCTGGAGGCTCACAACAAAGAGTGCGAAGGCGCCAGCAGCCGCATCATCGCGCGCGCCATGCTGATGGCGGAGCCGCCCTCGATCGACGGTAACGAGCTCACCGACAAGGGCTACATCAACCAGCGCGCCGGCCTGGAGCGCCGCGTTGCATTGGTCGAGCGGCTTTATGCCGACAAACCGGATCAAGACGTCATCATTCTCAAGTAATCGACATCACCAACACGGATACGCGCCATGAACTTCGATTTCTCCGACGATCAGAAGCAGCTCCGCGATCAGGCGCGCAAATTCCTCACTGAGAAATGTTCGCCCAAGGCGGTGCGCACAGTCCTCGACGGCAAGGCGCCGTATGACAAGGAGCTGTGGAAAGGCCTCGCCGAGATGGGCTTTCTCGGTGTCGCTATTCCCGAGGACTTTGGTGGTGCCGGCGCCGGTCATCTCGAACTTTGCGTGATCGCTGAAGAGATGGGCCGGGCGAACGCGCCGGTGCCGTTTTCCTCCACCGTCTATCTCGCTGTCGAAGCGCTGCTGATCGCCGGCAGTGATGCGCAGAAGAAGAAATGGTTGCCGGCGATTGCCTCGGGTGAGGCGATCGGCACGCTGGCGCTGTTCGAGGGCAAGGGCAATCCGTCGCCGAAGAACGTCAAGCTCACGGCTGCGAATGGCGTGCTCAACGGTGTCAAGAAGCCGGTTGCCGACGGCGCAATCGCCGACTTCGCGGTGGTCGCGGCGCGCACGGGATCGAGCGGGCGCGACGGCGACATTTCCTTGTTCATTGTCGATCTCAGGGACGGCGGCGTCGAGGTGAAAAGCCTTACCACTCTCGATCCGACCCGGGGGCAGGCCGAGATCACTTTCAAAGATTGCAAGGCCGAGCCGGTCGGTGCCCCCGGCGAAGGTTGGAGCATCCTTACCCAGGTGCTCGACCGTGCCGCGGTGCTGTGCGCTTTCGAGCAGATCGGCGGCTCCGACCGCGCGCTGGAGATGGGCCGCGACTACGCGCTCGACCGCATCGCCTTCGGCCGACAGATCGGCTCGTTCCAGGCGGTCAAGCACATGCTCGCGGACATGTACGTGTCGGCGACGCTGGCGCGCTCCAACAGCTATTACGGCGCCTGGGCGCTCTCGACCAACGCCGCGGAGCTGCCGGAAGCCGCCGCCGCGGCCCGCATCAGCGCGACGCAGGCGTTCCAGCACTGCGCCAAGAACAACATCCAGGTTCACGGCGGCATGGGTTTCACCTGGGAGTTCGACTGCCACATGTACTACCGCCGCGCCAACGCCATGGCGCTCGGGCTCGGTAGCTTGTCCTATTGGGAAGACCAGCTGATCGACCGCATGCGCAAGAAGAACGCGGCGTAAGCGAAGGGCAACGTCATGAACTTCGACGACACCCCGCAAGAGGCCGAATTTCGCGCCACTGCCCGCGCCTGGATCGCGGCGAATGCGCCCAAGCAATACGAGGAGGAGCTTCGAAAGTCCTCGCTCGGCCGCACGCAATTGAAGAACGCCAATATTCTGGAAGTGGCAAAGGCCTGGCAAAAGAAGAAGGCCGACGCCGGCTGGGCCTGCCTGCATTGGCCCAAGGACTATGGCGGCCGCGGCGCCACACCGATCGAGCGCGTGATCTGGCAGCAGGAGGAGGGTGCGTTCGGCAAGCTGTCCGGCATGTTCATCATCGGCCACGGCATGTGCGGGCCGACCATGATGGCGTTCGCGCGCGAGGAGCATAAGCGCAGCTATCTGCCGCCGCTCGCCTCCGGCGAAAAGGTCTGGTGCCAGCTGTTCTCCGAGCCCGCCGGCGGCTCGGACGTCGCAGGCCTGCGCACGCGCGCGGAAAAGGACGGCGACGAGTGGGTCGTCAACGGCCAGAAGATCTGGACGTCGGGCGCGCATTACTCGGATTACGGCATCCTCTTGACCCGCACCGATCCCAACGTGGCCAAGCACAAAGGCCTCACCATGTTCTTCCTGGATATGAAGAGCCCGGGCGTCGAGGTGCGGCCGATCAAGCAGGCCAGCGGCGCCTCCGACTTCAACGAGGTCTATTTCACCAACGTGCGCATCCCCGATCACCAGCGCCTTGGTGAGGTCAATGACGGCTGGAACGTCTCGCTGACGACGCTGATGAACGAGCGCATGTCGATCGGCGCCGGCGTTTCGACCGGCTTTCCGGAGCTGTTTGACTATTGCTCCAGCCTGATGCTCGACGACGGCCCCGCGATCGAGGATCGCGCGGTGCGCTCGAGGCTGGCGAACTGGGCGGTGAAGGCGAGCGGGCTGCGCTACACCAGCATGCGCGCGATCTCGGCGCTGTCGAAGGGCGAGCGTCCGGGACCGGAAAACTCTATCGGCAAGCTGGTCGCGGGCTCCATGATCCAGGACGTCGCGACTTACGCGCTGGATTTGCAGGGCGCTGCCGGCGCGGTCAGCGGTCCCGAAGACGCCGAGGTCGCCGGCCGCTTCCAGGCGATGCTGCTGCGCGCGCCCGGCACCCGTGTCGAAGGCGGCACCGACGAGATCATGCGCAACATCATCGCCGAGCGGGTACTGGGCCTGCCCGGCGACATCCGTGTCGACAAGGACGTGCCGTTCAACAAGATCCCGACGAAGGGAAGAAGCTGATGACCCTCATCCTGAGGAGCCGCGAAGCGGCGTCTCGAAGGATGAAGGCCCAACTGGGGCCTTATGGTTCGAGACGGCGCTACGCGCCTCCTCACCATGAGGCTCTGACACTGAGTCAAAGACTGAGAGGTTCGCCATGAATTTCGACGACACCCCGCAGGAAGCCGCATTCCGCGACACCGCGCGCAAATGGGTCGACGCCAACGCGCCGAAGGAGTTTTTGGCGGAGCTGTCAAAATCCTCGCTCGGCCGCATCCGGCTGGCCCAGCACGACATCGTCGATGTCGGCAAGGCCTGGCAGAGGAAGAAGGCCGAGGGTAATTGGGCCTGCCTGCACTGGCCGAAGGAGTATGGCGGCCGTGGCGCCACCCCGATCGAGCGCGTGATCTGGCAGCAGGAGGAGGGCGTCTACGGCAAGCTGACGCAGCCGTTCCAGATCGGCGAGGGCATGTGCGGCCCGACCGTGATGGCGTTCGGCAGCGAGGACGCCAAGCGCCGCCATCTGCCCAAGCTGGCCGCAGGCGAGGAGATCTGGTGCCAGCTGTTCTCCGAGCCGTCCGCCGGCTCTGACGTCGCGGGCCTCCGCACACGCGCGGAGAAGAAGGGCGACAATTGGGTCGTCAACGGCCAGAAGATCTGGACCTCTGGTGCGCACTATTCCGACTACGGTCTTTTGATCGCGCGCACCGATCCCAATGTGCCCAAGCACAAAGGCCTCACCATGTTCTTCCTGGACATGAAGAGCCCGGGCGTCGAGGTGCGCCCGATCAAGCAGGCCAACGGCATGCAGGAGTTCAACGAGGTCTATTTCACCGACGTCGTCATTCCCGACAGCCAGCGCCTCGGCGCCATCGGCGAGGGCTGGAGCGTGTCGCTGACCACCCTGATGAACGAGCGGATGTCGATCGGCTCGCGGCTTGCGACCGGCGTCCCTGAAATGTTCGAGTTCTGCTCCAATCTGATGCTGGAGGACGGCCTCGCCATCGACGATCCCGCCGTGCGCTCAAAACTTGCGAGCTGGGCGGTGAAGTCGAGCGGGCTGAAATACACCAGCTACCGCGCGATCTCGGCGCTGTCCAAGGGCGAGCGGCCGGGGCCCGAGAATTCGATCGGCAAGCTGGTGTCCGGCATGATGCTCCAGGACATCGCGACCTACGCCATGGATCTCCAGGGCGCGGCCGGCGTTCTCACCGGCGCGGACGAGGAGATCGTGCAGGGCCAGTTCCAGCAGATGCTGCTGTCCTCGCCCTCGATGCGCATCGCCGGCGGCACCGACGAGATTTTGCGCAACATCATCGCCGAGCGCGTGCTGGGATTGCCGGGCGACATCCGCGTCGACAAGGACGTGCCGTACAACAAGATCCCGACCAAGGGACGTTGATATCTCGTATCCCGGACGCGCGAAGCGCGAGCCGGGACCCAGGAGCCACAATGGACAGGCCACAATGGGCCCCGGCTCAGCGCCGCATCACTTCGTGCTGCGTCGCTTCCGGGGCACGAAAGCGAGCAAGCAATGGACGCTGCAGTCAATCAGAATAACCGCATCGGCGTGCTGGAAGAGCTCCTCAACGAGCGCTACTCGGTGCGCGCCTTCCTAGCCAAGGAGGTCGATCGCGCCACGATCGAACATTTGCTGACCACCGCGCAGCGCACGGCGTCCTGGTGCAACAGCCAGCCCTGGCAGGTGATTATCGCCAGCGGCGAGGCCAAGGAAGCTTTTCGCAAGCTGATTTACGCGGAAGCATCGAGCGGGCTCGGCGACGACTATGATTTCACGCCGCCGCGCGAATATGTCGGCGCGTATCTCGAACGCCGCCGCGAGAGCGGTTTTCAGCTCTACAACACGCTCGGCATCGTCAGGGGCGACAAGACGGCCTATGCGAAGCAGGCGCTGGAGAACTACAATTTCTTCGGCGCGCCGCATGTGGCCGTCATCCACACCGACGAGCCGCTCGGCATCTACGGTGCGATCGATTGCGGCGCCTATGTCAGCAATTTCATGCTGGCCGCGCAGGCCCTCGGGCTCGGCACGATTCCGCAAGCGGCGCTCGCGCGCCACTCCGGCCTGATCCGCCGCCATTTCAATCTGCCCGATGACCGCCGCATCGTCTGCGGCATCTCGTTCGGCTATGCCGACAACGCCCACAAGGTCAACAGCTACCGCACCTCGCGTGCGAGCGTGGCTGAGACCGTGACCTTCGTGGACGAGTGATCGAGGCGGCGCAAGCTCCGCATTACGTTCCAGACGCGTCAAGACGGCCGCGGAGGCGGCCGCCTTGATCGCGTCTCAGTCCGATTGACGCCGGCCGTCAGCCGCCGCTGCCGCCGATCACGGCGCGAATGGTCTCGTCGGGCCCGAAATCCTCGGCGCCGTCGACATAGAGCAGCGCCGCGAGCTTGGAGCGCGCGCGGTTGACGCGGCTCTTGATCGTGCCGACTGCGCAGCCGCAGATCGAGGCCGCATCCTCATAGGAGAAGCCGGAGGCGCCGACCAGGATCAGCGCTTCACGCTGGTCCTGCGGAAGCTTGTCGAGCGCCGTGCGGAATTCCTCGAACTCGAGATGGGCATTCTGCGAGGGTTGTGTCTTCAGCGTCTTGGCATAGTTGCCTTCGGCATCCTCGACTTCCCGCCGCCGCTTGCGATAATCGGAACGGAACAGGTTGCGCAGGATCGTGAACAGCCACGCCGGCAGGTTGGAGCCGGGCTGGAACGAGTCGATGTTGGCGAGCGCGCGCAACAGCGTCTCCTGGACCAGATCGTCGGCGCGATCCGCATTGCCGCTGAGCGAGATGGCGAACGCGCGCAGGCTGGGCACGGCCGCCAGGATGTCGTTACGCAGGGATTCCGTGAGAGGCATCAATCCCTCCCATTGTTGTTGTCGCTAGTGCCGCCACCATTTTCCACTTGGGGTGTCGCTCCCGGCGCATCAAGCTTCTTGATCAGTTCCGCGAACCGGTCCGGAACCCCCTGCCGCACCACGTCGTCGTACATGGCGCGCAGCTGGTGCCCGATCCGGGATTGGATCTCCGGAGTGAGCCCTCCCTTGCCGGGGGTCGTACTTTTGCTGGCTTGAGACTTGAGATCTTTCATGACCTGTTCCACGTTTCCCCGAGTTAAGTGATTGTAAAATCGATAAGTTCCCTCAACCGGGTGCCGTTCCCTGAATAGGCTCAATGCAAGCTGCGAGAAAAAGTTCCGCCCGAATGCGGAACTTTTCTCAGCCTGAGGCGTAATCAGCCCTAGCAGGGGAACCCGGGCTCCCCGCATAACGCCTGTATCTCAAGGTTGGCCCGAAGATGAATGGAGTGGGGATGTCCCGTTCACAGCTTGTTGCTGAACACTTGCCGTTGTTGCGCCGGTACGCGCGCGCCCTGACGGGGAGCCAATCCTCCGGTGACGCCTATGTCGCAGCCATGTTGGAAGCCATGCTGGGGGATCCGTCGGTGCTCGACGAGAGCCACGGGCCCCGCGCCGGCCTGTTCCGGCTGTTCACCCAGATCTGGAATTCCGTCTCCGTCAACGACGATTCCGAGGTGACGAACCTGCCGATGCCGCCGGAGCGACGGCTGTCGAACATCACGCCGCTGCCGCGGCAGGCCTTCCTGCTGCTCTCGCTCGAGGGATTTTCGGAAGAGGAAGTCGCCTACATCCTCGGCACCGACGTCGGCGAGACGCGCCGGCTTGCGGATGCCGCAGGGCGTGAGATGGCCGCCGAGATCGCCACCGACGTGCTGATCATCGAGGACGAGACCTTCATCGCCATGGATCTCGAGAGCCTGGTGAAGAATCTCGGCCACAATGTCGTCGGCGTCGCCCGCACCCACGCCGATGCGGTGGCGCTGGCCAAGAACAAGCGGCCCGGCCTGATCCTCGCCGACATCCAGCTCGCCGACGGCTCGTCGGGCCTCGACGCCGTCAACGAGCTGCTCCGCACCTTCGAGGTGCCGGTGGTGTTCATCACCGCGTACCCCGAGCGCTTTCTCACCGGCGAGCGCCCCGAGCCGGCGTTCCTGATCTCAAAACCGTTCCAGCCCGCGATGGTGTCGGCGGTGGCGAGCCAGGCGCTGTTCTTCCAGCGCAACTCGCGCAACCGCGCGCCGAAGGTGCCGGCGGCGTAAGAAGGCGCTTGCACCCGGCACTTGACGAAATTTGATCCGGCGTGCCGCAAGGTGCGCCGGATTTTCGTTGACCGGATTGCCACGCTTGACGGCCATCGAATTCGCCGCTCATACCTCGTGCAGCAGCCGCAGTGCCATCGGAGACGTGTTCATGGACCAGCAACTCCTCGATCGCCTCGCCATCCGCGACCTCGTCGAGAACTGGGCGGTGTGGCGCGATGCCGGCGATTGGGAGCGCTTTGCCACGGTCTGGCATGAAGAGGGCTGGATGTCCGCCACCTGGTTTCAGGGGCCGGCGCGGGATTTCATGCGGGTCAGCCAGGAGGGGTTCGCCAAGGGCGTGCGCATCCTGCATTTCCTCGGCGGCACCAGCATCGACCTCGAGGGCGCGCGCGCCATCGCGCAGACCAAAATGACCATCTCGCAGCGCGCGCCGGTGCACGACGTGCCCTGCGACGTCGTCTGCACCGGGCGCTTCTACGATTTCCTGGAGAAGCGGTCAGGCGCGTGGGGCATCGTCCGCCGCCAGCCGATCTACGAGAAGGATCGGATCGACCCGGTCGACCCCGCCGTGACACTTCAGCTCGACCAGAGAGCCCTTGCCGCGCTACCCGAAGGCTATCGCCACCTCGCCTACATGCAGGAGCTGATCGGCTACAAGGTCAAGCGCGACATGCCGGGCCTGATCGGTCCCGAGGTCGAGAAGCTCTATGGCGAGGGTCGGGATTGGCTCGCGGGGAAGGCGAACTGAAGCCCAGACAAAAGTAAGGCGCGACCGGCATCACCACAGTCGCGCCCTACGTCGCCGGCTTATGGGGCAGGGGGGAATAGCCGGCTGTTGAGACGACTCCCGTCCACGGAAGTCGTTCCAGGCGGTTGCAAAATTTTTCGCGGGGTCATGCCTTTTTTGCACACGGTTAAGTGATCTTAACGATTGAGAACTCCCGGACCTTACCTCGCGTTGTTCCCGCGATCGCCATGGGGCGAGGGACCGACAGCCATGTCACAGATTCAAAAGGTATTTTTGGGCGTCGTCGCGATCGCCGCGACGCTTGGCGCCGTCCAGGTGGGCGCCGTGCAACTGGCCTCCGGCCATGATCTGGCCGACCGCTGGCGGGCGGTCGCTGACCAGCCGGGCCATGCTGACAAGCCGGGCCATAACGTCAATCGCTCCAGCAAGGCCGACCGACTCGCCGACATCAAGCAGGCGGGAGTTCCGACCCGGACCGTGTCGATGCGGCTGAACGATCTGGCCGACACGTCGGTGCTGCTGCGGGTCCCCGCGGTGATCGAGGCCGGCAACGCCAAGCCGCCGGTGCTGCTCCCGAGCCAGAAGCAGGACCGCAAAAAGCTGACGATCGCCTGCGAGCCAATGGTCAGCTCCCTGACCGAGGTCGCAAAACTGCTCCAGCCCGGCCGCTGTGTGACCTGATCGGCATTTGCCCCTCCGTCGGGAGGGCGATTGCTGACGTCCACTTGATCCCCTGCCCCCTCGCGTTATATCCCGGGTTTCCCCTTTTGATTGACCGGGTAAACGCATGACGACGTCAGACACGGCTGTGCATACGCAGCCCTTCCAGGCCGAGGTTTCCGAGCTTTTGCACCTGATGGTGCACTCCGTCTATTCCGAGACCGATATCTTCCTGCGCGAACTCGTCTCCAATGCCTCGGACGCCTGCGACAAGCTGCGCTATGAGGCTATCGCCAGTCCGGCGCTGCTGGGCGAGGGCGACGCGCTCAAGATCCGGATCATTCCGAACAAGACGGCCGGAACGCTCACAATCGCCGACAACGGCATCGGCATGGAGCGGCAGGAGCTGATCGACCACCTCGGCACCATCGCCCGCTCGGGCACCAAGGCCTTCGTGTCGAAGCTCAAGGAGGCCAGGGATGGTCTTGGCCTGATCGGCCAGTTCGGCGTCGGCTTCTATTCCGCTTTCATGGTTGCCGAGAAGATCGTCGTGGTCAGCCGCCGCGCCGGCGAGAGCGACGTCTGGATCTGGACGTCGTCCGGCGGCTCCGGCTTCGAGATCGCGCGCGCGAGCGACGAGGAAGCGGCGCGCGTGGCGCGCGGCAGCGAGATCGTCCTGCACCTCAAGGACGAGGCCAAGAAATATCTTGAAGCTTACGAGATCGAGCGCGTCGTCGGCGCCTATTCCGACAACATCCTGTTTCCGATCGAGCTCGTGCCGGAAGAGGGCGAACCGCGCCAGATCAATTCGGCAAGCGCGCTGTGGCAGCGCTCGAAATCCGAGCTCACGCCGGAGGACTACAAGAAGGCCTACCAGCAGATCGCATCCGCCTTCGACGATCCCGCAATGACGCTGCATTATCGCGCCGAGGGCCGCTATTCCTACGCCGTGCTGCTGTTCGCGCCCTCGACAAAGCCGTTCGACCTGTTCGAGCCGAACCGCAAGGGCCGCGTCAAGCTCTATGTCCGCCGCGTCTTCATCACCGACGATGCCGATCTGCTGCCGGGCTACCTCCGCTTCATCCGCGGCGTCGTCGACAGCGAGGATCTCCCGCTCAACATCTCCCGCGAGATGCTCCAGAACAATCCGCAGCTCGCGCAGATCCGCAAAGCCGTGGCGACCCGCGTCGTGTCCGAGCTCGAAAGCCTTGCGGAGAAGGATCCCGAGAACTTTGCGAAGATCTGGGAGGCCTTCGGCGCGGTGCTGAAGGAAGGTATCTACGAGGATTTCGAACGCCGCGAAAAGCTGCTCGCGCTGTCGCGTTTCACCACGACCTCGGGCGAGAAGCGCTCGCTCAAGGACGTCATCGCAGATTTCAAGCCGAACCAGACCGAGATCTATTATCTCGTCGGCGACAGCATCGAGCGGCTGAAGTCGAGCCCCCGGCTCGAGGCGGCGACCGCGCGCGGCATCGAAGTGCTGCTGCTGTCTGATCCGGTCGACGCCTTCTGGACCTCGATGCCATCGGAGTTCGACGGCAAGCCGCTGAAGTCGCTGAGCCAGGGCGATCTCAACCTCGACCTGATCCCGCGCGTCGACGAGGCGGACGAGGCGAAAAAGGACGAGCCCGTCGCCGACGAGGCGGCCACCATCGCCGTGATCAAGGCCGCGCTCGGTGAGCGCGTCAGCGACGTCAAGGCCTCGACGCGCCTCACCAGCTCCGCCTCCTGCCTTGTCGCCGACAGCCAGGGCCCGAGCCGCGAGCTCGAGCGCATCCTGTCTCAGCAGAACCGTGGCATGCGCACCAAGCCGATCCTCGAGATCAATCTGCGCCATCCGCTGGTCATGGCGATCACGAAGGCTCAGGCGGGCTCCAAAGCGGTCGACGATCTCAGTCTGCTCCTGCTTGAACAGGCGCAGATACTGGACGGCGAGCTGCCGGAAGATCCTGCGGCGTTTGCGACAAGGCTGAATCGGCTGGTGTTGCAGGGGCTCGGCGGGTAGCGGCGCGCAGCGCACCGCACTCACCTTGCCGTCATCTGCACGCAGGAACAGTCGCCTCTGCCGTGGTGTTGTGCCATATCGGGCGGCCGGCATCCCGGCCGCCGACATGATCGATTCGAGGATTTCTCCATGCGTTTGCCGATCCTGACTCTCACCGCGATTGCCACGCTGTTCGTGGCGGCAGATGCCAGCGCCCAGACCTATGATCCGCGCTACCCGGTGTGCATGCACGTCTACATGCCCGGCGGCTTCGGCGGTGGCGGCGGCGATTATTTCGACTGCTCCTTCACTTCGCTGCCGCAGTGCCGCGCCACGGCGTCGGGCCGCTCGGCGAGCTGTGACGTCAATCCCTACTATGCTTTCGATGAACCGCCGCCGCAGCCGCGCCGGCGCCACAAGAAGATCCACTAAAGCGCGATGAGATGAGGATGAATCATCATCGCGCTTTAGCGTTGTTGTTTGAGCATGATCTTTTCGGAAAACCGCTTCGCACTTTTCCGGATCATGCTTTAGCGATCCGCGATGCGGCTTTCAGGAGCAATTTTCATGCGTCGCTCATTCGGCCTGATCATCACCGTCGGTGCCTTTCTCACGGCCGCGCCGTCGCATGCGCAGACCTTCGATCCGCGCTATCCCGTCTGCATGCACGTTTATTCCGGCGCGAACGGCGGTGGCGGGGAGTGGTACGATTGCTCCTTCACCTCGCTGCCGCAATGCAGCGCCACCGCTTCAGGCCGCTCCGCGAGCTGCGATCTCAATCCGTATTATCCGTTCAACGCACCGCCGCAGCGCTTGCGCCATAAGCGAGGCGACTAGCGCTGGGCGATTGCCCTCCCGGCAATCCGACCGGATTAGCTGCCGTGTGCGTTTCCGGAGGGCAGCGCCTTGTTGGCTGCGGCGACGATCGCGTTGGTCAACTGCCAGGTCATCTTGTCCGTGGTCCAGTCGCTTGCGTGCAGCCTGCTATCATCGCCCGGGTCGACCATGCGGTCGAAAGAAATTTTTGCAACATCGTGCCAGCCCTTCATCAGCGCGAAGCGACGAAAGACGTTGACCCCCTTTGCATGCGCGATCTCGCCGATCGCTGCGACCATCGCGTTCGTCTTGTCGGCCTTGGCCGGTGTCAGCAGCGCCGGCACATATTGCAGGTCCATCAGGATCACGTCGATCCGCTTGGCGCCGAGCAGCCGGTCAACACCATCACGGATGGCCTGCGTGGTGTCCCTGAACGAGGGCGGATTCTGATCGGCGGATTGCCACACTGAATTGGTACCGACCTGCCAGATGACGAGATCGGGGTTGAGATCGAAGACGTCATGGTCGAACCGCTTCAACTCCAAAGGGGCCTCTTCGCCGCCAACGCCCCGGTTGACCACCTCGATCATGACATTTGGTAATCCTATCCGAAGGTCCGCCAGCAGCCGCTGCGGATAGGGGGCGATGCCTCCTTCGCCCGCCGTGGTCGACGAGCCGATCGCGACCACCTTGACCTGTCCGCCCTTCAGGCGGTCGGCAAAATTGTTCAGCGGCTGCTCGAACGGTGCGGCCTGGACAGGGAACTCCGACGAGTCGAGAGCCACGGGTCGTCTCCCTTTCGTAACCCGGACAACGCAGGGTAGAAAAGCTTAGCCCGTTTACCCGGGGCCGCCTAGCCTCGCGCGGCCGGATATGGGTCGCTACTCCTTCCTGATTCCCGACAACTCGACCACCTTACGCCAGCGGTCGGTCTCCGCCGTGAGCATGCCGGCGAATTCGTCGGCATCGCCGTTCAGCGGGATTGCGCCGAGCTCGGCGATGCGGGACTTGATCTCCGCATTCGACAGCGCGGCGTCGATCTCGCGATTGAGCAGATCGACGATCTCGCGCGGCGTGTCGTGCGGGGCGCCGACGCCATAGAACGACGAGGTTTCGTAGCCGGGAAGCGTGTCGGCGATCGATGGCACGTCCGGTAGAATCTCCGAACGCTCGCGTGTGGTGACGCTGAGCGCGCGCAGCTTGCCGGCGCGTACGAGCTCGAAGGATGAGGTGACGTTGTCGAACATGCCCTGGATCTGGCCGCTCATCACGTCGGTCAATCCGGGTGCCGAGCCGCGATAGGGCACGTGGGTGAACTGCACGCCGGCCAGCGATTTGAACAGCTCGCCGGAGAGATGCAGCGATGTGCCGATGCCGGAAGAGGCGATCGACATCTTGCCGGGATTGGTCCTGGCGTAGGCGATGAAGTCGGCGACGCTCTTCACCGGCAGGTCGTTGTTGACGACCAGCACCAGCGGAATTCGCGCGACGCCGGCGACCGGCGCGATGTCCCTGGCGAAATCATACGGCAGCGCCGGGTCGAACGAGGCGTTGATGGCGTTCGCGGTCGAGGTGAGCAGCAGCGTGTGACCATCGGGGGCGGACGTGATCACCGCCTGTGTCCCGATATTGCTGCCGGCGCCGGGCTTGTTCTCGACGACGAAGGTCTGGCCGAGCCGGTCGGAGAGGCGCTGGCAGAGCAGCCGCGACAGCACGTCGGTGGCCCCGCCCGGCGCATAGGGCACCACCCATTTCACGCTGCGCGAGGGATAGGAGGGATTGCCGATCGCGAAGGCGCGTGGCGCGGCGAGCACGGTTGCGGCAGAGGCAGCAGCCTGAAGAAAATGTCGCTTGGTGATCATCACGCTCTCCGGTTCACCTCGCCCCGCAATCAGGGCAAGGGGACACGCGCGGCGCGCCCCCGACAATTGGCTTTGCTATCGCAAGAATTGCGAGGCCGCGCACGCCGATCCCACCGGCTTGGTAAAGGATGACTAGAGTTAATCGGGCACTAACCGGGTTTTACCTTGTCTCTTAACACCTGGGCAGGGCGTGCGAGTTAAGCTTAGGGAAGCAGCAGACACGTTCCGAAAGAATGAACGGCATGACCACCGGCGTCATCGAGCAACCGAAAGCCGCGCGCGCACCTTCGGCTTCAAAGATCTGGCTGAAGGCCATCGAGCTCACCGCGCGGATCGAGACGCTGCCGGGTCGCCTGTTTGCCGACGTCGTCGACGATTGGGCGCAGCGCCAGCCCGATCGCGTCGCGCTGGTCACCGACGAAGCAAGCCTCGACTATGCGGGGCTCTCGAAACGCATCAATCGCTATGCGCGGTGGGCGCGCTCGGCCGGAGTGGCCAAGGGCGACACTGTCGCGCTGATCATGCCGAACGGCATCGATTATGTCGCGGCCTGGCTCGGCATCAGCCGCGTCGGCGGCGTGGCTGCGCTGATCAACACCAAGCTGGTCGGCCAGTCGCTCGCGCATTGCATCGACGTCGCAAAGCCCGCTCACATTATCATCGCGCCCGAGCTCAATGAGGCGCTGGACAGCGTGTCGCCGCAACTGAAGACGGAGGCAAAGGTCTGGATTCACGGCGATGCCCGCAGCGAACGCGCGATCGATGTCGCGCTTGCCGCCCTCGATGACGGTCCGCTTTCGCCTGACGAGCTTGGCGACGTCACCATCAACGACCGTGCCCTGCTGATCTACACCTCCGGGACCACCGGCCTGCCGAAGGCCGCGAGCATCAGCCATCGCCGCATCCTCAACTGGGGCTTTTGGTTTGCCGGCCTTACCGGCGCGACGCCCCAGGATCGGCTTTACGATTGCCTGCCACTGTTCCACTCGGTCGGCGGCATCGTCGCGCCATGCAGCATGCTGGCTGCCGGCGGCTCGGTGGTGATCGCGGAAAAATTCTCGGCCTCGCATTTCTGGCCCGACATCGTGCGCCATGACTGCACGCTGTTTCAGTATATCGGCGAGCTCTGCCGCTATCTCCTCAAGGCGCCACCGTCGGAATACGAGAACCGGCATCGCCTTCGTCTTGTCTGCGGCAACGGTCTGCGCGGCGACATTTGGGAAGTTTTCCAGGCCCGTTTCGCGATCCCCCGCATCCTCGAATTCTACGCGGCGACCGAAGGCAATTTCTCGCTGTTCAACGTCGAGGGCCAGCCCGGCGCGATCGGCCGCATTCCGCCGCTGCTCGCGCATCGTTTCCCTGCCAGTCTCGCCAAGCTCGATCCCGATAGCGGCGCGCCGCTGCGCAATGCAGAGGGCTTTTGTATCGCCTGCGCGCGCGGCGAGGCCGGCGAAGCCATCGGCCGCATCGGCACGGCGGATGAGGGCGGCGGTCGCTTCGAGGGCTACACCGAGGCGAGCGAGACCGAGAAGAAGATCCTGCGCGATGTCTTTGCCAAGGGCGATGCCTGGTTCCGCACCGGCGATCTGATGCGGCTCGACGACAAGGGCTTCTTCCACTTCGTCGACCGCATCGGCGATACCTTTCGCTGGAAGGGCGAGAACGTCGCGACCTCGGAGGTCAATGAGGCCGTGCGCGATTTCAGCGGCGTGATCGACGCCACCACCTACGGCGTCAGCATTCCCGGCACCGACGGCCGCGCCGGCATGAGCGCGATCGTGGTGAACGAGGGCTTTGACGTCGAGGCGCTGCCCGCACATCTGGCGCGGCGTCTGCCGACCTATGCGCGCCCCGTCTTCATGCGCATCTCGCGCGAGCTCGATGCGACTGAGACGTTCAAGCAGAAGAAGGGGGAGCTCGCGCGCGAGGGATTTGATCCGGGCGCGATCTCCGATCCGCTGTTCCTGCTGGACCCGAGGACCGGCGCCTATATCGCGCTGGATGTGGAGACATATACGCAGATCAACAAGGGTACGATCCGGCTCTAGCCGCGCGAAAATCCGGAGATAGGTCCAATTTTATCCGAATTGTCCAAGAAGCCATTTACTTCTGTCGGGTAAACAAACGGCCATGGGGAGGCGGTCATCAAGAGCCGCCGCAACACGAACGACAACAGAAGCGAGCCAGCCATGTCGGTACGGTCTAAGGTCATTGAAGCGATCCAGCAGATCGCCAAGGAGCAGCACGTCGCGCTTCCCGCGCTCTCGGACGATCTGTCCCTGCACGAGACGGGCTTCGACTCGCTCGCCTTCGCCATCCTGGTGGCGCGCCTCGAGGACGAGACCGGCGTCGACCCCTTCACCATCTCCGAAGACGCAGCGTTCCCCGCCACCGTGGGCGATTTCGTGCGGGCCTACGAAAATGTCCCCGCGTGAGATCTTTGCGCTCCGCGACCATCTTGGCGCGGAACTGACCGGCCGCACGCTGTCGGACGCGCACGATGTCGTGTCGCTGACGGATATTTTGTCGCAGACGGTCCTGGGTGGCCGCCTGCGTGAGTTGTCCGGCCGCGCAGTGCTGCTGAAATTGTCCGACCAACTCCGGTCGGGCCTTGCCATCATCGAGCTCGACGGCATCGCCCGCCGCATGCTGCTGTGCCCGCCCGATCTCAACCCCGCGCATCTCGATGCCCTGATCGCGGACGCCGGGATCGATGCCGTCGTCACCGACGAGCCCGATCGCTGGGCCGATACCGGCGTGCCGCTGGTCGTCACCGCGCAACTACCGCTCCAGACCGCCACGTTGGCCAGGACCGAACGCGCCACGGAATGGCTGATGCTCACTTCGGGCACGTCGGGTGTGCCGAAAATCGCCGGGCATACGTTGGAAGCACTCACCGGCGCGATCGTCGCCGAAGGCCCCGCGCGCGGACCCGCGCCGGTATGGGCGACGTTCTACGACATCCGCCGTTATGGTGGCCTGCAAATTTTCCTCCGTGCTGTTCTCTCCGGCGGCTCGATGGTGCTGTCCGATCCGCATGAGGCGCTCGGCGATCACGTCGCGCGGCTGAACGCGCGCGGCGTCTCCCACATCTCCGGCACGCCCTCGCACTGGCGCAAGCTGTTGATGAGCGGCTCGGCCGCGCAATTCGCGCCGCGCTATGTCCGCCTCTCCGGCGAGATCGCCGACCAGGCGGTGCTGGATGGTCTGAAAGCGGCGTTCCCGAATTCCTCCGTCGGCCATGCCTATGCATCGACCGAGGCTGGCGTCGGCTTTGCCGTCAATGACGGGCTGGAAGGCTTTCCGGCCGACTATCTCGGCAACCGCAATGGTGTCGAGATGAAGGTCGTTGACGGCTCGCTCCGCATCCGCTCGACGCGCACGGCGCACGCCTACATCGGCCGCAATGCAGCTCCGCTCACCGATGACGACGGATTTGTCGATAGCGGCGATATCGTCGAATTGCGCGGCGACCGCTACTATTTCGTCGGCCGCCGCGGCGGCATCATCAATATCGGCGGGCTGAAGGTTCACCCTGAAGAGATCGAGGCGGTGATCAACCGTCATCCCGACGTGCGGATGTCGCGGGCGAAGTCACGCAAGAGCCCGATCACCGGCGGAATCGTCGTCGCCGACGTGATCCTCGCCGACGGCACCGACCCGGCGCGCGCGAAAGGGATCCGCGACCAGATCCTGGATCAGTGCCGCGCGCAGCTCGCTTCCCACAAGGTGCCGGCGGTGATCCGCTTCGTCGAGGCGCTCGACGTCACCCCGGCCGGCAAACTGGCGCGCACCGATGCATAATGTCCTCGTCACCGGCGGCAGCCGCGGTATCGGCCTTGCGATCGGCAAACGCCTGGTTGGCGCCGGCTACAACGTGATCGCGGCGGCGCGGCGCGAGAGCGACGAGCTCAAGGCGGCGATAGCCGGCTCCGAAGGGCGCCTGCATTTCCGCGCCTGCGACCTCGCCGTGATCGACGTGATACCGGCCTTTGCAAAACTCGTACGCGACGAATTCGGCCCGATCTACGGCCTCGTCAACAATGCCGGCCTCGGCACCGAAGGCCTGCTCGCGACCATGCACAATTCGGAGATCGAGGCGCTGGTGCAGCTCAATGTGCTGTCGCCGATCATCCTCACCAAATATGTCGCGCGGCAAATGATGGCCGATGGTGCCGGCCGCATCATCAACATCTCCTCGATCATCGCGACCACTGGCTATAACGGCCTCTCGGTCTATGGTGCGACCAAGGCCGCCGCCACCGGCTTCACCCGCTCGCTCGCGCGCGAGGTTGGCAAGCTCGGCATCACCGTGAACGCGATCGCGCCCGGTTTCATCGACACCGAGCTCACCCACAATCTCTCCGACGAGGGGCGCAGGCGCATCGCCGGCCGCAGCGCGCTACGCCGCTTGCCGGAGATGGATGATGTCGCGCGCATGGCGGAATATTTGCTCGGCGAGGGCGGCCGCAACGTCACCGGCACCGTATTTACGATCGACGCGGGGAATACGGCGTGAGCGGAACTCGTCCGCCATAATTGCGTTGATCGGGCGCAATGACATCAAGTCGCATTTGGTCGTAAGGTGGCCCGCAATCGATTGGGTTATGTCAATCGATCTGCCCCAATTGACAAGGGAGCAGTCCATGACCACGCCAAACATGACCGCTTCAATTCAGGGCCGGACGGAGCCGTCTCGCGCCAAGGCGGACGAGGTCCATTGCCCGCCGATGACGCATCAGAATTCCGGCAGTCACGGCTATGAAATGTATCCGCAGCAATTTGTGCGCCTGGTCGGCTGCCATGACGCGTCTCTCGATGCCTTGCGCAAGCGTGAGGCCGAAAAGCTGCATTAGGCGTATCAGGTCTGATGCTTCGGCAGATCAATCCGTTCGTGTGAGAATTCCGGCGGCCCCTCGGTGAGGCGCCGGGTGCGGCGCTCGCGTTCGTCCGCCGACAATGCGGGATCGAGCAACGCTTCGATCTCGTGCACCGCCAGTTCCTCGATCCTGGCGGCGTCCGATGCGATCGGGTGCGCCGTCGTAGGTGCCGGGGACGCTATCTTCAGACCCAGTTCGACCAATTGGCAGATCGCATCCGAGCGGGTCAGGTGATGGGCTTCGGCCCAGGCATCGACGGCTGCCGTCAGTCGTTCCGGCATCTTCACCGCGCTGATCGGGTCGAGGCCGGTGCGCCGGCGCACGGGGGCAGCGGGATCTTTGTTGCCGATGTCGGACATTCCGGTCATCCCATGCAGCCCCTGGCGATGTTTAACGGTAGTCGTTTTCCCCGAGCAGTCGTTTGATGCCGATCAATGATCCGCTGCGGCATTGCAGCGCGGCCTCATCTTGTTGTCCGGGCTCATTTCGGCCAATGATGGAAGGGGCGCGCCGGCTAGCGAACCCGAAATCGATCCTGCCACGTATTTCTTTTGGACGCCCGTCCCAACCATCCGGCATTCCCGATGACATCAGGCGAATCCTTCTATGGCGGCATTCCGGTCTTCCGCGGCTTTACCAGCCTGATGGACCCCGCGCTCTATGTGCCGCTGCCGGACGACTGGAGCATCGGCGTCGCCGACATCGTGGATTCCACCAAGGCCATCGCCGCGCAGCGCTACAAGGCGGTGAACATGGCCGGCGCCGCCGTGATCGCGGCGGTGACGAACGCACTGGAGGGACGCGAATTCCCCTTCGTGTTCGGCGGCGACGGCGCGAGTTTTGCGGTCGCGCCTCTCGATCTCGAACCGGCCCGCGAGGCTCTGGCCGCGACCGCCACCTGGGTGCGGGAAGATCTCGATTTGGGGATGCGCGTCGCGCTGGTGCCGGTGAGCGCCATCCGTGCACAGGGTCTCGACGTGCGCGTCGCGCGCTTCGGTCCGTCGGCCAATTTGTCCTATGCGATGTTTTCCGGCGGCGGGCTCGCCTGGGCCGACGCCGCGATGAAGCGCGGCGAGTTTGCGATAACCGAAGCGCCCGCGGGCACGCAGCCCGATCTCTCCGGCCTGTCCTGCCGGTTCGAGGTGATTCCGGCTGCGCGCGGCCTGATCCTGTCGGTGCTGGTGATGCCGACCCAGGGCGCCGACCCGCGGGCGTTCCGCAGCGTGATCGAGGACGTCATCCATCTCGTCGAGCGCAGCCCGGACGCCGGTCGACCCGTGCCGCCGCAGGGGCCGCCGCTGAAATGGCCGCCGCAAGGACTGGACTATGAAGCGCGCACGAAGCGAGGTGGCCCGCTTTTCGCGCGCCGCGCCGGCGTGCTGGCCTATACGCTGTTCGCCTACCTCATCGTCCGCTTTGATCTCAAGGTCGGCGGCTTCGTGCCGAAGCTGTATACACGGCAGGTCGTGGAGAACTCCGATTTCCGCAAATATGACGACGGCCTGCGCATGATCCTCGACTGTACGCCGGAGCTCGAACGCGCCCTCAGCGATCGCCTCGCGACTGCCGCGCGCGACGGCATCGTGCGTTACGGTCTCTACCAGCAGGACGCCGCGATGATGACCTGCTTCACGCCGTCGGCGCTCCGCAGCGACCACGTGCATTTCATTGACGGCGCGCGGGGCGGCTATGCCTCGGCGGCGACGGCCCTGAAGGCGATGATGGCGTGAAGCGCTAGCGCCCCACGCGCGTCCAGGTCTCGCCGCCGCAGAGCGCACCGACGCAGCCTTCGACCCGCAGCGAATCCGCACCTGTCACGCTGACGCTGCTCGCATAGGTGCTGCCGTCATCGGCGTTGTAGATCTGGCCCGACCATTTGTTCGGCCCGGAAGGCTGCATGCCGCTGAGCAGCGGCAAGCCGATCATCGGGCGCTTGGCGAGCGCGGGATTGGGATTCTTGCTGTCGGTGGCGGGCTGGCCGGTCGCGGTGTCGTGGGGTTCACGCAGCCAGACGACGTTGCCACAGATGCCGCCGCCGCATTTGCCGATCTTGACGCGGGCATCGCCGGCCTGGGTCAGCCAGGTCCCGTCGGCGCTCTGCGCATGGGCGGCAGTCGCGCCAAGTAGCGCAGCCAGGAGGACGATGAGAGCAACGAATCTGGAAGTCATGGAGAGAGCCCCGAAGTGGAGCGCCTCCATAGCAGCCTAGCAGGATAGTGCAACGCTGGATGGAATCACATTCCTGCGTTTACTTGCCTGCGTTTCTTTACCTGCGTTCATTTGCCCCAGCGCACGAAGGCGACCGAGCCTGCGGTCGAAAGCCCGAACACGACCATGGCGCCGCCGACCAGCGCGAACAAAGTCCAAGCGGGCGCCTGTGCCATCATGAGGCCGAAGCCGCCGATCGCGACGATCAGAAGCCGCGCGGTGGAGGCGAGCACGGGACCACCGACCCGCGCGGCACCTTGCGAGGAGAAATACAGCGACACGCCGATGCCGAAGAACACGAAGGCCGGGCCGGCCCAGTGGAAGTAGCTGTGCGCGGCGGTGGTAACGCCGGAATCCCTCGTGAACAGCGCGACCCACAGCGACGGATCGAGCGCGATGACGAGGCCGATCAGGCCGACCGTGATTCCCGAGGCCGCAGCCGCGGTCCAGGCCACGCGCCGCGCGCGTTTCAACTGCCCCGCGCCGATCGCCAGGCCGACCATCGGGACCGAGGCGATGCCGAAGGCGAAGGTGATCGGGATCAGCAAGAATTCCAGCCGCGAGCCGATGCCGTAGCCCGCGAGCATCTCGGTGCCGAAGGTGGCGAGGATCCTCGTAAAGATCAGGATGGTAAGCACGGTCTGGAGCGGCGACAGGCAGGCCACCGCCCCGACCTTGAGAATGTCGAAGAACATCGCGCGCTCGAAATGGAAGGCGCGAACCTTCAGCGGCAACCGGCTGCGGCCGGACAAGAGATACCAGAGGAAGAAGATCGCGGCGCAGCTGAACGCGACCAACTGGCCGGCGGCGACGCCCGGCATGCCGAATTGCGGCACGCTGAACAGGCCGAGCCCAAGCGTGCCGCCGAGCGCGATCTGGAGCACGCTCGCCCCGATCAGGGTCATCGAGGGCAGGCGCATGTCTCCGGTGCCGCGGATCACCGAGGCCAGCGTGTTGACGAGCCAGATCGCGATCGCACCGGCGAACAGCACCTGCGAATAGTCGCTGGCTTCCTCGAGCACGCGCTCGCGGCCACCGAGCAGCATGAAGAACGAGCGGCCGAAGGCGAGCATCGTCACCGTAAAGAACAGCCCGCCGCAGAGGCCGATGATGGCGGCATGCAGCGCCAGCGTCGCGGCGCGGTCACGATCCCCTGCGCCGAGGGCGCGGCTGATCGCGGACGAGACGCCGCCGCCCATCGCACCCGCGCTCATCATCTGCGTCAACATCGCGAACGGAAACACCAGCGCGATCGCTGCGAGCGGGATGGTGCCGAGCCGGCCGATATAGGAGGTCTCGGCGATCGCAACCAGCGTGCTGCCGACCATTGCGATCATGTTGGGGATCGCGAGCCGCAGCAGTGTCGGCAGGATCGGTGCCGTCAAAAGACTGGCGATTGAGGGGGCGACCGGGGCACGCGGCGGCACGGCGTCTACGGAGGCCTCGATCGTCATGTGTCACCGCGCGGAATATTAGATGATGCCCGACATATTATAGGGCGCGCGGCGCCGGCACCAACCTGCCGTCACGCAGGGCTCACCACGGCAGACCGCATAGGTCGATGGTGCCCAACGTCGGCGCGCGGACGATGTTGAAGACATACGGCGCCATGTAGTCGAAGCGGATCCGCCCCGCCGGCTGCTCGCAATAGACCTCGCCGGTGAAGGGCTGCCATTTGCGGGCCTCGTAGAACGCAAAATTATGAGGTTCGCAGAACAACAGCGCGAAGCGGACTGCCTCGTTGGCGCGCATGGTGTGCACCGCCGCGTCGATCGCCATGGTCGCATAACCGCGGCCGCGCCGGTCCTCACGGGTGCAGACCCCGCCGATGCCGCCGACGTGAACCTTCTGCCCGTTCCAGGTGACGGTCCGGAAGTAGATGCCGACATGGCAGACGAGGCCATCCTCGGGCGTCTCGATCAGCACGCGCAGGTCGGCATTGGCCCATTTGACGTGAGCCCAGGGCTTGTCCGCGACCTGTTGCGGCCCCCAGACCGCCTGATGCAACGGCTCCGCGATCCGCCATGAGGCGTCGCCGTTCAGAATGTCGATCTCGATGCTCATCGCTCTCTCTTTCGCATCTCCGCGCCGTCAGTGCGTTCGTTCTGCCATAAGCACCTCAAAGGCAATGATATTTTACGGCCCGGTCGAAACGCCCCACATCCTCGCGTCGATTTTATGCAATCGGACCAAGCGTCCGCATCACCCGTTTTGGCAAATTCGCGGTATTTAACGGCGACGGAACCTTCTATAAGGGATGACCGTTAAGTCTCGTTCCTCCATCAGTCGCGGACAACACCCATGACCTTTACGCTGCCCCCACTCCCTTACGCCTATGACGCCCTCGGGCAATTCATGTCGAAGGAAACGCTCGAATTCCACCACGACAAGCATCATCAGGCCTATGTCACCAACGGCAACAACGCGCTCAAGGGCACCGAATGGGAAGGCAAGTCCCTTGAGGAGATCGTCAAGGGCTCGTTCGGCAAGAACCCCGCGGTGTTCAACAATGCCGGCCAGCACTATAACCACATCCACTTCTGGAGCTGGATGAAGCCCAATGGCGGCGGCACCAAGCTGCCGGGCAAGATCGAGAAGAAGATCAACGAGGACCTCGGCGGCTTCGAGAAGTTCAAGACGGACTTCCAGGCGGCTGGCGTCGGCCAGTTCGGCTCCGGCTGGTGTTGGCTCCAGGTCAAGAACGGCAAGCTCGAGATCTCCAAGACCCCGAACGGCGAGAATCCGCTGGTGCACGGCGCCACCCCGATCCTCGGCTGCGACGTCTGGGAGCACTCCTACTACATCGACTATCGCAATCGCCGTCCCGACTATCTGAAGGCGTTCGTCGAGAACCTGGTGAACTGGGAATACGTCGAGTCCCTGTTCGACAAGGCGTAAGCCATCAACCCGTCATGACGGGTCCGGCTCTTCGAGTCGCTCCTGAGTGAGAGAAACAAGCAAGGCGGTCGCATACGCGGCCGCCTTTTTGCTGTGCGGAATTCACCGAACCAGCCCTGCGCAGTACGCGCACCGGCCTGTGATCGTTCCGTTTGCATCACCCGGGCGGCGCCCTTAATCAGGACGGGCATCCTTTCGAGCCAGCCCAGCCCATTGTCAGAACCTTCCTCGCAAAATCCCGCGCCTGCCGCGGACGCCGAGTCCGAGCCGCGGCCGGGGCGCGTGCGCAAGCCGATCGGCTGGTCCACGGTGGTCATCGCGGTGCTGGTTGCGGTCAGCGCGGCGCTGGTCTGGCGACGCGACGGCACCGAGGGTGTGCTGGAGATCCTCACCCACGATCTCTCGCTGTTCGGCGGCATCCTGCCGCGCGTGCTGGCCGGCTGCCTGCTCGGCGCGTTCATCTCCGAGATCCTCCCGCACGAAAAAGTCTCGCGCTCGCTCGGGCCGAAATCCGGACTGAAGGGCCTTTTGATCGGCACCGCCTTCGGCGCGATCCTGCCCGGCGGTCCCTTTACCGCCTATCCGGTGGCGAGCGCGCTGCTGGCGGTCGGCGCCGATTTCGGTGCCACCATCGCCATGGTCGTGAGCTGGACCCTGATCGGCTATGGCCGGGCGGTGGCCTGGGAAATCCCGATCATGGGCACCGACTTCACGCTGTGGCGCATCGTCATCTCGCTGCCGTTGCCGGTGCTCGCGGGCGCGCTCGGCCGTTTTGTCTATGTCCGGCTCTATCCGAAGCCAGCCTTGAAGGACGACGAGAATTGAGCGCCGCGCTTCTGATCGACATCCTGTTGTGGGGCTCGGTCTTCGGCGTTGGCTTGATCGCCTTCCGCCGCGGACCTTCGGTGTTCAAGGCCTCGCTGCGCGAAGGCTCGATGGACTTCATCAACATCGTGCCGCGGATTGCGTTAGGGGTGATCGGCTCCGGCTACATCGCCGCCATCATCCCGCAGGAGGTGATCAGCGGCTGGCTCGGTCCCGACAGCGGTTGGCTTGGGGTGGCGACCGCCGTGGTTGCCGGTGCCGCCACGCCCGGTGGTCCCGTGATCGGCTTCTCCATCGGTACGGTGGCGCTGAAATCGGGCGGCGGTGTGCCCCAGGTGGTTGCCTATGTCGTCGCCTGGGCGCTGTTTGCCTTCCAGCGGGTGATCTTGTGGGAAATCCCGTTCATGCCGGCTCGTTTCGTCTGGTTCCGCTGTGCGGTCTCGGTGCCATTCCCGTTCGTCGCCGCCGCCATCGCGATGGTGATCGGCAAACCCTGAGCCCGGCGTGGACAGGGGGAATGTTATAATATAACGTTTCCGGCATGGTTCCCGCCGCGTTCCACACCCATGATCACGACCACTCCCATGCCCATGACCATGCCCATGACCATGCCCATTCCCATGGGCACGACCATACGCACGCCCACGTCCATGATGCAGCGGTGCCACATCCGGCCCAGGCGGCGCACTGGTCGATCCTGCGCATGACCATGGCCAGCCGTCTCGCGGCCGCGGCTGCCGTCTGCGCGGTGCTGTGGGGCGTCGTGTGGCTGGCGATGAGGTGACCATGGCGGAACTGCATTTCCACAATGTCACGCTCGGCTATGACCGGCATCCGGCCGTGCACCACCTCAATGGTGAGGTCCCGCCGGGCGCGCTGCTGGCCGTGATCGGCCCGAACGGCGCCGGCAAGTCGACGCTGCTGCGCGGCATCGTCGGCATCCTCAGGCCGCTCGACGGCAGCATCCATCTCGGCGGGCTCGACTCCCGCGATATCGCCTATCTGCCGCAGAGTGCGGAGATCGACCGCAGCTTCCCGATCTCGGTGCTAGACTTCGTCGCCACCGGGCTGTGGCGTGGGACCGGCCTGTTCGGCGGCATCGGCAAGGCGGCGCGCGAAAAGATACTCCGCGCGATCGCTTCCGTTGGCCTCAACGGTTTCGAGAATCGCCCGATCGGTACACTCTCGGGCGGCCAGATGCAGCGTGTGTTGTTCGCGCGCGTGCTGCTCCAGGATGCGAGCCTGATCGTGCTCGACGAGCCCTTCAACGCCATCGACAGCAAGACCACGATCGATCTGCTGGCGCTGGTCAAGCACTGGCACGGCGAAGGCCGCACCGTGCTCGCCGCGCTGCACGACATGGAGATGGTGCGTAACCATTTCAGCGAGACGCTGGTGCTGGCGCGCGGCCCCGTGGCGTGGGGGCCGACGGCGGAGGTGCTGACGCCGGAAAATCTGATGGTCGCGATGCGGATGTGCGAGGCCTTCGACGACAGCGCGGCCGCCTGCGCGGCCGATGATGCCCGCTCGCGGGCGGCTTGATATCCGATGATCTATGACGCGCTGATCGGCCCGTTCACCGAATTCGAGTTCATGCGACGCGCGCTCGCCGCCGTGATCGCGCTGTCGCTCGCGGGCGCGCCGATCGGCGTGTTCCTGATGCTGCGGCGGATGAGCCTGGTCGGCGACGCCATGGCGCATGCGATCCTCCCCGGCGCCGCTGTCGGCTTTCTGCTCTCCGGCCTTAATTTGTTCGCGATGACCGCCGGAGGCTTGTTCGCGGGCTTTGCGGTCGCGATCCTCTCAGGCCTCGTCGCGCGCTCGACCGGGCTGAAAGAGGATGCCTCGCTCGCGACCTTCTATCTGGCATCGCTGGCGCTGGGCGTGACCATCGTCTCGATCAAGGGCACCAATATCGACCTGCTGCACGTGCTGTTCGGCAATATCCTCGCAATGGACGACCAGACGCTGCTGGTGGTGGCTTTCAACGCCACGGTGACGCTGCTCGTGCTCGCCGTGATCTACCGGCCGCTGGTGATCGAAAGTGTAGATCCCCTCTTCCTTCGCACCGTGAGCCGCGCCGGGGGACCCGCGCATCTCGCTTTCCTCGCGCTCGTCGTCATCAACCTCGTCAACGGCTTTCAGGCGCTCGGTACTCTGCTGGCGGTCGGCCTGATGATCCTGCCGGCCGGCATCGCCCGGTTCTGGTCGCGCGATCTCACGGTCATGATCTGCATCGCCGTCGTCGCTGCCACCGTCTCCGGCTATGCGGGCCTCGTGCTATCGTTTCAGACCCGCGTGCCGTCGGGTCCTGCGATCATTCTGGTGGCGAGCGCGCTCTACATCGTCTCCGTCCTGTTCGGCCGCGTCGGCGGTGTTGTCAGGCAAATGTTTCCCGGCCGGCATCTGGAAGCGTGACAGCGATGCGCTTCCGTCTGCTCTTTGCCTTGCTGCTGATCACCTCGCCGCTGCACGCCGCGGAGCGGCTCAACGTCGTCGCGAGCTTCTCGATCCTCGGCGATTTCGTCCGCAACGTCGGCGACGACCGGATCAATCTGACGACGCTGGTCGGCGCCGACAGCGACGTCCACGTCTACACGCCGGCGCCAAGCGATGCGAAGCGGGTCGCGGACGCGAAACTGGTCATCGTCAACGGGCTCGGCCTCGAGGGCTGGCTGCCGCGCCTCGTGCAATCCTCCGGAGCCAAGGCGCAGGTGGTGACTGCGAGCGCCGGCATCGCGCCGCTCAAGCTCGGCTCGGCCGCCGACCCGCATGGCTGGCAGTCCGTCCCCAATGCCAAAATCTACGTCACCGGCATCGCCGATGCGCTGGCCGCGGCCGACCCCGATGACGCGGAGTTCTTCCGCGCCCAGGCAAAGGCCTATCTGGAAAAGCTCGAAGCGCTCGACCGTGAGGTCCGCGAGGCCGTGGCCAAAATCCCACTGGGCCGGCGCAAGGTGATTTCGACCCATGACGCCTTCGGCTATTTCGCCGCCGAATACGGCGTCCAGTTCATCGCGCCCCTCGGCGTCTCCACGGAAACCGAGCCCAGCGCGCGGGACATCGCCACCATCATCGGCCAGATCAAGGCCCAAAAAATCCCGGCCGTGTTCCTGGAAAATATCAGCGACGACCGGCTGATCCGGCGGATCGCGGCGGAGACCGGTTCAAAAGTCGGCGGGACCCTGATTTCGGACGGTTTGACCGGCGAAAAGGGCCCTGCACCCACTTACATTGATATGGTCAGGCACAATATAAAGGCCCTGACCAGCGCGCTTGACCACTAGGGCAGGGGCCACCCCGCCTCGCGTCGCGCGAAAAGCCCGAAGTCCGGAGTTGTTATGTCTGAAGCGACCGCCCAGAAAATTCCCGTGACCGTCCTGACCGGCTATCTCGGCGCCGGCAAGACCACGCTTTTGAATCGCATCCTGTCGGAAAACCACGGCAAGAAATACGCGGTCATCGTCAACGAATTCGGCGAGATCGGCATCGACAACGACCTCATCATCGGCGCCGATGAGGAAGTGTTCGAGATGAACAACGGTTGCATCTGCTGCACCGTGCGCGGCGACCTCGTGCGCATCATGGACGGTCTGATGAAGCGCAAGGGCAAGTTCGACGCCATCATCGTCGAGACCACCGGTCTTGCCGATCCGGCACCGGTCGCCCAGACCTTCTTCGTCGACGAGGACGTGCAAAAGAACGCGCGCCTCGATGCGGTCGTGACGGTTGCGGATGCCAAATGGCTGTCCGACCGTCTCAAGGACGCGCCCGAGGCCAAGAACCAGATCGCATTCGCCGACGTCATCGTGCTGAACAAGACCGATCTCGTCACCAAGGGAGAGCTTGCCGAGGTCGAGGCCCGCATCCGCGCCATCAACCCCTATGCGAAGCTGCACCGCACCGAGCGCTGCTCGGTGGCTTTGGCCGACGTACTCGACCGCGGCGCCTTCGACCTCGACCGCATCCTCGACATCGAGCCGGACTTTCTGAATGCCGAAGCTCATGACCACGACCATGATCATCACGGCCACGACGATCATCAGCACCATGATCACGGCCATGGCCTGAAGCACTATCACGACGAGGACATGCAGTCGCTGTCGCTCAAGACCGACAAGCCGCTTGATCCGAACATGTTCATGCCCTGGCTCCAGAACCTGGTGCAGGTCGAGGGCGGCAAGATCCTGCGCTCCAAAGGCATCCTCGCCTTCCACGACGATGACGACCGCTATGTCTTCCAGGGCGTCCACATGATGCTGGAGGGTAATCACCAGCGGAAATGGAACGACGGCGAGCCGCGCGAGAGCCGCCTCGTCTTCATCGGCCGCGAATTGCCGGAAGATCTCATTCGCCAGGGTTTTGAGAGCTGCATCGTCTCGTGATGAAAGAGTTTACGCCGGCCCCCGATTCCGCCTCGATCGTCTCCGTCACCGAGCGCGTCAAACCGCTCGCGCTCGGGATGGGCGTGACTTCCGTGCATTTCCTTGGCGACCGTGCCGCCTTCGTCGGCGGCGAGGAGAACGTCGCGTTCGTGGATGGTCAGGGCGAGATCAGCACGGTCGCCGTGCACAGCGGCGGCATTCTCTCGACCGCCTCCGACGGCAGGCGTCTCGTCATGGGCGGCGACGACGGCAAGGTCGTGTCGCTCGATGCCAAGGGGGAGGTGACGCTGCTTGCGACCGACCCGAAGCGGCGCTGGATCGACGCGGTGGCGCTGCATCCGGACGGCGCCTACGCCTGGTCGGCCGGGAAGTTCGCCTTCGTCAAGAGCGGCAAGACCGAGGAGAAGTCGATCGAGGTGCCCTCGACCGTCGGCGGGCTTGCGTTTGCGCCGAAGGGCTTGCGGCTCGCGATCGCCCATTACAACGGCGCCACGCTGTGGTTTCCCAACATGGCGGGATCGGCCGAGTTCCTGCCCTGGGCCGGCTCGCATCTCGGCGTCACCTTTAGCCCCGACAACAAGTTCCTGGTCACGACCATGCACGAGGCGGCGCTGCACGGCTGGCGGCTCGCTGATAGCCGGCACATGCGCATGACCGGTTATCCCGCCCGCGTCCGCTCGATGTCCTGGAGCGCGGGCGGCAAGGCGCTGGCGACCTCGGGCGCCGATACCGTGATCCTGTGGCCGTTCGCGAGCAAGGACGGCCCGATGGGCAAGGAGCCCGCGATGCTCGCGCCGCTGCAAGCGCGGGTGTCGGTGGTCGCCTGCCATCCCAAGAACGACATCTTCGCCGCCGGATACAGCGACGGCACGGTGCTGATGGTGCGTCTGGAGGACGGCGCCGAGATCCTGGTCCGCCGCAATGGCACCCCGCCGGTGGCCGCGCTCGCCTGGAACGCCAAGGGCACGCTGCTGGCGTTCGCCGACGAAAATGGGGACGGCGGCCTGCTCGAGCTTTAATCTGTCATCGTTCTGACCGTAGATGGGGCCATGCGGTTTCTGACGACCTTCCAGCTTGCTGACTTCGCGGACACGCTGGTCAGCCTGTTCACGGCCTTCGTGCTGGGCACGCTGATCGGCGCCGAGCGGCAGTATCGCCAGCGCACCGCGGGCCTGCGCACCAATGTGCTGGTCGCCGTCGGCGCCGCCGCCTTCGTCGACCTTGCCATGCACCTGACCGGCGCCGACGGCGCGGTGCGGGTGATCTCCTACGTCGTTTCGGGCATCGGCTTCCTCGGCGCCGGCGTTATCATGAAGCAGGGCATGGACGTGCGCGGGCTCAACACCGCGGCGACGCTGTGGGCCTCGGCCGCGGTCGGCTCCTGCGCGGGCGCCGACATGATCGCGCAGGCGGCTGCGCTGACCGTGTTCGTCATCGCCGGCAATACGCTGCTGCGCCCACTGGTCAATGCCATCAACCGCATCCCGCTGAATGAGAAAACCTCGGAGGCGACCTACTACTTCAAGCTCGCGGTCGCACCGGACGCCGTGCCCGACATGCGCGACCGGCTCGTTGAAAAGTTAGAAGCCGCGAAATATCCGGTGGCCGATATCGACGTGGTCGAAACCGGGGACGATTTGATCGAGATCGTCGCAAAGCTGGTCGCGACGGCGGTCGACCCTAACGAGCTGAACACGGTGGCGACCGATCTCCAGCACCTGCCCGGCGTGCGCCACGCGACATGGGAAGTCAGCACCACGGACTGAGCGCGGCGTTTTAGGGTGCGAAGGCGGAGTTCCCGCCTTGCTGGCCACGGGAACCGCGGTGCGCCGAATTCGTTGATCCCGTGGATAAATGCGGTGATCGAGATGACCGGTAATGACAAGCGCAGACTGAGGCTCGACCTGATGATCGCGTGCTCGCTATTCGCAGCGGGGGTCGTGGTATCGGTCGTCTCGCTGGCACAGATTCGTGCCGAGAGTCGGATGCAGCAGACGGCGCAGGCGACGCAGCCGCTCCAGGGCACGCCGTCCAACGATCAGAGCAATACACCCGCGGAAGCCAAGCCCGGCGGCGACCGGCCGACCACGCCGGCCCCGGAGCCCGCGCGGCCTGACCCGCAGACGCAAGGCGCCGCGGGCGCGGCCAAGCCCGCTCTGCCGCCGGCCCCGGCCGAGAAGGTCGCGCCGCCGCTTAGAGAGAAATAGTGAGGTAGGCCCACTCTCGTGGCCGCACCCTCGGTGTCATCGTCCGCGAAGGCGGACGATCCAGTATCCACCAGCGCCTCAGTTCAATCACGACCGCCGCGGCGTACTGGATGCCCCGCCTGCCACCTACGCTAAAGCTTCGGCGCCCCTGGACCTCAACCTCGGCGAAGCCTTGGCGTAGCCGGGTCGCGGGGCATGACGGCGGTGTGTGGGATGAGGCGCGTCGCCCCGGAATGACTGTGCCCCTCACCGCACCAGGATATTTCGGAACTGCCAAGGATCGCTGGTATCGATATCTTCCGGAAACAGTCCCGGACGATCCGTCAGCGGCGTCCAGTCGGTGTAGAAACCCTTTACCGGGCCGAGATACGGCAGCTGGATTTCCAGCAGACGATCGAAATCCATCTCGTCGGCTTCGACGATGCCTTCGTTCGGGTTTTCCAGCGCCCACACCATGCCGCCGAGCACGGCGGAGGTTACCTGCAGGCCGGTGGCATTCTGATAGGGCGCGAGTTTGCGGGTCTCTTCGATCGAGAGCTGCGATCCGTACCAATAGGCATTGTTGTCATGGCCGAACAGCAGCACGCCGAGTTCGTCGATGCCGTCGACGATTTCGTTCTCGTCGAGGATGTGGTGCTTTTCCTGCATCTTCGCTGCGCGGCCGAACATCTCGTGCAGCGACAGCACGGCATCGTCAGCCGGATGATAGGCATAGTGGCAGGTCGGCCGATAGAGCGCCGTGCCCGATCCGTCACGCACCGTGAAGTAATCGGAGATCGAGATCGACTCGTTGTGGGTGACGAGGAAGCCATACTGCGCGCCGCGGGTCGGGCACCAGGTGCGCACGCGCGTATTGGCGCCGGGCTGCATCAGATAGATGGCGGCGCCGCAGCCGGCTTCGTGGGTCCGCGCATTCTCGGGCATCCATTTTTCATGGGTGCCCCAGCCGAGTTCGGACGGCTGCACGCCTTCCGACAGGAAACCTTCCACCGACCAGGTGTTGACGAAGACATCGGGCTCTTTCGGCGACCTGGAGCGCTGGGTGTCGCGTTCGGCGATGTGGATGCCCTTGATGCCGGCCTGCCGCATCAAATCCGCCCATTCGGCTTTGGTCTTCGGCTTGGGGGCATTGAGCTTCAGATCAGCGGCGACGTTGAGCAGCGCCTGCTTGACGAAAAAAGAGACCATGCCGGGATTGGCGCCGCAGCAGGAGACGGCCGTCGTCGAGCCCGCCGGGCGCGCCTTCTTGGCGGCCAGCGTCGCTTCGCGAAGAGCATAATTGGAGCGCGCTTCCGGGCCCTTCGACGAATCGAAATAGAAGCCGAGCCAGGGCTCGTTGACGGTGTCGATATAAAGAGCGCCAAGTTCGTTGCAGAGCTCCATGATGTCGGTGGAGCCGGTGTCGACCGAGAGATTGACGCAAAAACCCTGGCCGCCGCCTTCAGTGAGCAGCGGTGTGAGCAGGTCGCGATAATTGTCCTTGGTCACGCCCTGCTGGATGAATCTGACATTGTGCTTCTCGCAATGTGCCTTGCGGCCCTCGTCCTTGGGATCGATCACGGTGATGCGCGACTTGTCGTAATCGAGATGCCGCTCGATCATCGGCAGCGTGCCTTTGCCGATGGAGCCGAAGCCGACCATGACGATTGGACCGGTGATCTTCGCGTAGATCTGCGAGGCGGGGCTCATGGGATGGTTTCTCCGGAAAGTACTGGCAGACAAAGGGTGAGGGGAGGATCAGGCGCTGCGGCGCTTGGCGGTGACTTCGATCTCGACCTTCATCTCGGGCTTGTAGAGTGCCGAGACGGCGAGAAGCGTTGCGGCCGGCCGGATGTCGCCGAGGACTTCGCCGCAGACGGCGAAGTGTGCGTCTGCGTCCTTGATGTCGGTGAGGTAATAGGTCACGCGGACGATATCGGCCATCTCGAAGCCGCCCTCCTTCAGGGCAGCTTCGATGGTCTTGAAGCAGTTGCGTGACTGGCTCGTGACATCGGCCGGCATCGTCATCGTGGTGTAGTCATAGCCGGTGGTTCCCGCGACGAAGGCGAACTCGCCGTCGATCACGGCGCGGCTGTAGCCGGCGGTCTTCTCGAACGGGGAGCCGGTGGAAATCAGGCGGCGCGACATCGGTTCAGCCTCGACTGAAGGGAGAATTTCGTGGGGTTAAAGGGCGTTTCTGGAGTTCGCGCAACCCCAAAGGACAGCGTCTAGTGCAGGCGCAGCCGAGCTTTGGCGCCGAATGCAGCTTCGGTCGTCGCCATCATGGCAGTCGCTTAGGCCGCGCGCGCTTGGAGGGGGCGAACTACCCTCCGTTTGGAAAGAGCCGCCCCGGTCGGGACGATCATCCCTTCGGCGCCGTCGAGCGCGCCATCGGTGAATTCGATGGCCAGCAGGCGGTCGCGCTCGAACGGGCCGGGCAGCGACAGCTCGCCGGTCTTGGCCGGTGAGAAGCCGAAGCGGGCGTAATAGGGCGCATCGCCGAGCAGGATCACGGCGGCATGCCCGCGCGCCCGGGCGGCAGCCAGCGCTTGTTGCATCAGCGCGGCGCCGATCCCGAGCTCGCGGCAGGCAGGGTCGACCGCCAGCGGTCCGAGGACCAGAGCGGGCCTGCCTCCGGCGCTGACGTGCCACAGCCGCACGGTTCCCACGAGTTTTCCCTCACGCACGGCAGCCAGCGCGAGGCCGGCAGCAGGTGCGCGTCCGTCGCGCAGGCGCTGGCAGGTGCGGCCATGGCGGTTCTCGCCAAAGCTGGCATCCAGCAGCGCTTCACGCATCGCAACGTCGGCAGCACGCTCCGCACGGATCGCGAACGGAGCGGCTTTCGAGGAGAGGTCAATCTGTGTCTTCCGAAGAGCAGTCATGGCGCGTCAGTCCCCGCTTGAAGCGGCGTGCGAGAAGCACGCCGTTCCAAGGCGTCGTCAGAAATCGAAATGTGAGGGAAGGAGCCGGCAAGCCGGCTCCCGGGTTCGTCAGGCCTCAGAAACAGAGGCGATCAGATGTGGCAAATCAAATGTGGTAGGTCTTCAGCGGCGGGATGCCGTTGAACGCCACCGCCGAGTAGGTCGACGTATAGGCCCCGGTGCCTTCGATCAGCAGCTTGTCGCCGATCTCGAGCGTCACCGGAAGCGGATACGGGTTCTTCTCGTACAGCACGTCGGCGCTGTCGCAGGTCGGGCCTGCAAGCACGCACGGCGTCATGTCCGCGCCGTCATGCGGGGTGCGGATGGCGTAGCGGATCGACTCGTCCATGGTCTCGGCGAGACCGCCGAACTTGCCGATGTCGAGATAGACCCAGCGGACCTCGTCCTCGTCGCTCTTCTTCGAGATGAGCACGACCTCGGATTCGATGATGCCGGCGTTGCCCACCATGCCGCGGCCCGGCTCGATGATGGTCTCCGGAATCTGGTTGCCGAAGTGCTTGCGCAGCGCGCGGAAAATCGAGCGGCCGTAGGTGACGACCGGCGGCACGTCCTTCAGGTACTTGGTCGGGAAACCGCCGCCCATGTTGACCATGGTCAGGTTGATGCCGCGCTCGGCGCAGTCGCGGAACACCTGCGAGGCCATCGCCAGCGCACGGTCCCACGCCTTCACCTTGCGTTGCTGCGAACCGACATGGAAGGAGATGCCGCACGGCTCCAGGCCCAGACGCTTGGCGACGTCGAGCACGTCGACGGCCATCTCCGGGTCGCAGCCGAACTTGCGCGACAGCGGCCATTCGGCACCGGCGCAGTCATAGAGGATGCGGCAGAACACTTTTGCGCCGGGAGCGGCACGGGCGACCTTCTCGACCTCGGCGGCACAATCAACCGCGAACAGCCGAATGCCGAGCGCGAAGGCGCGCGCGATGTCGCGCTCCTTCTTGATCGTGTTGCCGAAGGAGATGCGGTCGGGCGTCGCACCGGCGGCCAGCGCCATCTCGATCTCGGCGACCGTCGCGGTGTCGAAGCAGGAGCCCATGGAGGCGAGCAGCGCCAGCACTTCCGGCGCCGGGTTCGCCTTGACCGCATAGAACACGCGGCTGTCGGGCAGCGCCTTGGCGAAGGTCTGGTAATTGTCGCGCACGACTTCGAGGTCGACGACGAGGCACGGCTCGGTGTCGAGGCCCTCGCTGCGGCGGTTGCGCAGGAATTCCTGGATACGATCGGTCATAGCACTCTCCCAAACGGCCCAGCGACGGGGATCCGTTCAAAAAATGACGTCGGATAAGAGCGCTCCGGCCAGATCGCGCGATGGAGGCGCGACGAGCCAAAGACTCACATCAGACTGTGCTGCCGTGGATTGGTTGGGAATGTTCCCGCCCGCACACCTGGCAATGAAGGACAAGCCTTTTCAGTAGCCCGCGCCGGCGTTGGACTGCCGGTAGAGACCAAAAAAGCCCGATCCGTCGTTGCTTTAAGTCGCGTCCCCCGTTGAGAGCGGGGTGCGCCGGTTCGCCTCCGGCTGCCAGTCACGGTTGCAAAAAGTGAAGTCACCTTCGACAAGGCATCTCTTTGAGAGAGATGCTGGACGCTCCGGGTTTGCTTTCGTCTTCTGGCTTGTTGAGCCTTCCGACTTCCGCACTTCCGAAGAGCCCCTCGGCTTCTTCACCCCTTGGCGGCTGTCCGGCCTCTTGTCCGGATACCTACCGACTGACACACGACCACAGGCACGTGCGAAATTGGGCAATCCGCACATAAGTGTTTTGACTCTGGTTCGCAAGAGATTTTTTAGGCTGAGAACAGAATTGCCTAATATCTGCTTGCGCAGTGTTGCGCGAGCGACGCGGAAGATGAACGCACGTTAAGTTTTCTGCGCGCGCGTGTCTGTCGGACGCGAGGAAGCGTCAGCCGCGCTTGGTGAAGGGCTCGACGCGCTGAGCTCCGCGGATGAAGGCGGTCATCACGAGTACGCCGAGCGCGAACAGCGCGGCCTGAAGGATGTGTGCGCCTTGGTCGCCGAGCCCGAACAGGATCGCGAGCGCCCAGCCGCCGGCAAACGCCGCGCCGAACACTTCCGCGCCGATCAGGATGGCGGCGCTGATGACAGTGATGACGCTGGGCCAGACGATCCGACGGGAAGACGAGGAAGGCGCGTTCATGAGCTCAGGGGTCCCTAGGCTTCGAGGGCCGCAATCTCCCCGAAAAGGCGGCCGGGAGCAAGGGCAAATGGCCCAAAAAAGCCCCATCGCGTGCTATAGCTGGCCGCAGCAATCGAGCCACAAAAATCGGGACTTGTGATGTCAGAACCCCGCCAAACTACGGACTCCGAGACCAACCCGCTGCTGACGGCCTGGGTGACGCCGTTTGCGACCCCGCCCTTCGATGAGATCAAGCCGGAGCATTTCCTCCCGGCCTTCGAGCAGGCCTTCGCCGACCACTCCGCCGAGATCGCGGCGATCGCCCACGACCCGGCCGCGGCCGACTTTGCCAACACCATCACGGCGCTGGAGCGCTCCGGCAAGCTGCTCAACAAGGTCGCGGCGGTCTTCTACGACCTCGTCTCGGCGCATTCCAACCCGGCCATCCTGGAGATCGACAAGGAGGTTTCCTTGCGGATGGCGCGGCACTGGAATCCGATCATGATGAACGCCGTGCTGTTTGGCCGCATCGCCCAGCTGCACGAGAACCGCGCCAATCTCGGTCTGACACCCGAGCAGCTCCGCCTGCTCGAGCGCACCTACACCCGCTTCCATCGTTCCGGTGCCGGCCTCTCCGAGGAGGCCAAGACGCGGATGGCGGAGATCAACGAGAGGCTCGCGCAGCTCGGCACCAGCTTCAGCCATCATCTGCTCGGCGACGAGCAGGAGTGGTTCATGGAGCTCGGCGAAGCCGACGGCCAGGGCCTGCCGGAGAGTTTTGTCGCCAGCGCCAAGGCTGCGGCAGAAGAACGCGGCATGACCGGCAAGGCCATCGTCACGCTGTCGCGCTCCTCGGTCGAACAGTTCCTGAAGAGCTCGGCCCGGCGCGACCTGCGCGAGAAGGTCTACAAGGCCTTCACCGCGCGGGGCGACAACGGCAATTCCAACGACAACAACACGACCATCGTCGAGGTCCTGAAGCTGCGCGAGGAAAGCGCCAATCTCCTGGGTTACCCGACCTTCGCGGCCTACCGGCTCGAGGATTCCATGGCCAAGACGCCGGAAGCGGTGCGGGGCCTTCTGGAGCGGGTCTGGAAGCCGGCGCGGACGCGGGCTCTCGCCGACCGCGACGACATGCAGGCGCTGATCACGGCCGAGGGCGGCAATTTCAATCTCGCCTCCTGGGATTGGCGCTTCTATGCCGAAAAGCTGCGGCTTCAGCGCGCCAATTTCGACGACGCCGCGATCAAGCCGTATCTCGCGCTCGATCACATGATCGCCGCCGCCTTCGACTGCGCCACGCGCCTGTTCGGCGTTACCTTCGCCGAGCGCAAGGATGTGCCGGTCTGGCATCCGGACGTCCGGGTCTGGGAGATGAAGGGGCGAGACGGCAAGCACAAGGCGCTGTTCTATGGCGACTACTTCGCCCGGCCGTCGAAGCGCTCCGGCGCCTGGATGACCTCGCTGCGCGACCAGCAGAAGCTCGACGGCGACGTCGCACCGCTGGTCCTCAACATCTGCAACTTCTCCAAGGGCGCGGGTGGGGAGCCCTCGCTGCTGTCGCCGGACGATGCCCGCACCCTGTTCCACGAGTTCGGTCACGCCCTGCACGGCATGCTCTCCAACGTGACCTATCCGTCGCTGTCGGGCACATCAGTGTTCACCGATTTCGTCGAGCTGCCGTCGCAGCTCTACGAGCACTGGCAGGAGCGGCCCGAGGTGCTGCAGCAGTTCGCCCGCCACTACCAGACCGGCGAGCCGCTGCCGGACGATCTGCTGCAACGATTCCTTGCCGCACGAAAATTCAATCAGGGCTTTGCCACGGTCGAGTTCGTCTCCTCCGCGCTGGTCGATCTCGAATTCCACACCCAGCCGGCCTCCGCCGCGCAGGATGTCCGCGCCTTCGAGAAGAAGGAGCTGGAGAAGATCGGCATGCCCGAGGAGATCTCGCTGCGCCACCGGCCCACCCAGTTCGGCCATATCTTTACCGGGGACCACTATGCCGCCGGCTATTACAGCTACATGTGGTCGGAGGTGATGGACGCCGACGCCTTCGGCGCGTTCGAGGAGGCCGGCAACATCTTCGATCCTGCCGTCGCCAAACGGCTGCACGACGATATCTATTCGAGCGGCGGTTCAGTCGATCCGGAAGCCGCCTATGAGGCCTTCCGCGGCCGCCCGCCGGAGCCCGACGCGCTGCTGCGCCGCCGCGGCCTGCTCGACGACGCCAAGGCGGCCTGATGGGCATGCGCGCGCTGTTCGGACTGCTGCTCGCCGTCGCCCTGTCGCTCGCGGCTGGCGCAGCGCGGGCGCATCCGCACGTCTGGATCACCGCGACCAGCGAGCTGCTCTACGCTGAGGACGGCTCGATCACCGGCGTGCGCCACGCCTGGACCTTCGACGACATGTTCTCGGCCTATGCGGTGCAGGGGCTCGAAGCCAAGAAGAAGGGCGCCTATACGCGCGAGGAGCTCGGGCCGCTGGCGCAGACCAATGTCGAATCGCTGAAGGAATATGCCTACTTCACCTTCGCGCGAGCCGACGGCAAGAAGGAGCGATTCCAAGAGCCGGTCGACTACTTTCTCGACTACAAGGATACGGTTTTGACGCTGCACTTCACGTTGCCGCTGAAGAACCCGGTCAAGCCCAAGCAACTGGTGCTCGAAGTGTTCGACCGCTCCTTCTTCATCGACTTCCAGATGGCCAAGGACAACCCGGTCAAGCTGGTCGGCGCGCCCGCGGGCTGCCAGATGAAGCTCGACCGTCCCAGCGACGGCACCGCCACTGCGCAGAAGCTCAACGAGCAGACTTTCATGGACGGACCGAACGCCAATTTCGGCATGATGTTCGCCAACAAGATCACGGTGGATTGCCCTTGAAGCCGCAACTCTCCCCGCTCGCGCGCGGGCTCCTCGCCTGCGCCGCTGTTCTCCTCGTCGTCGGCGTGGCCGATGCTGCGCTTCACGATGCGCTCGCGCAAAATCCGTTCGGCGCGCCGCGACCGGCGGCCGAGCCCGAGGCCGGCGGCCTCATCGGCTGGCTCCTGGCCAAGCAGTCGGAATTCTATCGCCAGATGTCGGCGACGATCCGCGCCGCGAAGTCCGACGGCTCGGCGGTGTGGACGCTGCTCTTCATCTCGTTCGCCTACGGCATCTTCCATGCCGCCGGTCCCGGGCACGGCAAGGCGGTGATCGCCTCCTATCTCGTCGCCAACCGCGAGACCGCGCGGCGCGGCATCGTGCTGTCGTTTGCCTCCGCGCTGATGCAGTCGCTGGTGGCGATCCTCATCGTCGGCATTTCGGCCTGGGTGTTGAACGCGACTGCGAAAACCATGTGCAAGGCGGAGGGCGCGATCGAGATCGCGAGCTACGCCCTGATCGCGGCGTTCGGCCTCCGCCTGGTCTGGGTCAAGGGCCGCACTTTCATCCGCGCGCTCCAGGCGGCCCAGCCGGTGCCGGCGATCGCGGGCGTGCCGCATGACCATCATGATCACGGCCACCACCATCACGATGCGCACGATCATCGTCCCCACGATCACAGGCACGACCACGCGCACGCGCATGCTCATCATCACCACGGGAATGACCACGTCCATGACGAGCATTGCGGCCATTCCCACGGCCCCGCGCCGAGCGAGCTCGCCGGCCCCGGTGGCTGGGGACGCGGCTTCAGCGCGATCCTGACCGTCGGCATCCGTCCCTGTTCGGGCGCGATTCTGGTGCTGGTGTTCGCGCTCGCCCAAGGCCTGTTCTGGGCCGGCATCGCCGCGACCATGCTGATGGGGCTCGGCACCGCGATCACGGTCGCCGCCATCGCGGTGGTCGCCGTCTCGGCCAAGGGCATCGCCGGCCGCCTGAGCGGAGGGCGCGACGGCGGCGGCGCGCTGTTCATGCGCGGCATCGAATTCGGCGCCGCCGGCCTCGTGCTGCTGTTCGGCGCGGGCCTGTTGTTGGGTTACATCGCGGCCGAACGGACGACGTGTTTTTGAGTTTTTTCCCTCGCCCCTTGTGGGAGAGGGTGGCTCGCTGCACAGCGGCGAGACGGGTGAGGGGTTGTCTCCGCAAGCGATGCTCTCGCAGCTGTGTTCGCGGATAGAACCCCTCATCCGGCGCTTCGCGCCACCTTCTCCCACAAGGGGAGAAGGAAGGAAAAGGGTCACACCGGCAGAAACTGCTTCAACACCGGCATGAAGAAGATCCCGAGATTGATCGCAAAGCCGATGCTCCAGAGGATCGAGCGCAGCGTCGGGCGGTTGCCGAGATAGGTCAGCACATAGGCGATCCGCACGATCAGGAACAGCACGGCGAGCTCGTCGATCAGGCGCTGCGGCGAATCCCTGTATTCGGCGAGCAGCACGGCGAAGGCAAAGAACGGGAAGGTCTCGATACCGTTCTGGTGCGCGCCGAGCGCGCGCTGCGCGATGGCGTCTTCATAGAAGGCGGGATCGCGTGGCCGGGAATTGTCAAATCCGCGAAACCTGATCCATTTGATCGAGGTGATCGTCGAGAGATAAAGCAGCACCGCTCCAAATACGCACCATTCCGCCAGCGTCATGGTTCCTCCCCCTCCATCCCGACCCTAGCGAAACCGGCCCAATCTTGACAAGTTCGGAGCAACGCGCGACCCACGGAGGCATGACGACGGTTCTCCCGATCCAGGCCGCGAAGCCAGCCGTACAACCCGGTCTGCCGCGCGTCGGCGTGCTCCTGATCAATCTCGGCACGCCCGATACGGCCGATGCGCCCGGCGTGCGGGTCTATCTCAAGGAGTTCCTCTCGGACGCCCGCGTCATCGAGGACCAGGGCCTGATCTGGCAGCTGGTGCTCAACGGCATCATCCTGCGCAGCCGTCCCCGCACCAAGGCGCTCGACTACCGGAAGATCTGGAACAACGAGAAGAACGAGTCGCCGCTGAAGACCATTACGCGGTCGCAGAGCGACAAGCTCGCGGCCGCATTGTCGGACCGGGACCACGTCGTGGTGGATTGGGCGATGCGCTACGGCAATCCCTCGATCAGGTCGGGCATCGACGCGCTGATTGCGCAGGGGTGCGAGCGCATCCTCGCCGTGCCCCTCTATCCGCAATATTCCGCTCCGACTTCGGCCACGGTCTGCGATGAAGTGTTCCGCGTGCTTGCCCGCCTGCGGGCGCAGCCGACGCTGCGGGTGACGCCGCCTTATTACGAGGACGAGGCCTATATCGAGGCGCTCGCCACCTCGATCGAGACGCATCTGGCGAGCCTGCGGTTCGAGCCGGAGCTGATCGTCGCCTCCTTCCACGGCATGCCAAAATCCTATGTCGACAAGGGCGACCCGTATCAGGTCCAATGCGTCGCCACCACCGAAGCGCTGCGCCGCCGGCTCGGGATGGACGAGACAAAGCTGCTGCTGACCTTCCAGTCGCGCTTCGGCAATGACGAGTGGCTCCAGCCCTACACCGACAAGACCATGGAGCGTCTGGCGAAAGAGGGCGTGCGCCGCATCGCGGTGGTAACGCCCGGCTTTTCCGCCGATTGCCTGGAGACGCTGGAGGAGATCGCGCAGGAGAATGCCGAGATCTTCAAGCACAATGGCGGCGAGCAGTTTTCCGCGATCCCTTGCCTCAACGACAGCGAACCCGGCATGGACGTGATCCGCACGCTCGTGCTGCGCGAGCTCCAGGGCTGGATATAGTGAGCCTGGATCTGATGAGCGCCCCATGAACCGCCGCGAGATTCTGGCGCTTCTTGGGACCGCGGCGTTGCCGGCCGCAGCGCTGGCGCAGCAACCGGATGCGACGCGGCGGCTCGGCGTGCTCTCGGTCACTGCGGCCGACGATGCGATCGGGCAGACGCGTAGCGCCATCCTGGTCGAGGCGCTCGCCGGTCATGGCTGGAAGGAGCACGCTAGCCTCAAGATCGATTGGCGTAACGGCGGCGGCGACCGCGCGCGGATCGCGCAACTCGCCGACGAACTCGTGGCGCTCAAGCCCGATATCCTGCTTGCGGTCGGCACGCCCTCGGTGGAGGAGCTGCGCCGGCGCACCACGACGATCCCGATCGTTTTCGCCGTCGTCACCGATCCTGTCAGCCAGGGCTTTGTCCAGAATCTCGCCCATCCCGGCGGTAATATCACCGGCTTCACCGATTACGACGGCCCGCTGGCCGGCAAATGGCTGGAGATGCTGACGCAGGTCACGCCAAATCTGTCCCGTGTTTTCGTCGTCTACAATCCCGCCACCGCGCCATTCGCACCCCTGATGCTGCGCACGATCGAGGACGCTGGCCGCGCGCTCCATGTGATGGTGGAGCCCGCGCCGGTCCATGACACGGCCTCGATCGCCGCCCTGGCCTCGCGGAAAGACGGCGGCCTGCTGGTGCTGCCGGACTTCTTCACCATGGCCAACCGTGCGCATCTCCTGGCGGCGATCAGCGAAGCGCGCGTGCCGGCGGTGTTCTGGAGCCGCACCTTCGTCGACGAAGGCGGGCTGATGTCCTACAGCACCGACAGCGCCGAGCAGCTCCGCCGCGCCGCCTCCTACATCGACCGCATCCTGAAGGGGGCGCGAGCGGCCGACCTGCCGGTCCAGAATCCCACCAAGTTCGAGCTGGCGATCAACCTGAAGACGGCCAAGGCGATCGGCGTCACGCTTCCGCCAAGCCTGCTCGCAACCGCGAACGAGGTCATCGAGTAGGATTTGGCTGCGACCGCCGGCATGGCTGGATTCGTTGATTTTCGCCGATAGGCCTGCGCCTGCACGCTTTCAAGAGCGTTTCGCAAATACATAATCGCGGCCATTCCCTCTCCCTAAGTCTTGTGTAGAATCGCGCCGATGCCGAAATTATCCGCGACCGCTGCACCCATCGCTGAACCCTTCTGAACCCTTCTGAACCCTCGGGGCCGTGATCCCGACCAATGACAGCGCGGGAAACGGTTTTTCCCGCCAACTTTTTCCGCCCTGGAGGAAATATGAGCGGTTTCGACATTTTCGCGATTGTTCTGGTTTTGCTCGTCATCGTCACGCTGGTTGCCGGCGTGAAGACGGTGCCGCAGGGCTATGACTGGACCATCGAGCGGTTCGGCAAATACACTCAGACGCTGAGCCCCGGGCTCAATCTGATCGTGCCCTATTTCGATCGCGTCGGGCGCAAGATCAACATGATGGAGCAAGTGATCGACATTCCCGAGCAGGAGGTAATCACCAAGGACAACGCCACCGTGACGGTCGACGGCGTAGCCTTCTTTCAGGTGTTCGACGCCGCCAAGGCGAGCTACGAGGTCTCCAATCTGACCCAGGCCGTCACCGTGCTGACCATGACCAACATCCGTTCGGTGATGGGCTCGATGGATCTCGACCAGGTGTTGTCGCACCGTGACGAAATCAACGAGCGCCTGCTGCGTGTGGTGGATGCCGCCGTCTCGCCCTGGGGCCTCAAGGTCAATCGCATCGAGATCAAGGACATCGTGCCGCCGGCAGACCTCGTCGAGGCGATGGGCCGACAGATGAAGGCCGAGCGCGTCAAACGCGCCGACATCCTTCAGGCTGAAGGTGCACGCCAGTCCGAGATCCTGCGCGCCGAGGGTGCCAAGCAGGGCCAGATCCTCCAGGCGGAAGGTCGCCGCGAGGCCGCCTTCCGCGACGCCGAAGCACGCGAGCGGTCGGCGGAAGCCGAGGCCAAGGCGACGCAGATGGTCAGTGAAGCCATCGCCAAGGGCGACGTCGCGGCGCTGAACTATTTTATCGCCGACAAGTATATCAAGGCGTTCGGCCAGTTCGCGGACTCGCCGAACCAGAAGATCATCATGCTGCCGATCGAAGCCACCAGCATGCTCGGCTCGCTCGCCGGCATCGGCGAGATTGCGAAGGCGACGTTCGGCGAAAGCGCAGCGTCCGCGGCCGCTGCCGCGCGCCGCGGCGGCTCGGTGCCGTCGTCCAGCCCCACGCCGCCGGCGGTGCCGCCGCGGCAGGGATAGTCATGGTGCATGCCCGGACCCGGAGGGCCACGTTAGTGCAAAGTGGACACCGGTTTTCCGATAAGGACATGCGCCACTACAAAGAGGTCGTGTCATGACCGACATGTTCGTATCGCTCGGCACCTGGAACTGGCTGATCTTCGGCTTCATCCTGATGGCGCTGGAGGTGTTGGCGCCGGGAGTCTTCCTGTTCTGGCTCGGGCTCGCCGCGTTGCTGGTCGGTCTGATCTCGTTCGCGGTCGCGATGTCCTGGCAGATCCAGCTGGTGATGTTCGCGGTGTTCGCCGCTGCCGCCGTGCCGGTGTGGCGCCGGCTCGCGCGGTCGAAGCCGGATGCGAGTGCAAGCCCCTTCCTCAACAAGCGCGCGGACGCGCTCCTGGGCCGTGAGTTTACGCTGGAGAAACCGATCGTCGACGGCAACGGCACCATGCGTATCGGCGACACGGTGTGGCGCGTCGCCGGCCCGGATACGCCGGCGGGGACGCGGGTGAAAGTGGTGCAGGTGGACGGCGCGAACTTGACCGTGGCGGCGGCGTAGCTGTTGCCCCCCCGTCATTGCGACTCGCAATGACGAGTTTGTTGGGACGGCATCGCCACATTCAGGCGCCGCTCTTGCTGCGCCACCTCTCCGCAAACCTGTGCAGCGGCATGAACGTCTCACACAGCTCCTGCCCCAGCGCCGTCAGCCCATAACCCCCACCTTCGCCCAGCTCCACGAACCCCGCCTCGCGTAGCTCGGTCAGCCGCGCCTGCAGCACCGTCGGCGAAGCCTCGTCGCAGGCGGTGCGCAAGCCGCGCGAGGTGAGGGGGGCGTCGCGCAATTCCCACAGGATCCGCAGGCTCCAGCGTCGCCCCAGGAGGTCGAGCAGCACCATGATCGGCCGCCCGGTACGCGAGCCACGGACGCTCCGCGATCTGGAAGCGGTCTGTTTCGCCATCGTCGCCCTCTTGCATGTTGCTACAAATAATGTAGCGTTGCGCTACAGTAAATGTAGCAAGGGAGACAACCAATGTCCCGGGCCCCGCCGCGCATTGCGCCGCTCACCCCGCCTTATCCCCCGGAGATCCAGGGGCAGTTCGACCGCATCATGCGCGGCGCCCCGCCGCTTGTGCTGTTCCGGGTGATGGCGGGCCACACCCGTGCCTGGGACAAGTTCCGCGCCGGCGGCCTGCTCGATCCCGGCCCGCTGTCCCTGCGCCAGCGCGAGATCATCATCGACCGCACCTGCGCGCTGAACGAGTGTGAATACGAATGGGGTGTGCATGTCGCGATCTTCGCCGGGCCGGCGGGGCTCAACGAGGAGGAGGTGCGTGCGACCGTGCGGGGCGATGCGGCGTCGCCGTGCTGGTCGCAGGCGGAGCAGTCGCTGATCGCGGCCGTCGACGCGTTGCATCACCGCGCGACGTTTGACGACGCCGAGTTCGCCGCGCTGTCAGCGCATTACGACGAGGCGCAGATCCTGGAGATCATGCTGCTGTGCGGCTTCTACCGCACGGTATCGTATCTGGCGAACGGGCTGCGGCTGCCGCTGGAGGAGACGGCGGCGCGGTTTCCGGCGTAGCTCCAACCGCTCGTCATTGCGAGGAGCTCGCGACAAAATTGCGTAGCAATTTTGCGCTGATGCGACGAAGCAATCCAGGCTGCCTCCGCGGAGGCAGCCGGCGCGCCTTACGCCACGCCCGCCCGCAGCAGATCGTGCAGATGCACGATGCCGACCACCTTGTCTGCCTCGGTCACGACCAGCGTCGTGATCTTGCTCGTGTTCAGCACCTCGATCATCTCGGTGGCGAGCATCGACGGCGGCACGGTCTTCGGCTGCCTGGTCATGATGTCGTCGACCGACGCCGTCAGCAGGTCGGGCCGCACCATGTGGCGGCGCAGATCGCCGTCGGTGATGATGCCGACGGCCTCGTTCGCCTCGTTGACGATGCAGACGCACCCCAAACCCTTGGCCGACATCTCCATCACCGCGTCCGACATCTTGGTGCCCTGCGGCTTGACCGGGATCTCCGCGCCGGTGCGCATGTAGTCGCGGACGAATTTCAGCATCGCGCCGAGCTTGCCGCCGGGGTGGAAATGCGCGAACTCCAGCGCGGTGAAGCCGCGGCCTTCGAGCAGCGCGATCGCGATGGCGTCGCCGATCGCGGCCTGCATCAAGGTCGAGGTGGTCGGCGCCAGATTGTGCGGGCAGGCCTCGCGCGCCTTCGGCAGCTCGATCACGATGTCGGCCGCTTGTCCAAGCGAGGACGCTGCGTTCGACGTCACTGCGATCATGGGAATCGCGAACCGCGCGGAATAGTTCACAAGCGTTTTCATCTCCGGCTGCTCGCCGGACCAGGACAGCGCCATGATGACGTCGTCGGCGGTGATCATCCCGAGGTCGCCATGGGCGGCCTCGGCGGTGTGGACGAAAAAGGCGGGCGTGCCGGTCGAGGCCAGCGTCGCCGCGATCTTGCGCCCCATGTGGCCCGATTTGCCGAGCCCGGTGACGATGACGCGGCCTTTTGCGTTACGTATCAGATCGACGGTCTTGGCGAAGGTCGCGCCCAACGGGCCGCGTAGCGCAGCGGCGAGCGCGTTGATGCCGCCGCTCTCCGTCTCCAGCGTGCGGAGGGCGGATTCGACGCTGTCGGGAATGGGGCCGGATGATGCGGTCATCAGCGGTTTCGAACTCGGCATGTTCAGGTCCAGGAAGGAGGGGCGTTCGCCCGTTGGCGCCTGCTTAGCACGCCGCGGCCTTCGAGGCGACGAGGGCGCCCCAACCCTCAACCGGTCGTTAACCATAATTGTTTTAACTCCATTAACGATGGTTCCCGCCGGTCAGCGGAGGCTATCGCGAAAGTATTTGATTTCGTTGGAGTTCTTTCATCGTGGGGTCGTCTCCAGGCACGAGCCGGAGCAAACGCGCGCTTTTTCTGCGCGCCGCTCTACCGTGTCTTGCGCTGACAGCCCTCGGAAGCGCCCCCGTGGCAGCCCAGAGTCTCACCCCCGACCTGTTCAGTCCCAACCGCGGTGGCTTCGCCTCGCCCGACACGCTGCCGACGCGCCGCACCGCGGGCGTGCCGCAGGCACCGTCGGATGCGCTGCCGGCGCTGCCCGATCCCAATGCCGATTTGCGCAAGCGCCAGCAGACGCCGGCGCGCCCAGGCCAAACCCCGACCAATCAGGTCCCGACCTATGGGCTGCCCGCCGCCAATGGCGCCAGCGCCTCCGGCTACGATTCGCTCAACCGCAAGCGGCTGCAGCCAAAGCTCTATCCCGGACAGCCGAAGCCGAAGCGCCCGGTCGGTCCCGGCTCGCCGGTGCCGCCGGCAACGCCGGATCGAACGCTCGGCCCGCCGCGCATCGCGCCGCCGCCGTCCGAGACCGCGCACAAGACGCCGGTGCCGCCGGCGATGGCCGGCAACGTGCCCGGCCAGCCGCTGCGCCGCCGCCTCAAGCTCGATGAGGATTCGTTCGGCGCGGTCGGCGACTATGCCGGCAGCTTCCTGATCAAGGGCGGGCTCGAGCTCTCCGCCGGCTACGACACCAACCCGGCGCGTTTGAACAAGCCGGTCGGCTCGCCGGCCTATGTGGTCGCGCCCGACCTTCTCGTGATGTCCGACTGGGAGCGCCACGCGCTGGTCGCCGATTTGCGCGGCTCGTTCTCAGGCTACACCAACAACATGCCGGCGACGATCGACGGCTTTGCCTCGCCGTCGCCGGTCGAGATCGATCGCCCCGATTTCAACGGCCATGTCGACGGCCGCTTTGACGTCAGTCGCGACCTCAAGCTGACCTCGCAATTCCGGCTGCGGCTCGCCACCGACAATCCCGGCAGCCCGAACGTGCAGGCCGGCCTGCAGAAATATCCGATCTATGCCAGCTATGGCGGCACCTTCGGCTTCGACCAGACCTTCAACCGCTTCCAGGTCGCGGCCGGCGCCACCGTCGACCGCACGGCGTACACGAACTCCAAGCTCACTGACGGCACGGTGTCCAGCAACGACGACCGTGACTTCAACCAGTATGGCGGCGTCGGCCGCTTCTCCTACGACCTCAAGCCGGGGCTGAAGCCGTTCGTCGAGATCGAGGGCGACACCCGCGTGCACGACCAGCCCGCTGATCGCAACGGCTACTTCCGCGACTCAAACGGCGGCTATGCCAAGGTCGGCTCGTCCTTCGAATTCTCGCGCATCCTCACCGGCGAGATCTCGGTCGGCTATTCCGCGCGCAATTATGTCGATCCGCGCCTCAGCCAGCTCGCGGGCTTCCTGACCTCGGGCTCGCTGATCTGGAACGCCAGCGGCCTGACCACGGTGAAATTCGCCACCGACACGCAAATCGCCGAGACCACGGTCCCCGGCTCCTCCGGCGTGCTGGTGCACACCTACGCCGCCGAAGTCGATCACGATTTCCGCCGCTGGCTGACAGCAGTGGGCAAGTTCACCTACGGCACCTACGACTACCAGGGCCAGAACCGCAACGATAAGACCTACTCGCTCGAAGGCAATTTGATCTACAAGCTCAACCGCAACATCTGGATCAAGGGCACGCTGCGCCACGACATCCTGGATTCGAACCAGCCGGGATCAAGCTCGCAGGGGACGGTGGTGATGCTGGGGGTGAGGATGCAGAATTGAGGGGAGGCCACTATGGCGGCTCGAATTACTTTGGACATCAACTCGGCCGGTGAATTCGAGCTATGGCTTAATCCCGAAGGCCGAGACCTTCTCGTCAAAGAACTGCTTGCCCTGAGTGAGACCAACGAGCACTTTCACTTGATGCCAAGTGAAGTAGCATCGGACGTCGAAGTTTCGACGCGTCCCTATCGACCGAACGACAAGCTTCTCGAATACGGTAAGGTGCTGTTCCGGCTTGACGAGTGGGACGCACAGCACTTTCCGCACGTCTTGGGCTAAGGCCCGCCGCTCTCGCCATCTACTCCGCCGTCATGCCCCGCGACCCGGCTACGCCAAGGCTTCGCCGGGGTTCAGGTCCAGGGGCGCCGAAGCTTTAGCGAAGGCGGCAGGCGGGGCATCCAGTACGCAGCGGCCTTTCAATAGACGGCAACCGTCTCGGAATACTGGATCGCCCGCCTTCGCGGGCGATGACAGCTCAGATCGTCGCAATCAGCTCGCTAAACCTCACCGCGGCAGATCCGTTTTCCCCATCAGGAACGTGTCGATCGACCGGGCACACAGCCGCCCCTCGCGGATCGCCCACACCACCAGCGATTGCCCGCGGCGCATGTCACCGGCGGAGAACACGTTCGGGCGCGAGGTCTGGTAGTCGAGCGTGTTGGCCTTGACGTTGCCGCGCGGGTCGAGTTCGACCGAGAGCATCTTGAGCAGGCCCTCGTGCACGGGATGGACAAAGCCCATGGCGAGCAGGATGAGGTCGGCGTCGAGATCGAACTCGGTGCCAGCGATCGGCTTGAACTTGTCGTCGACGCGCACGCAGTGCAGCTTCTTGACCTGGCCGTTCTCGCCGGAAAATTTTTGGGTCAGCACGGCGAATTCGCGGACCGCGCCCTCGGCCTGGCTCGAGGACGTCCGCATCTTCAGCGGCCAGTTCGGCCAGGTCAGGCCCTTGTTCTCGTGCTCGGGCGGGGCGGGCATGATCTCGAGCTGGGTGACCGAGAGCGCGCCCTGGCGCAGCGAGGTGCCGATGCAGTCAGATCCGGTGTCGCCACCGCCGATGACGACGACGTGCTTGCCGTCCGCCAAAATCTCCTGGACGCCGCCCAGCGGCTCGCTGGAGACGCGGCGGTTCTGCTGCGGCAGGAAATCCATCGCATAGTGGATGCCGTCGAGGTCGCGGCCGGGGATCGCCAGGTCGCGCGGGGCTTCGGCGCCGCCGGTCAGCGCCACGGCGTCGTATTCGTTGAGCATCTCGCGCGGATCGATATTGCCGTCGACACCGACATGGCTGTTGTAGTGGAAGGTGACGCCTTCACCTTCCATCTGGTTGACGCGGCGGTCGATGACGCCCTTCTCCATCTTGAAGTCGGGAATGCCGTAGCGCAGCAGGCCACCGGCCTTGGCGAACTTCTCGAACAAATGCACGTCGTGACCGGCGCGCGCGAGCTGCTGTGCGCAAGCCATGCCGGCCGGACCGGAGCCGATCACCGCGACCTTCTTGCCGGTCTTGACCGCCGCGATCTCCGGCTTCAGCCAGCCATTGTCCCAGGCGCGGTCGACGATCGCGCATTCGATGGTCTTGATGGTGACGGGGTTGTCGTCGATGTTGAGCGTGCAAGAGGCTTCACACGGCGCCGGGCAGATGCGTCCCGTGAACTCGGGGAAATTGTTGGTCGAGTGCAAATTGCGCGAGGCCTCTTCCCAGTTGCCCTGATAGACGAGGTCGTTCCAGTCCGGGATCTGGTTGTTGACCGGGCAGCCCGGCGTGCCGGGCGCGACCGAGCCGGTGCCGTGGCAATAGGGAATGCCGCAATTCATGCAGCGCGCGGCCTGGTCGCGCGTTTCCTTCTCGGAGAGGGGAACGACGAATTCGTGAAAATGCTTCACGCGCTCGGCAGCCGGGGTGTACTTGCGGTCATGCCGTTCGATTTCGAGAAAACCCGTGATCTTGCCCATTAAACCCGAAGTCCCTGCCGCTTAATCGTTTGTTCTGTCACCCCTCATCCCGAGGAGCGGCGCACTTGGCGTCGCGTCTCGAAGGATGAAGGCCCCGCTGATGGCCTCATGGTTCGGGACGCAGCTATCGCGCTCCTCACCATGAGGCCGTTTTATTACGCGCCGATCGCGATTTTCGGCTCGGCGTCCGCGTTGGCGGCCATTTCGCGCAGCGCGCGCCGGTACTCGACCGGCATCACCTTGCGGAATTTGGGCAGCCAGTCCTGCCAGTTGGCAAGGATGTCGGCGGCGCGCTTGGAGCCGGTTGCTTTCGCGTGGCGCGAGATCAGGACGTGCAGGCGCTCGACATCGGAGTCGAGCAGATTCTTGAACACGTCGACCCGGCCGTGCGCCTCGAGGTCACCCGAGTGGTTATAGGTGCCGGCGTTGATCAGCTCTTCCGACAGCACCGGCTCGAGCTCGACCATCGCCATGTTGCAGAGCTTGTCGAAGTCGCCGCTCTCGTCCAGTACATAGGCGATGCCGCCGGACATGCCGGCCGCGAAGTTGCGCCCGGTCTTGCCGAGCACGACCACGATGCCGCCGGTCATGTATTCGCAGCAATGATCGCCGGCGCCCTCGACCACGGCGACCGCGCCGGAGTTGCGCACGGCAAAACGCTCGCCTGCGATGCCGCGGAAATAGCACTCGCCATCGGTCGCGCCGTACATCACGGTATTGCCGACGATGATGCTCTCTTCAGGCACGATGGCGCTGTTCCTCGGCGGCTTGACGATGATCTTGCCGCCCGAAAGGCCCTTGCCGACATAGTCGTTGGCTTCGCCCTCGAGCTCGAAGGTGACGCCATGCGCGAGCCAGGCGCCGAAGGCCTGGCCGGCGGTGCCCGTGAGGCTGACATGGATGGTGTCATGCGGCAGGCCGGCATTGCCGTAGATCTTGGCGACCGTACCGGAGAGCATCGCGCCCGCGGAGCGGTTGGTGCTGTTGATCCCGGCTTCGATCTTCACCGGCGCGCCGCGGTCGAGCGCAGGCGTGGCCTTCTCGATCAGCGTGCGGTCGAGCACGGCTTCCAGATGATGGTTCTGGCGCTCGGAGTGATAGATCTTCTGGCCCTTCTCTTCCTTCTGCTTGACGAACAGTTTTGAGAAGTCGAGGCCCTTGGCCTTCCAGTGCGCGACCAACCTGGTCTGGTCCAGCAGCTGCACCTGGCCGATCATCTCGTTGAAGCTGCGGAAGCCGAGCGAGGCCATGATCTCGCGAACTTCCTCGGCGACGAAGAAGAAGTAGTTGATCACGTGCTCGGGCTGGCCGGTGAAGCGCTTGCGCAGGACGGGGTCCTGGGTCGCGACGCCGACCGGGCAGGTGTTGAGATGGCACTTGCGCATCATGATGCAGCCGGCCGCGATCAAGGGCGCAGTGGCGAAGCCGAACTCGTCGGCGCCGAGAAGCGCGCCGATCACAACGTCACGGCCGGTGCGGAAACCGCCGTCGACCTGGACCACGATGCGGCTGCGCAGCCGCTCGCGCACCAGCGTCTGGTGCGTCTCGGCGAGGCCGATCTCCCACGGTGAGCCGGCGTGCTTGATCGAGGTCAGCGGCGAAGCGCCGGTGCCGCCCTCGAAGCCCGCGATGGTAACATGGTCGGCGCGCGCCTTGGCGACGCCCGCAGCCACCGTGCCGACGCCGATCTCCGAGACGAGCTTGACCGAGACGTCGCCCGTCGGGTTGACGTTCTTGAGGTCGTAGATGAGCTGGGCCAGATCCTCGATCGAGTAGATGTCGTGGTGCGGCGGCGGCGAGATCAGGCCGACGCCCGGCGTCGAGTGCCGAACCTTGGCGATGGTCGCGTCGACCTTGTGGCCGGGCAGCTGGCCGCCTTCGCCGGGCTTGGCGCCCTGCGCCATCTTGATCTGCATCATGTCGGAGTTGACGAGATACTCCGTGGTAACGCCGAAACGGCCCGAAGCGACCTGCTTGATCGCCGAGCGCATGCTGTCACCGTTCGGCAGCGGCTTGAAGCGATCGGATTCCTCGCCGCCTTCGCCGGTGTTCGACTTGCCACCGATCCGGTTCATGGCGATCGCGAGCGTGGTGTGCGCCTCGCGCGAGATCGAGCCGAACGACATGGCCCCCGTGGCGAAACGCCTGACGATGTCCTTGGCCGGCTCGACCTGGTCGAGCGGCACGGGCTTGCGCTTCTCTTCGTCCGCGTTCTTGATCCGGAACAGGCCGCGCAGCGTCAGCAAACGCTCCGACTGCTCGTTGAGGATCTTTGCGAAAGCGCGGTAGCGTTCCAGCGAATTGCCGCGGGCGGCGTGCTGGAGCAGCCCCACCGACTCGGCGGTCCATGCATGTTCCTCGCCGCGGCTGCGATAGGCGTATTCGCCGCCGACATCGAGCGCGGTCTTGTAAACGAGAGCCTCGCCGAACGCGTCGGCATGGCGGCGCACGGCCTCTTCGGCGATCTCGGCGAGACCGACGCCCTCGACGCGGGTGTGCGTACCGGCGAAGAATTTTCCGACGAATTCCGCCTTCAGGCCGATGGCGTCAAAGATCTGCGCGCCGCAATAGGACTGGTAGGTCGAGATGCCCATCTTGGACATCACCTTCAGCAGGCCCTTGCCGATCGACTTGATGTAGCGCTTGACGATCTCGTAGTCGTCGAGCGGGCCGGGCAGGCGGTCCTTCATCGCGATGATGGTTTCGAACGCGAGATACGGATTGATCGCTTCCGCGCCATAGCCCGCGAGACAGGCGAAGTGATGCACTTCGCGCGGCTCGCCGGATTCGACGACGAGGCCGACCGAGGTGCGCAATCCCGTGCGGATCAGATGATGATGCACGGCGGCGCACGCCAGCAGCGACGGGATCGGAACCCGGTCGGTGCCGACCATGCGGTCGGACAGGATGATAATGTTGACGCCCTCGCGCACCGCGCTCTCGGCGCGCGCGCAGAGCTCGTCCAGCACCTGGTCCATGCCGGCCGCACCGAGGCCGGCGTGGAAGGTGGTGTCCAGCGTGCGTGACTTGAAGTGCGATTCCGCCACATCAGAGATCGAGCGGATCTTTTCGAGGTCCGCATCGGTCAGGATCGGCTGGCGCGCTTCGAGACGCTTGGTGGTGGCGAGGCCTTGCAGGTCGAACAGGTTCGGCCGCGGTCCGATGATCGAGACCAGGCTCATCACCAGCTCCTCGCGGATCGGGTCGATCGGCGGGTTGGTGACCTGCGCAAAGTTCTGCTTGAAGTAGGTGAACAGCGGCTTGGCCTTGGCCGACAGCGCCGAGATCGGCGTGTCGTTGCCCATTGAGCCCGCGGCTTCCTCGCCGATGGAGGCCATCGGCGTCATCAGGATGGTGATGTCTTCCTGGCTGTAGCCGAACGCCTGCTGGCGATCGAGCAACGACAGGTTGGAGCGCACGCCGGTGGTCGGCACCTTCGGCAGCTCTTCCAGCACGATCTGGGTCCGCTCGAGCCACTCCTTGTAGGGATGGCTCCGGGCGAGATCGGCCTTGATCTCGTCGTCGGGGATCAGGCGGCCCTGTTCGAGGTCGACCAGCAGCATCTTGCCGGGCTGCAGCCGCCACTTGGTGATGATCTGGTCCTCGGGGATCGTAAGCACGCCCATCTCGGACGCCATCACGATGCGGTCGTCCTTGGTCACGAGATAACGCGCCGGCCGCAATCCGTTACGGTCGAGCGTGGCGCCGATCTGGCGGCCGTCGGTGAAGGCGATCGCGGCGGGGCCGTCCCACGGCTCCATCAGCGCGGCATGGTATTCGTAGAAGGCGCGGCGCGTCTCATCCATCAGGGGATTGCCGGCCCACGCTTCCGGAATCATCATCATGACGGCGTGCGGCAGCGAGTAGCCGCCCTGCACCAGGAATTCGAGCGCGTTGTCGAAGCAGGCGGTGTCGGACTGGCCTTCGTACGAGATCGGCCAGAGCCGGTTGATGTCCTTGCCGTAGAGTTCGGAGCTCACCGAAGCCTGGCGCGCCGCCATCCAGTTGGTGTTGCCGCGCAGTGTGTTGATCTCGCCGTTATGCGCGATCATGCGGTAGGGATGCGCCAACGACCAGGCCGGGAAGGTGTTGGTCGAGAAGCGCTGGTGAACGAGTGCCAGCGCGCTCTCGAAATCCTTTTCATGCAGATCGGGATAGTACTTGCCGAGCTGGTCGGCGAGGAACATGCCCTTGTAGATCACGGTACGGCACGACATCGAGCAGGGGTAATAGCCGGCGAGGCCGCGGTCGCGGCGCTGATAGATCGCCTGCGAGATCGACTTGCGCAGGATGTAGAGCCGGCGTTCGAAATCGTCCTCGGTCTTGGCGGTGCCGTTGCGGCCGATGAACACCTGCATGCAGGCAGGCTCGGTCGGCTTCACGGTGACGCCGAGCGAAGAGTTGTCGGTTGGTACATCGCGCCAGCCGAGCAGCGTCAGGCCCTCTTCCTTGATCTGGTCGGCGATGATGCTCTTGATGACGTTGCGCCAGGCGGTGTCGCGCGGCATGAACAGCGCGCCGATGGCGTATTCGCCCGGATTGGGCAGCGCGAAGCCGAGCTCTTTCGCCTTGCGGCTGAAGAAGGCGTGCGGGATCTGCACCAGAATGCCGGCGCCGTCACCGGCGCGCGGATCGGCGCCGACGGCGCCGCGGTGCTCGAGGTTGCAGAGGATGCTCAGTGCGTCCGCGACGATCTCGTGCGACTTCTTGCCCTTGATGTTGGCGATGAAGCCGACGCCGCAGGAATCCTTTTCCAGGCTCGGATCGTAGAGGCCTACGGCCGGCGGGCGCGAATTGTGTTCTTGAATCGGATCAGTCGTTTTCGAGGCGACCGTCGCCGACAGTTGTTCTGCCACGATGTTTCCGCGCTCGACTTGCGACCCGTTCATGTCCTCGTCCTCTCCATGCGGCAAGCTGCCTCACCGCCATCTTCGGCGCAGCTTGGGCGTCCCGCGGCACCCGCTTCTGGGTCACCGCTCGTCCGCTAGCGAGCCGCATTTTCTTAAATTCAGGCCAAGGCGCTCTTCGTCCCCGAGAACGGCTTTGCCTGTTGCCTTCTTGGCGCTCGAAAGCACCGTCTTTCGTTGCAATCCCTATGCCGGAACCGCAAGCAAAATTGAGACAGTCTTCCTGTCGTAATCGTCACCTTGCCAAATTTTTGTCTATCACACAAGCGCGTGGAAGTCCCGATTCCCGAGGTGTCAATCATCGCTTTCCGCAAGCCGCGCGGCCCCGGTTTTGAAGCAAGCGCGCCCTGATCCGGCCCTGCCGACGCCGAAATCCCCAATGATGCTTCGGATCGACCCTTCGAAAGGCGCGCCACGCCGCCAGAAGCGAAAGAGCGCGAGACGTTCGGGGGCCTGACAGGAGCGTCTCGACCATGAAGTTTTTCACAGGATGTGTGGCCGCCGCCGCGCTGGCGCTGGCTGCGACTGCCGCTCAAGCGCAGGTTTTTGCGCAAGTTCCAGCGAACAGTATCGGGAGCGGGGCCGCTACTGCGGTGTCGGATTTCGACGGACCCTATGCGCCATCGGAGGCCGCGCCGCCACCGCCGCTGCGTTACGGCCAAGGCTACGGTTATGGCTACGAAGAACGCGGACCGGCCCCGGTGCTGCTGCCATCGACCGAGGTCTACGCGGTGCTGCGCGAAAACGGCTTCTCGCCGCTGGGCATCCCGCGCCTGCGCGGCAGCGTCTATACCATCGCGGTGATCGACCGCCGCGGTGACGATGGCCGGCTGGTGATCGATGCCCGCGACGGGAGAATTTTGCGCTTCATGCCGGCTGCTGACGCCTACGGCATGGCGCCGGGCTATGAACAGCCCGGGGTTGCGCCTTACCGCCCGCAAAGCGCGCTGCCGCCGCCGACCATGGTCCGCAGCGGCCCGCCACGCCCACCGGCCTCGATCCCGCATGTCGCCAGCCGCACCGTACCGCTACCGAAGGCGGCTCCGCCGCGCGGCGAGACGCCGGTCGCAGCCGCCAAGCCGGCGGAGCCTGCGACGCAGACCGCGGCCGTCGTGTCGGCAAAGCCCGCCGAGGCCGCGCCGCAAGCCATTGCTCCAACTGTCGGGCAGGCCAAACCAGTGCTACCGATCCTGCCGACGCAGGAGATGCCAGCCGCGCAAGGGTTGGATTAGGGGACGCGGCGCATCACACCAATGGTGTCGTCCTGGCGAAGGCCAGGACCCATACCGCGAGGTTTATCGATTGTGTGAGATGCCAGTACCGAACGACGAGTCTTCGCCAAACGTCCTCCTGGGGTAATGGCTCCCGGCCTTCGCCAGGACGACGTTGGGAGAGAGTGGGGCAAAACAAAAGGCGCCTGAGAACTCGGGCGCCTTTTGCATCCGTGACAATCGCCGCTCAGCTCCGCCCGTACCCCGCCGCTTCCAGGATCAAATTCGCGACCTCCTTCGGATGCGACACCAGCGAGAGATGGCCGGCGTCGAGCTCGATCGTGGTCGCGCTCATGCGCTTGGCGAGGAAGCGTTCGAGGTCGGGATTGATGGTGTCATCGTTCTTCGACACCGCGTACCAGCTCGGCTTGGAGTGCCATGCCGCTTCCGTGGTACGGCCGGAGAAGATCGAGGCCGCCGTCGGCCATTGCACCGCGTAAAGCTCCTTGGCCCGCTCCGGCTTCACGCCATTGGCAAAATACTTCAGGAAGGCGTCTTCCGAGAGTTTTGTGTAGCCGTCGCGCTCGACAATGCCGGCGCGCACCGGACCGGTCGGAAACTGCTTCGACAGCGCGACAAAATCCTCGTTCGCATCGGGGGCGCGCGCGGCGACATAAACGAGGCCGGTGACTTTCGGATCGGTGCCGACCTGGCTGATCACGGTGCCGCCCCAGGAATGCGCGACCAGCACGGTCGGACCATCCTGCTCGGCCAGCACGCGCTTGGTCGCCTCGACGGAGTCCGCAAGCGAAGACAGCGGATTCTGCACGGCCGTGACGTTGAGGCCTGCGGCCTGGAGGATCGGGATCACCTCGAACCAGCTCGAGCCATCGGCCCAGGCGCCGTGCACCAGCACGACGTTCTTGGCCTTCACCGTCTGCGCGGTCTGCGCGTGAGCGAGGCTGATGGGGGCCGCCAGCAGGCTCGCGGCGACGAAAAGGCTGCGCCAAAGTGTCATGATCGTTCTCCGTCTTGTTTTTGGATGCGATGTCCAAAGGACGGAGCGCGAGGCGGCGGCGTTACGCCGGGTCACCGTTCTGTGATGCGGTGCGGAAACTATCCAAATTACTGGCGTCGTCCTGGCGAAAGCCAGGACCCATTACCCCAGGGAGATGTTTGGCGAAGATTGGTCGTTCGGTATTGCTACCGCGCACGATTGATAGACCTCGCGGTATGGGTCCTGGCTTTCGCCAGGACGACCGCGGGAAAAAAACGCCCCGGGGCACCGGGGCGTTTTCGCAACTTGGCGGCTGTCGTTGTGCTTAGGCGGCGACCGAGTTCTCGATCACCTGGGCGCCCTGCGCACCGGCATTGATCGCGATCTGGCGCGGCTTCTTGGCTTCGGGGATCTCGCGCACGAGGTCGACGTGAAGCAGGCCGTTCTCGAGCGAGGCGTTCTTCACCTGCACGAAATCGGCGAGCTGGAAGGCGCGCTCGAAGGCACGCGCGGCGATGCCGCGGTAGAGCACTTCGGACTTCGAGTTCTCGTTGGCGACTTTCTCGCCCTTGATCGTCAGCGTGTTTTCCTTCGCGACGATAGAGAGCTCATCCTTGGCGAAGCCCGAAACCGCAACGGAGATGCGGTAGTCGTTCTCGCCGGTACGCTCGATATTGTAGGGGGGATAACCCGGGCTGCCGTCCGAACCGGCCTGGTCGAGCAGGTTGAAGAGACGGTCGAAGCCGACGGTGGAACGATAGAACGGGGTGAGGTCGTAGGTCCGCATGGTCAAGTCCTCCATTGAGCGACTGTTGGTAACCCGCCCGCCTATCGGGCCGGGCTTTAGTCTGTGTGCAGCCTGATGTTCCGGTTCCGAAACACTGGTAGCGGCCTGCACCATGGTGATATGGGTTCAGGGGAACGGCGTTCAAGAGGGCGGCTACTTGCGCCTTTTCGGCGCTCCCGCCCCCTGATTTGCAGCACTTCGCGCCCAAGCACTTCCAATCATGACGCTGGTCTCGATACCGTCCAATCCCGTTCCCGAAGACGTCGTCAGCGGCATCATCAAGACGCCCGATGGCGCCGAGCTGCGCTTTGCGCGCTGGGCGCCGCCGGCGAACCGCAAGGGCACGGTCTGCGTCTTCACCGGACGCAGCGAGCAGATCGAGAAATATTTCGAGACCGTGCGCGATTTGCGCGACCGCGGCTTTGCGGTGGCGATGATCGACTGGCGCGGGCAGGGTCACTCCTCGCGCCGCCTGCGCGATCCGCGCAAGGGCTATGTGCGCGACTTCGCCGATTTCGAGATCGACGTCGAGACCTTCGTGCAGCAGGTGGTGCTGCCGGATTGCCCGCCGCCCTTCTTCGCGCTCGCCCACTCCATGGGCGGCACGGTGTTGCTGCGGGTGGCGCATGCCGGCAAGCGCTGGTTCGACCGTATGGTGCTGTCGGCGCCGATGATCGACCTGCCCGGCCGCGCCACCTCGTTTCCGGCGCGAACGCTGCTGAAGTCGATGCGCATGTTGGGGATGGGCGGCCGCTATGTCCCCGGCGGCACCGACCAGATCACCGGGCTCAATCCCTTCATCAACAATCCGCTGACCAGCGATCCCGTGCGCTATGCGCGCAATGCCGCGATCCTGGAGGAGGATCCGACCCTTGGGCTCGCGTCACCGACGGTCGCCTGGGCCGATACCGCCTTCCGCGCCATGAACACCTTTAAAGGCAAGAACTACCCCTCCGAGATCCGCCAGCCGATCCTGATGCTGGCGGCCTCCAGCGACACCGTGGTCTCGACCGCGGCGATCGAGGAGTTCGCCTATCATTTGCGCGCCGGCTCCCATCTCGTGATCGCCGGCTCCAAGCACGAGATTCTCCAGGAGCAGGACCGCTACCGTTCCCAGTTCTGGGCCGCCTTCGACGCCTTCGTGCCGGGCACGCCGCTGTTCAAGTGAGAAGGCACCCGCGAAGGCGGTGCGCTCCCTCGGCCGCTTAGACGCAAGACCCTCATGGTGAGGAGCGCGGAACGCGCGTCTCGAACCATGAAGGCCCGGCTCTTGCCCGCGGCCATCCTTCGAGACGCCCGCCTTGTGCGGGCTCCTCAGGACGAGGGCGGCGTGCTTGGGACAGAGCTCCGCTACAGCGTCTTCAGATACTCGATCAGATCGTAGCGCTCGTTGTCGTCCTTGAACACGCGGCCGATCACGCCGGGACGTCTTTCCTCGCCCGGCTTGCGCTCGAAGGAATGGCCGAGCACGCTGTTGCCCTGGACCGGATCCTTTTCCGATCCCGCCGAGAACTCGGTTTCACCCATCTTGCACGTCTCGTCGGCGGTGACCGCAAAGCCGACGGTCACGGGATCATAGTCGCGGCGGCCCATGCAGAACTTTTGCGGGCGCTCGCTTGCAGGCTTCAGCAACCAGTAGAGAGACGGCACCGAGCCGTTGTGCAGATAGGGCGCGGTGGCCCAGATGCCGTTCAGCGGCCGCGCGCGATAGCGCGCTCCCCCAACCGGATTGAGGCAGTTCTTGCGCGCGAGATTCCACAATTTCGCCCGCTCGGCGTCCGGAGTCTTCTCGTCGTCCATCCATTTGCGGGCGACGAGGTCGACCACCGTCATGAGCCCGAGCGCATACACCATCTCGGTCGGCGAGCTCGCGGTCGAGACGTCGCATTGCCACCATTTCTGGAGGTCGGCCGTATTCACCTTCAGGAAGCCGGGCAAATCGACGATCCTGTTGCTGAGCACGAGCGATTGTTCGGGATCGGTCTTGATCTCGTCGAGGGGGATCGTGACCGCGTTCAGCACTTTGCTGTCGCCGCTCGGCTCCCAATGTCCCGACGACCAGAAGGCCGGGGTGTCGGTGGCCGGCAGATGGCATCCGGAACACATTTCGGCGTAGATCTTGCGGCCATTATCGACCTTCTTCTGATCAAGCTTCCAATGGTCGTCGAGGATCTGCGACGGCCATTTCGGCGCCAGCAGACCGCCGAACTTCGGACCGGTGGAGGGATCCGCAGGCTTGAACGGATCGGGCCCCCTGAGCATGTCCTCGATCCAGCCGAGCGTGTTGATATGAACCGAGGACCGCCACAGCCTGTCTTCCGGGTAGGCGTCGGACAGGTTGAGCAACGCCGTCACGCCGAGGGCTTCGCCGGCGTTGCGGATCAGCGGCTGCTCGATCGAGGCGTCGTACTGGGCGAACTTGAACCAGGGCACGGTCCAGATCGGGGGATAGCTGACCGGGGCGTCCTGGGCGTGCAGGTTCTTCTCGAATCCCTTAAGCCCGCTCAGCGCGAGATCCTGCGAAAAGACCTGATTGCCGATGCGATTGAGGGCGTCGAGACGGCCGAATCCTTCCTCGGTGTCACTCTGCTGCCTGCCGTTCCAGGTCTTCTTGCCTTCAATGGTCTTTTGCTGGGTTTTCGCCCAGTCGATCAGGAAGTTGCCGATCGCGCTGAGCTTCTGCTTGAGCGCGTCGCGCTCAGCCTTGCTGGCATCGGGGCCGAGCACGCGATCGGCAAAGCGCTGGAAGCGGAACGGAACGTACAGGGTGTACGCGATGGACAGGCCGGTGGAGAGCTCGAGCTTCTTCAGGTCGGTCATGGCCGGGCCGCCGTCGAAACGCACGTCCACGCCCTTGTAGTGGATCTGGCCGGTATGGCAGGCCGCGCAGGTCAACCCGATCTTGTCCTCTTCGCGTCGGCCGGTCGCGGGATCGCTGACCCCGGTCATCCGTGCAAAGCCGACCGGCAGGCCGTCGACGTTCTCCGCCGGCGTCCACCTGGTCGACCAGTCCGGCACCTGCGTCGTCTCGTAGACATTGGCGTAACCGAAGCGACGCAGCGTCGTCGCGTCGGTCAGGATCGACTGCGGGCTCGGGATGAAGCCGAAGCGCTCGAGATAGGCGCTGTCCTTCATCATGCCCGGTCGCGAGAACAGATGCAGGCGCGGCTGCTCCAGCGCCATGAACCATTCATAGGGCACCGGGAAGGTCGCGGTGCCCTGGCTGGCATGGTGGAACCAGTGCCGGTCCTTCAGCGACCAGTTCTGCTCGAGCCAGTAGGCGGCCTTCGTTTCGGGGACCGTGGGCAGGGGCGGCGGCAGCAGATTCACGAGAATTCCCTTTTGCGGCAGCATGGCGCGCACCTGGTTGGGGAATTCGGCGACGGCAACGAGCACGACGAGACCGAGGGCGACGAGCAGTGCCGCAAACTTGAGCGCGCCCCGCACCACGCGCTGGCAGGTCGACAGCACCGGCTGCGATACGAGCCGCTGGGTGATGCGAGCAGGGAATTGGCGCTCGTTGAACAGCGTGCGCACGTCGGCCACGCTGAGATAGCGGTCCTCACCCGCGCCCTTGCCCACGATCTTCAGGAGGATTGGCCATTCGAACTTCATCAGCAACGGATAGTACCAGCGCGCGGCGCTGCCGGCGCGCTTGAGGTTGTCGCGCATGAAGACGCCAATTTCCGAGGCGTTGAGACCGGGCTCAGAGCCGCCGCCGTTCGGATCCTGGTAATTCCGGCCGAAGCTCGCAAACCGCGCGAGCTCGTCCTCATCGACCTTGCCGTCGACGCCGAGGATGCGGGAGCCGGCGCCGCGCTTGTCGAGGGGGCCGCCACGCAGCGCGTCGAGCTGCGCGCCCGAAAATACGCTCTTCAGGATGTGACCGAGACCGTTGGCGATGAGCGCGACCCCGCGGACCTGGATGCGGGCGAAGGCCTTCTTCAGCCCGGTCTCGCCGCTCGCATTCGCGATCGTCTGCGACAGCGTGCCGAGCGGGACAGTCCCGCCGTCGACAAAGCCTTCACCGACGAGGCCGCGCAGGAATGGACAGGGATTGTTCGGCGAGACCTGGATCGAGGGGTCGAAGGGGGGCTTCGAAGCGGAGTCTTGCATGGCCCAAAATCCTGAAAACAGCGAATCGTGAAATACAGACGCGGCGATAGAGCGCGGAAAGTCCTAACAAACCGGCAGCACACATACTGCTTCAGCGTGTAGCGAAGTGTGGTCGAATTCACTGTCGTGTCAATAAAGGTGGACGGGAAATTGCCGCGTGGCCGCGGCTGGCCCTCAGGATTCGGCGACGCGTTTGAGGTCGCTCTGGACCAGGGTCAGTTTGCCGAGCGGCACGCCCGCATTCAGAAGTCCATCGCGGTAATGGGCGAGGTCCTCGGGCCGCTTCCAGTGGAAATTGCGCAAGTGACGGTCGACATTCAGGGTCGGGTAGTTACCCATGAGCACGCGGGTCGCCTCGATCGCCTCGCCGGCCCGCCCCAATTGCGCCAGCGCCGCGGCGCGGATCGCCAGCGCCTGCATGTGGTTCGGGTTGATGTAGAGCTGCTCGCGGGCCCATGACAGGGTCGCGTCATATTGGCCCAGCAGATAATGGCTGAAGGCATTCAGCGCGGCCCATTGGTAGCGCGGATCGCTGTTGTCGCGCTGCGCGGCCATCGAGAACAGCTCGATCGCCTCGCGGTGCTCGCCGATGACGAAATGGCAAATGCCGAGCACGCCGCGCGCGCCATTGTCGTAGGGGTTGAGCGCGACCGCGCGCTTGGCGGCGTCCATCGCGGCCTCGTAATGCCCCTCCATCGCATGAGCCCAGGACAGGCTCGAGAACGCAAAGGACGAGCGCGGGTCGAGCCGGACGCTGGTTTCGGCAAGCTTCATCGCCTCGGCCCACATCTCCCGCGTGCCCTTGACCCAGCCGAACTGGATGCTCTGGATCTGGATCGTGGCGAGATAGGCGTGTGCGATCGACAGTTTGGGCTCGAGCCTGATGGCCTCCCTGAACAGTCCGACGGCGGCGTTCAGGTCCTCCTTGGTCTGCCGGTAGTAGTGCGACAGCCCCTTGAGGAAGCGGTCCCAGGCGGTCACGTCGGTCGAGAGCCGCGCCGGCGCCGAGGCCTCGGCCCGGACGATCTCGGTGGCGATGGCGGCGGACAGGTTGGTGGTGATCTCGTCCTGCATCGCGAAGAGGTCACCGATGTCGCGGTCGTAGCGGCCGGTCCAGAGCTGCTCGCCGGTCTCCGGCGCGATCAGCTCGGCGGTGACGCGGATCTTGGCTCCGGCGCGCCGTACCGAGCCCTGGATCAGATAGGTGGCATCGATCTCCCGCGCGATCAGGCGGGTGCTGACATTGTTGCCCTTGAACACGAAGGTCGAGTTGCGGCTCAGCACGCGATAGAAGGATTGTAGCGACAGCGCGTGGATCAAATCCTCGGTCAGGCCGTCGGAGAAATACTCGTCCTGGGCGTCGCTGAGATTGGCGAAGGGCAGCACGCCGACGATCGCGGTGCGGTATTGTTGCGAGAGGGCGGACGTCTCCCTCAGCGCGGGCGCAAGCGCCGGCGCGCCCTCGTGCGTCCAGGTCCAGACCCTGACCGGATCCTTGATGTTCTTGAAGCGGTGGTTGCCGGCATCGACCAGCGGCACGGTGAGATGCTTGCTCGCCTCCCTGTAGGCCTTGGCCGAGATCGCGAAGCCGCCGGGGCTCGCGACCGATTCCATGCGGACGGCAATGTTGACGTCGTCGCCGAAGACCTCGTCCTCGTCGGCGATGACGTCACCCATATGGATGCCGAGCCGGAACTGCATGGCGCGATCGGCGGGCAGATGGTGATTGCGCTCCGCCATCAGCGTCTGCATCGCGATCGCGGCCTCGGTGGCGCCGACGATGCTCGGGAATTCCAGCAGGAAGCCGTCGCCGGTGTTCTTCACGACGCGGCCGCCGTGATTGAGGATGATGGGGTGGATCGCGCTGCGATGGGCCTTGAAGGCGGCATGGGTGCCGGCCTCGTCGGTGCCCATCATGCGCGAATAGCCGGCGACATCGGCGCAGACGATGGCAGCCAGACGTCTTTCCATATTCCGGAGCTCCAAGAGACTTGCAAGGGACTTGGAAGGGATCGAGGACCGGCCACGGCGTGGCAGTCGCCTCGAATCCCGCATTTCAAGAACCCTGCCTTTATAGAGCAGATGAGGCTGAGCGAAAGTATGATCCGCATTGCAAATTCGAGGTAAATCCTCCGCGATCCGGCGGTGGACGGGGACGAGCGAACCCACTATGCCGGCCCTGAGGACGACGGTTGGGCGGCGGAGGCACCTCACACATGCTGGGCATTCACGAAATCTGGCTCTTCGTCCTGTCGGGCGTGCTACTCAACATCACGCCGGGGCCCGATACGGTCTATGTGATCGGCCGCAGCATGCAGATGGGCTGGCGGGGCGGCGCGGCTGCGGCCTTCGGCATCAGTTGCGGCTGCTTTTTCCATGTTGCGGCCGCGGCGATCGGCCTTTCGGCCCTGCTGATGGCCTCGTCGACCGCGTTCTCGATCCTGAAGCTGGTCGGAGCGGCCTATCTCGTCGTGACCGGGCTTCAGATGCTGTGGTCGCGCCCGGTGCTGGCATCGGTCATCGACGAGCCGGTGCGGAACTCGCTGCGGCGGGTCTTCCTCCAGGGCGTCTTCACCAACGCCCTCAATCCCAAGGTCGCACTGTTCTTCCTGGCCTTCCTGCCGCAATTCGTCGCAGCCGATTCACCGCATAAGCCGCTCGCCTTCCTGACGCTCGGCCTGATCTTCATCTGCACGGGAACGCTGTGGTGCCTGGTGCTGGCGGCGTTCGCGGCAAAGGCCGCCAATCGCTTGCGGGCCTCCGAGGGCGCGATCGCCTGGGTCAACCGCGCGCTCGGGGGCCTCTTCATCTATCTCGGCATCCGCGTCGCCATGCTGGAGACGCGGTAACTTCCCTCAGACGAACTCCTTCAGCAGCACACTGCCGGCGAGATAAAGGCCGAGCAGGACCATCGCGATCAGGAACCAGCGGCGAAACGCTTCGGCCGGCATCCGCGCCCGCACCGTTTGGCCGATGAACATGCCGGCAAACGCGCAGGCCATGCCCACGGCGCCCGGCACGGCATTGGCCGGCGTCAGCAACCCGCCCGCGGTGAGGTTGAAGGCGAGCGCCAGTGTCGCTGTCGTGAAGAACACGCCGAGCGCCTGCACCAGCTCGTCCTTCTCCATGCCGATCGCCTGCATGAACGGCATCGAGGGGATCACCTGCACGCCAGTCGAAGCCGAGATCACGCCGGTGATCACGCCGACCACGCCGCCGACCCATTTCTCGTTCTGCGGCGCGACGCGGAACTGGAATTTGTTCAGGCCGATCACGGCGTAGAGGACGAGCAGGACGCCGAGCACGATCGTGCCGTAGCGGGCATGCGGGCCGGTCAGCGCGCCGGCATTGAGCCAGCACCCGATCACGGTGCCGATCATCAGCGGCCATAGCCGTCTCAGGATGTCGCGCAAATGTGGGCCGACAAAAGTCTGCCAGATGTTGGTGATGATGGCGGGCACGATCACGATGGCGATGGCGCGGCTGGGCGCCATGCTGACTGCGAGCAGGCCCATGGACACTGTCGGCAGGCCGAGCCCGACCACGCCCTTGACGAATCCGGCGATCAGGAAGACGGCGGCGATGAGAATCAGGAGCGGATCGATCATCCCTGCACATTGACCGAAGCCGCGCGCGGGCACAATCTGGAGGTTACGGAGATTGCCTTCGTTAGTGGCGAAGGCTGAGGAGACCAGCCATGCGCTTCGACCTCGTCGACCTCCAGCTGTTCATCGCGGTCGCCGACCAGCGCAGCATCACCCGTGGCGCCGAGCGGTCGCACCTGGCGCTGGCCTCGGCCAGCGCGCGCATCAAGGGGCTCGAGGACGCGCTCGGTGTCGCGCTGCTCAAGCGCGGACGGCGCGGCGTCGAATTGACCGCGGCGGGCGAGAGCCTGCTCGATCATGCGAGGATCGTCATCCATCAGATCGATGCCATGCGCGGCGATCTCGCCGGCTTTGCCAGCGGCGTGCGCGCCAGCGTGCATTTCCTCGCCAACACGTCGGGTCTGTCGGAGCATCTGCCCAAAGCTCTCGCAGGCTTCCTGCGCGAACATCGCGACGTCGCCATCGATATCGAGGAGCGCGAAAGCACCGACATCGCGGCCGCGATCACCGCGGGCGCCGCCGATCTCGGCTTCGCCGCCGAGCATGCGCTGCCCGACCATATCGAGCGCTTCGTCTTCAGCGAGGACCGTTTGACGCTGGTGACGTCCAAGCGTGGCCCGTTCGCCGGCCGCCGCCAGATCGATTTTCAGGAGGCGGGCGCTTGCGAATTCGTCGGGCTGACCAGCGCCACCGCGCTTCAGATGCATATCTCGAAGCACGCGGCCCGCCTCGGCATGCGTCCGCATTTCCGTGCGCGGCTGCGTGATTTCGACGCGATCTGCCAGATGGTCGCCGCCGATGTCGGCGTCGCGCTGGTGCCCGAAGCCGCCGCCCGCCGCTGCGCCAAACTGATGCCGCTCGCCATAGTCCGCCTGCGCGACGCCTTCGCCAACCGAAGGCTCGTGATCTGCGCGCGGAGTTTCAAGACATTGTCACGGCCGGCGAAGATGCTGGTGGAGCATTTGCGGGCGACGGCAGTGTGAGGGGATATGCGACGAACTTTCACACGGGCGGTCGGCTCCCTCTCCCGCTTGCGCTTGCGGGGGAGGGCTGGGGTG